>CANJSF010000006.1 GCA_947476925.1 Rhodospirillaceae bacterium | reverse complement strand
GCACCTCGATCTGCCTTAACTTGAAAACAATCTGCTCTGCGCCTAATCCACGTTTGCCCATATTCAGCTCCTCCTGTCAGGGTCAATTCTCTCAAATCGACCGGTACAAAAAAAGCCGTCAGGTCATTTTGAAAAAGCAGTTTTCCGACGTCAACGATTCATTCGATGACCTGAAACAACTGCAAGCAGACGTCGCAAAAGAAGAATTTGAATTAAGGAGAAGGGTTACGATATTCCTGGAGCTATCATCTGCGGATCAGTCGGAACCCCTGTGCAATTGATCGCCTACCTAGGGTGGCGGAGGATTAACAAACCTGTGTTGCTCGAAACGCTCATGCATCTGCTTAAGAGCATTGAACTACGGCCGAACAAGGTAATCAGCAACTGATAGGCAATCTTGTTTGCGCGATGTGGGGAAGTACGCATCTATCCAGGTGATGTCAACGCCAAGCCCGCTCGAATAAAGTCAAACCAAACCAAGCAGTGGCTTACCAAAACAATATGGGTTCTTTGCTTTCCGGCGGCGCAAGTGCTTGAAGCAGCCCAGCGCATATCGAAGGATTCTGAGATGCTAAATCATGACGTTCAAACATTATTGGCTCAAATCGGAGTATAATCGGCAGCAACACTCCCGCATTCGGGACATGTGACTCACATGGTTCAGCCGTCGCACGGATGCAGGCACCCGCGCATCACCTCGACCGGAGGTGATTGATGAACGATAAGATTAATTACCGGGCATCAATGATCTTCTAATCTGTATCCGCCAATAATCTGAGCAGCACGATGCCAAAATCGACTGATTAGAGGTCTCTCAGAGTGCCAAAAGTTGCTTAAGCGACCCTAAATCGGATCCTTTGCTTGTGGGGGTTATGGCCACATCCAGGCCCCGCAACCACCGGCGCCCCGCATTTAGTTCCCATTTGCGCAGATCTTATTTGGGTGGCTAACCGCCGCTCGCATGTCGATCTATCCAATCGATCGACTGCAGACGGCGGAGAGTTCGCGGTCGCCCCCGAATCATTATGTCTTCAAAAATTTCGCAACCGCGTCGGCCCACGCCTCGGGTTGCTGGTCGATGATATCAACGCCGCCACCTTTAAGCTCTGCATATGAAAAGTCGGGCCGCATTTTCATTGTCTCTTGGGCGTTCTTATAAATCTGGTCCCCCGTATTAGTAATAATGAGGGTGGGGTGCTTAATCTTTGGGATCGACGCGTTGTGATTGTAGAGGAACGCTGCATGGTGGCCGTACCAGAAGGGGCCATATCCTGTGAATCGTTCTACCGTATATCGCGTAATTAATTTTGCATCAGGCGCCTGTCCGCCGCTCGCATACATGCGGTAGCGGACCATGAAGGCCTCGGCCATGTGGCTTCCATCGTCTTTATAGACGAAGTCAATTTCGCTGCGTTGGTTTCCATCCAAAAATTTCTGCCGTTCGGCCTCGGTCATTGGGAATGGCCCACCGATCACCAACTTTCGCACGCGGTCAGGAAACTGCTGCTCGACTTCGGTGGCCACCATGCCGCCCGTGTGATGCCCCAAGACATCAACTTTTTTGAGACCCAAATGGTCGAGGACCGGCGGTACGACTTTGGCCCAGTCTTCAACTTTTGGCACGAACGTCGTGACGTCAGACATGCCAAATCCTGGGCAATCAATTGCAATCGGTCGGATTCCACGATCCATGAAAGGTTTAAATACGCTTTCAAATTGCCGAGAACTCATCGGCGCTTGATGGATCAGAATCAGCGGTAGCCCATTGTTGGCGCCATCTTGGTAATGAATCTGCCCAAAAGGGCCGTTCACATAACCACGTGTCATTTTTGGTAGCGTAATTTTCTGCGGCGGCGGATTGGGCTTGTACTTCACTGGCGCCGGCGCATCTTGCGCAATGGTTCCGCCCGCCCGTAGCGCAGCCATGGTTGCCGTGGCAGCGGCCAGGGCGCGACGCGAGATTTTAAAAGTCGGCTGTGACGTCATCGCTTATCTCCTTGTTGGGTCGCCGAGTGGCTGGTCCGAAATGACACTGCAATTTGTAGAGCCAGTCTTGATGTGCTTTGGGCACGCGTTGTCTGACCCGTTCCATTTAACTTACGCTCAGTCCCGATGCTTTGGCCAGGTAGGCCTGTTGGCCGACACTCCACGCCCTGGGCCTGAATGTCGAAATATCAAGGGCTTATGGCCAAATTGATCCGGCTGAATCTGCTGCAAATCTGCCGCATCCAAAGCAATCTGACGATTTTCGACCTTTTCATGGCCGAGGCGATCTGAACCGAATGCGCGACCTGGTGTGATCGCACTGTTTCCTGAACGCTGTCCGGTCCTGGCCGATGAGATCATTTGGCGAAAAAGCACTGTTCGACTACGCTCCATTCCCATCAGGCCCATGGTGGTCCGGCAATCTTTCCCTGACAGGAAGCTCACGATGTCTGCATTTTCGAAATCGAAACGCACCTTTATCAAAGGTGCCGCTGCCACAGGCCTTTTCGCCCGCGCGGGGCATGCTGTTGATGCCAAGACCTACGATGTGGTGATTGTTGGTGCCGGCAATGCCGGATTGCCGGCGGCAATTTTCGCCGCGCAGCGAGGGCTCTCGGTTGCCGTTATCGAAACTGCGAGCGCTATTGGTGGCACGCTGCACCTCTCAAGCGGCCAAATGAGCGCTGCAGGAACAAAACTTCAAAAGTCGAAAGGCATCGACGACGCGCCGCAGATTCATTTTGATGATGTCATGCGGATCAGCAAGGGAACCGCTGATCCCGTCCTGTTGAAGCTGGCCACCGACAACGCCGCGCCGGTTTTTGATTGGTTGACCGACCACGGATTTAGCGCTGATCCCAAACACCCGGTCACGGGCACAACCCACGAACCCTATTCAAGGGCTCGTTACGCATGGGCGAAAGACGGGGGCCGCGCCATTTTGGCAGTGCTCGAAGATCAGCTTAACCCGCACCTAAAATCTGGTCGGGTGACGCTGATGCTGACGACCGAGGCCAAAGAGCTGATTACCGACAAATCTGGCGCAGTCGTCGGCGTGGCGGTCGAAAAAAATGATAAGCAGATGCAGCGCGTGATGGGCAAAAACGTCGTGCTGACATCGGGTGGATACATGTTTAATCCCAAAATGTTTCAGGAACTTGAGCACGCCCCACTTCACACAAATATTACCTACCCGTACAACATGGGCGCTGGCCTGACCATGGCAGTCGCCGTTGGCGGATATATCCGTGGTGGTCAGAACCACACGCCGCTGTTTGGCGCTATTTTGGCTGACAGTGACCGGCCAACACAGTTACGTGGCATGGCTCGGCATTTCCCCGGTGATCGGCCACCTTGGGAAATCATTGTTGATCGGGCAGGCCAGCGATTTTTGCGTGAAGATATTCTAAGCCACGACGCCTACGAGCAGGCATTGGCCAAGCAGCCCGACGAAAAATGTTGGATGGTGTTTGACGACGAAATTTATTCCAAAGCGCCACGCCTCATCGGCAGCGGTTTTGGCAGCCCTTGGAGCCCGGAAGATACCGCCGACGCCTTTAAGACCGGCGATGTTCCGTACTTCTACAAAGCCGACACGATTGAAGCGCTGGCTGTTAAAGCCGGACTGGATGCTAAAGGCCTTGCCAAAACAGTTGCGTCGTACAACTTGGCTCAATCAGGAAAGGCGGCGGATGCAATGGGGCGCAAATTCATGCCGCGTCCCATCGCCAAAGCTCCGTTCTATGCGGTCGAGACAAATAGCTGGGGCCTGACGAGCTATGCCGGTGTTGCTGTCGACGGCGATTTACGCGTCATTAAGCAGGATGGCTCGCCGATCAAAGGGCTCTATGCCGCAGGTGAATTGCTTGGCATGGGGCAGATGATGGGGAACTCGGTGTGCGGCGGAATGAGCGTGACGCCGGCATTGGCCCTGGGTCGCCTACTCGGCCACAAAATATTGAAGGCATGATACGCTGACTCAATTTCCACGGTGGCGCCGATCGATTCCCGTGCGCGCGCCGACGATAGCCATCGCTTTCACAAGGTCATGTGCGGTGTAAGCTGTCATTGTGCAGCTTGCGACCGCATGATCTCGATTTCGTGGCCTTGGCAAAACTGTTAGCTTCGGATTCACGAAGCCGGAATCGGGGACACTTTATGATCATGAGGCTGAAATCAATTTCGACCCTTTTGCCGGGGTGGCGTGTCGTTTTTGCCGCGCTACTGCTATTCACCAGTCAATCGACACACGCCGAGGGTACCTTGCGCATTGGCGTGAATGCGTTGCCGCTGGGTCTGGGCAACCCGTTTCGCAGCGCTTCGCCGCCGACCATCTTTACCACGGCCGCTGTTTTCGATGCGCTGACTCGGTTTGATGCCGCGGGCAATTTGAAGCCGTGGCTTGCAACAAAATGGGAACCTGTCGACGCGGTCACTTGGCGCTTCACATTGCGAGATGATGTCCTTTTTTCAACCGGAGAGCCGCTGACATCCGATGCCGTGGTTGCGGCTGTTGAATTCCTGGTCAGCGAGGCGGGCGTGGGGCAGGGGGTGCGGACGGAAACGCGCTTCCTGAAGGCCGCGCGCGCGATTGATTCTCGGACCGTCGATATTACGACCACCGAACCTTTGCCCAGTTGGCCGCGTTATGCCGCAGCGTTGCTGATCCCCGAGCCGAACGCGTGGCGCAAGCTTGGCCTTGAGGGCTTTGCGCGCGCGCCCGTTGGTACGGGTTCGTATCGAGCAGAGCGGATCTCAGCCGGCGGATGGACCCTCACTGCGGTGCCAAAGGCTTGGAACAAACCGAAGGTTTCGAAAGTCGAGATTCTGGGTATCCCAGATGCATCAGCGCGCGTTCAGGCCTTAATGGCCGACCGCCTGGATATCGCTACGATGTTGGGCCCTGATGACATTGCGGCAATACAAGCCGGTGGCGGCATTGGCGTGTCGTGGACGTACCCATCAGTCAATGGGCTTTCATTCAACATGAATCTTGATGGGCCATGGCGCGACATTCGGGTACGCCGCGCGCTAGGCCTTGCTGTGAATCGAGAGCGCATTATAGAGCAGTTGCTCGGTGGGCGCTCGGTCCCGGCCAATCAGCCGGCAGCTCGAACCGTGCTGGGCTATAACCCAGATTTGCCCGCGTCGCGTTATGATCCGACCGCGGCAAAGGCGTTGCTCGCGGCGGCCGGTTACCCCAATGGATTTCCGGTGACCCTTGAGGTGACAACCGGATCGGCACCCAATGACGCCGCGATCTTTCAGCAAATTGCAGCAGACTTTGCCGCCGTCGGTGTTGCGGTGACCATTCGTGTGACGCCGGCACCGCAGTTCGTTACAAAACTTGGCCGCGGCAAATTCGACGGCGAGATGTTCGCTGCACCCTGGCCGACAGCACCTGCACTTGATGTCTTGCGGTCGATGTTAATGCACAGCTGCATGCGCCCAGACCCTTGGTGGTGCGACCAGGAGATTATGCCAACCGTACGCGAGGCCTTCCGCGAGACGGATCCTGACAAAAGCCTGAAACTACGCCAGCAAATCATGGCTCAGTATGTCGAGACTGCGCCCGCCGTTTTTCTATTCCAAACGACCATGTTCGCCGGTTTATCGCCGAAAGTGACAGGCTTCCGCTTGGACGCTGATTTTATCAACTACCACGAGCTCGGGCTTACCCCCTGATGTTGCGACATGACATGAATTTCGCGCTGTGCCGAAGCGCGACGGCCCAGGTTCTTTCACAATTGGAGTAATGGCATGCCCATTATCGGAAAACGCAGCCATCTGATCAGCCGTCGCAACCTCGCCGTGATATCGACGGGGTTAATCGCAGCCTCAACGGTTAGTCGCCGCGCGTTGGCCGTAGAATCCGCAGACGTGATTGTCATTGGCGCAGGATTGGCAGGCCTCAGCGCCGCGCTCAACCTCGAGGCTCAAGGTTTCAAGGTCATTGTGCTGGAAGCTGCCAATTATGTTGGTGGCCGTACGAAGACCCTGGATTTGTCGGTCGGCCCCACCAATACAGGCGGTCAGACGGTCGGGCCGTACTACGCCAGGCTGCGTGATTTTATCACGCGCCTCAAGGTGCCTCTCGTGCCCGTGCCGCGCCGCATCGCCATGGGGAACTATGTCAACGGCTCGCTCATGCCCTCGTCGGCATGGGCAAAGTCGAAAGCAAATAAAACCAACGATGCAGAACGCGGCATCCAGCCCGATGCGCTTGAGTTTTTCTACATGTCCAAAAGCAATCCGCTGTCTGATCCGGCAAGTTGGACGGAAGCGGCGTATTCGAAATACGACGTCCCGCTTGATCGCTATTTGCGTGATTTAGGCGCGTCCGCCGAGGCGCTTCGGCTTATCGATATCAGCATCAATGCGCGCAGCCTCGCCTCGTGCTCGGCATTGGGTTATTTGCGCGACATCAAGCTGCTGCAATGGGGAATCAATAATTCCGACACAAAGAATCGCTCAACCTATCAAGCCGGCAGCGATGCGGGTTATGAGTACAACGAAATTGCCGGCGGCACACAACGCCTTCCAGAGGCGATGGCCAAAGCCTTGAAGGGTGATCTGTTTCTCAACAGGGCGGCGGGCAGTATTGAGATGAGCAAGAGCGGCGTTGAAGTGACAACCATCGATGGTCATCGCTATAAGGCAAAGTACGCGGTCTCAGCCGTTCCTTTTTCCGCGCTGAAAAATATTGATGTTAATCCCGGCTTTGCGGGGCCGCAGGCTGATGCTGTGCTGCACTCGTCGCACGGCAATACTGTGCGCGTTTTTATGGAATTTACATCAGCCTTCTGGGAGTCTGATATTGGCGAACCCAGCCTGTTTACCGATACCGCAATCGAGCGCGTGTTTGCGCGCGTCAGCGAAGCCAGCGAGATTTATGCGCTTGATTGCTGGGTCAACGGCAATGCAGCCAATCGATTAGATCAACTGCCAACGGACGTTGTGGGCGAGTTCGTCATCAGCGAACTGGCGCGTATTCGACCGTCGACCAAAGGTCGCCTCAAAGTTCTCAAGGTTCATTCCTGGGCTAAACATTCGGCATCTGGGTGCTGCCGCCATGTTTTCGATGCGGGTCAAGTCGCGCCCTGGGCGGGTGTCATGGCAACCCCTCATGGGCGCCTTCATCTGGCAGGGGAGCAGACACGCAGCATGGAAAACGGAATGGAGGCTGCAGCCACCTCTGGCGAGCGCGTTGCCCTTGAAATCCTCGAACGCGAAAGTTGATTGCACCCAGAGGGCGTAATGACTCCCGATACTCATATCTAGGCGTGTGCTTAAACCTGATGTGACCTCAATCTAAGGCGGTCTTTTGCGCGGTGTTATTCAACCCCGGAAACTTTTGACTCGCGAACATCCTTGGTCAGCGAACAACATGCGTTGTGATGAAAGTCCATCGAGTCCGATGATTTCGAATCGAAAATAAGAATCGCGTTTGCGATGAAAGCTAAAGCTGTTAGTTGGACATAACTCTAACAAATATGGTTTTGTTCAGCTCGCGGTGGCTGGGGACGTGTTTGCCGCACTCTGAACGTCAAACATCTAACTCGCTCAATCATGAACAATCTTGCCTCCAAATCTGAGAGCACCATTCAGCGCACGCGCTTCATGTTGATCGATGACATCGTGCCGCGCCGCGAGCTGCTAGAGCGCTATTTGTTGCTCAGTTCAGCATTGCATGTTCGCCATACATCCTCTCCTTTGGCTGCGTTGCGCGTAATGCAAGATCCACGTACCCCTGTCGATTGCGTGATTTGTGCGCACGAGTTTCAACCGCTATCCGGCCTAGAGTTTTTGCAAAACCTGCGCGGCGGGCGCTACGGCGGACGCTTGTTATCCGAGACGAAATTTATTCTGATGTTAAAGCGGCGTGATGACAGTGTTTTGCAAGCGGCGAAAGCGCTGCGTGTGAACGGGCATATTGTCGGTGCATTCGACCGTGACTCACTTACCGAGCTGGTGTCGCAATCGTTGCACGCAAATGATGCATCGGCTGCGGCGGAGACGGCTTCGGACGCGCTCTTGCTCTCGGAGTCGTCCGGAACAAGAATAAAAGTGGCGCATCTTCGGGTTCAAGGCATTGATTTGGTGATTGTGCCGGTTGATTCCGGTTACGGCGCTAAAAGCCCTGAAGAGTTGCAAGCCGAGATCGCGATGTTGCGCGCAAGCGCGACCCAAGCCAATCTGCATGGCGAGGTGGTGCCTGTTTGGGCCAATGGCGAAGCGGGGATGGCGTTCATTGCGCCAATCAATTTTCACCCATACTTCCGAAGCATCAACCTTGATTTTGTCGCCGCAAATTTGAACCGCGATATTTATCTCGAGCATTCGGCTGCGCCCGTCGCTTCAAGTCTTGGGGTGCACTGAAGATGTCCGAGCCCAATTCGCTCTCCCTCCATCAACTTGTCGTCGGCCAGGCCCAAGTCAAACTGCAAGATCTTCGGGCGTTAGTGCAGTCGATGTCGCAATGGCGCCAATCGCCCGAGAGCGGCGTGTATCTGATGGTCGTTTGCTTGTCAGGTGCGCTGCCTGAAAACAAACGCACCAATGCTTTGGTTGATTCTGTACTTCAGGCAATTAGCCCCATAGCGCTACGCCGCGGGGCTTCTGTCTATCAGGTCTCCAGCGTTGACTTCGCTCTGTTGGTCAAAACATCGGAATTGTCGATCCTCAGCCTCGTTCGCGACATCAAAGTGGATGTGCTCAGAGCCATTGATCGCCTTTATCCCGGCACCTTTGGTTCGATTGATCAAAGTCGATTGGCGTTAAGTTATGATTTGGCGGCGGACTACCGCTCGGCGGCGGCGCGCATTGCTAAATTCTCAGAGGTTGCCGCCGCACCTGCAAGCGATCCAACAAAGAAGCGGGGGCTGACTGAGGCCGACATTCAGAAAGTCACGCTCGCATACAGCAAATTCGGTTCTGACAAGTTTGTGAAAGCCTTCGTGAAAAGCCAAGACGTTGTTTTGCGCGATGCAGGTGGGTATTCCAGCAAAATCAGCGAGTTCTATTTTAGCATCGATCTCATTCGTAAGCCGTTGTTCGTCGATGTCGACATGCGCGGCTCGGGGCGATTGTTCAACGAATTTACTTTAACACTCGATCAAATCATGCTGGGTTCGGTTGGTTTGCTGCCCGAGTGCCCGGGGCCGTGGTCGCTGAATTTGAATGTCGAGACTATTTTTACCGAACCATTCGAAACGTTCTTGGCCAATACACCGCCCGAGAAACTAAAGAACTTCTACGTCGAGTTCCGGCAGGCCAATATCATGGAGAATTTTGACGAGTTCCAAGTGGCATTGGGCCTCATCAAAGCCAAGGGCGCAGGCATTATTGTCGATCAGGTGTTTCCGCCAACGGCCGGGTTGGTCGACCTGAGTGAACTAAGCGCAAACTACTGCAAAATTCATTGGCAGGATGGCAGCGAAGAGATTTTAAGGCAGCGCAAGCGCGCAATTGCGCACATGCAAGATTCAAACGTGACGCCGATCTTGGTGCGTGTCGATGCCCCACGCGCGTTTGAGATTGCCGAGGAGTTGGGAATCAATCTATTTCAGGGCCACTTAGTCGATGAAATGCGCAAGACCGCTGCCGCTTAGGCCGTTAGTGCGCTCTTGTTAGTACACCATCTCTCCGGCTTCTGAGGCGTCGGCCAATGTGATCTGGCCAGATTGCTCTAGTTCTTTCACGGCGGTCACCAACACGGCTTGGGCCTCCTCCACATCCTTCAAGCGAACAGGGCCAAGGGCGGCCATATCTTCTTGCAGCATTTTGGCGGCGCGGCCCGACATGTTTTGGAAGAACAGATCTTTCAGCGCGTCAGGTGCAGCTTTCAATGCCAGCGCCAGCTTGGTTTTGTCTGCTGTGCGCAGCAAGAGCTGTACGCCTGCGGAGTCAAGCTGCACCAAGTCCTCGAAGGTAAACATCAGGTTTCGAATCTTCTCGGCGGAATCGCGGTTACGTTCTTCCAGGGCCTGCATGAATCGGGCTTCGGTTTCGCGATTCAAGTTGTTGAAAATCTCGGCCATCATTTCGTGTGGATCGACACGGGCGGTTTTCGCCAAGTTTGACATAAACTCGGTCCGCAAGGTGCGCTCAAGGCCTTCTAGCACTTCTTTCTGAACGGCTTCCATATGGAGCATGCGCATGATCACTTCCATCGCGAACCCTTCGGGCAGAATGGCGAGCACGCGGCTGGTGTGATCAGCTTTAATTTTTGACAGAACAACGGCCACCGTTTGCGGGTATTCGTTTTTTAAGTAGTTGGCCAGCACCGCTTCGTGAACGTTACTCAGCTTGTCCCACATCGTGCGTCCGGCAGGGCCTCGAATTTCTTCCAAAATTGCCGCAACGCGTTCTTTACCCAGCGATTTTGTAAGCAGTCGTTCGGTGGAATCAAAACTGCCGATCAGCGAACCAGTGTTTGAAAGGGCGTCGGCGAAGTCGACAAACAAACGCTCAACAAGATTGGAGCCGATGGTTCCCAGGCCCGACATAATTTGCGAGATTTCCTTAATCTCGTCGTCTTCCATCATGCTTAACAGCTTCGCTGATTGGTCTTGCCCCAGCGAGAGCAGCATAATGGAGGCTTTCTGAGGGCCAGTCAGGCTTCGGTAGTCTTCTTTTACGCGCGCCATGCAAGGGTCGTCACAACAAGAAAGAAATGCGAATTGGTCGTAAATTTGCGATTAGCTACCGAAAAAAATTTACTAAAATGTAAACACCAGCCATGCTCGGGGAGCCATTTATGCTGATCCGGCAGGGCGATAGGAGGGGCTATGATGAAATCTGTCATATCGGGGGCGGTTGCGGCGGTTCTGGCTGTCGTTAGCCCAGTCTGTGCATCCGATTTCTCGGTTGTTGAGGCAACCATCCCCGACATGCAAGCTGCCCTGAAAGACGGTCGTGTCACGTCGCGCGAACTTGTCGCGCAGTACCTGATGCGAATGGGTCTTTATGAAAATAAGCTCAATGCTGTGATGACGGTGAATGCCAATGCGTTGGCGGAGGCCGATGCGCTGGACCGCGAGCGCGCGGCGGGCAAACTGCGTGGGCCGTTGCATGGCATTCCGATTGCACTGAAAGACAATATTCACACGACCAATATGCCCACCACCGCCGGCACGTTGGCGTTCGATGGCTTGATCCCGCCCTACGAGGCGACACTGACCACCAATTTGCGGGCGGGCGGCGCCATTATCATTGCCAAAACGGTTATGACCGAGATGGCCAATTGGATGGTGCTGACGATGCCCAACAATTATTCGTCCTTAGGCGGGTATGCCTTTAATCCTTACGACCCCCGTCGCGACCCGCGAGAAGGCCTGAATGATGGCCGCCCGGTTTTGGCCACCGGCAGTTCGTCGTCAGGTGCGGGGACGGCGGCCAGTTTTTGGGCGGCTAACGTTGGCACTGAAACCACGGTCTCGATTGTGGGACCGGCCTCGGCCAATATGTTGGCCGCAATCAAGCCCACGGTCGGTCGTGTCAGCCGTTACGGTGTTATCCCAGTGTCGTTTGACCAAGACACCGCCGGGCCGATGACCCGCACGGTTACCGATGCCGCCATTTTGTTGGGTGTTCTGGAAGGCGCTGCGCCCGACCCGCACGATGCTGCGACCACGCGTTGCACGCCACCGGCGAATGGCGATTACACCCCGTTCCTCAAGCCCGACAGCTTGAAAGGGGCTCGCATTGGCGTGCCGCGGGCGTGGTTTATCGACGAGGTGCTGTTGCCCGGCGACACAAAACCCAGCGGTGGTATTCCGGCTGATCAAAAACAGATGATCGACGAGGTTGTCGCGGTGTTGCGGGCGCAAGGGGCCACGGTCATCGACCCGGCCGATGTGCCCAGCGTGTTGGCGAAAGACGCTGCGCAAAACGTAATGAAAAAAGGCTCCTGCTCCGCGGTGAGCGGTGGCAAGGGCCGCGATATGGAATGTTCTGTGGTGCTGAAGTACGGTTTTAAGCGCGATTTCACGGCTTGGCTGGAAAGCTTAGGGGCCGCGGCGCCATTCAAATCGCTCACCGAATTGCGCAATTGGAATCTGGCGCATGCGTCTGCGGGCACGCTGAAATACGGCCAGACGTCCATGGATATTTCTGACGAGCAAGATGTCGTTCAAGACCGCGCACGTTACGAAGCCGACCGCGCGCGCGAATTGCGCCTGGTGGGGCCCGAAGGAGCGGACGCCATTATGAAACGACACAAACTCGATGCGCTTATATTTGCGGGCAGCCGTGGCAGCGGCTTTTTGGCCAAAGCGGGCTATCCTTCGGTGATTGTTCCCTTTGGCATGGTGGCCAACGGCGGCGGCTACCCGGCCGGCTTTACGCCAAAGCCCGCGCCGCTGGGCGTAAGCTTCGGCGGCAAAGCGTGTAGCGAGCCCCGGCTCCTCGGGCTTGCCTTTGCTTTTGAGCAAGCCACCAAACGCCGCCGCCCGCCAAATCTGTGACCGAGATTTCTAAAGTTGCGACCGCGGCCAGGTCGCTGGCTGCGATAGCCTGCCTTGCACTCGGGCTGGCAACACCCAACGTTGGCGCTGCTGCCACGTTACGACTGGCGATTCCAAATCCGCCAATTGGGCGTGGCAATCCCTATCAAGCTCCTGGGCCGGCGAACACGCTGGTGGCACCGGCAATCTTTGATGCGCTCACCGTCATTGACGGGAAGGGTCAGTTAACGCCCGGGCTTGCATTGTCTTGGTCAAGCGATGCTGCCGCGAAAGTTTGGACGTTCAAATTACGCCCTCACGTTACCTTTTCAAATGGCACAGCTTTTGATGCCGAGGCCGTCGTCGCGGCGCTGACATACCTGACAAAGAACCCGCTTCCGGGTGATTTAGTTGCGATTGAGTTTACCGACGTTCAGGAATTTCAGGCGCTCGACCCCCTGACGGTGCAAATCAAAACCCGCCATCCCATGCCGTTGCTGCCTCATATGGCATCGGTCCTTTTCATTGTGGAACCCAACACGTGGCGCGCACTTGGGCCGCAAGGTTTTGCTGCCGCTCCCGTCGGGACGGGCCCGTTCCGCGTTGAAAAATGGGGGCCCGAAGGGATCAGGCTCGACGCAGTTCCCACCAGCTGGCGCGCTCCAAAAATGGACAAGCTCGAAATCCTTTTTCAACAAGATGCGACGTCGCGGTTGCAAGGCTTGTTGGCGGGCCGGATCGACATTGCCTTGGCGTTAGCCGCTGATGATGAGGCTGCCCTCAAAACTGTCGGGGCAAAGCTTTTGCCGGTGCCGATCCCATCGGTGACAGCCATCATGTTTCTTGCCGCTAAGCCCGGGTCGCCATTTGCCGACGAGCGCGTGCGTCAGGCTGCGAACTACGCGGTCGACAAAGAACGATTGGTGCGTGCTTTCTTTTCGGGGGCCTTTGCGCCTAGCGGGCAGGCGGCGGCGAAATACGTCCTTGGCCACGACCCATCAATCTTGCCTTATCCATACGATCCAGCCCGCGCGCGCGCATTGCTTTCCGCAGCAGGCTATGCCGATGGCCTAGCGTTCACATTCGAGGCGGTCGTCGGTTCGTCAGGATCTGACGGGGCGATGTATCAGCAGATTGCTCAAGACCTCGAAGACGTCAAAATTCATACCACGATCCGAAGTTCACCCGGCATTCGATTTGGCCAGCTTTTTCGCACCGGCGAGTGGACCAGCGATGCGTTCGCATTCATTTACGGTGCTGAACCGGCGTTCGACGGCATTCGCGCGCTCAAGTACTATTCGTGCGATTGGAAACCCCAAATGTACTGCGACCCAAAAGCTGAGCCTTTGTTTAAGCTGGCCGAAGCTGCGCCGACGATTGCTGCGCGCGCCCAAATCGGCAGGCAAATCATGGCGCGGTACCACGATCAGGCAGCAGGGCTATTTCTATTTGACTCGCCACGCTTTCATGGCGTCTCCGGGCGGTTGCGTGACTTTGGCATGCAAAACACACGGATTGAATTTGAGTCCATTCACGTCGACCCCTAAGACCCACTACTTGATTGCGATCTTACCTTCGGCGGCGAGGCGCGAAATCGTATCTTCGGCACCAATTCTTTTGTAGTACAACGGCGCGTCTGGTTTGCGTGCAGCGATACTGCCATCGCGCGAGCGCGGCTGATTTCGAGCCTCAATTGCAGAAATTGTTTCAGCAATGCGCGCGCGTGGTACGACCACAACTCCGTCGGCATCACCAAGAATAAGGTCGCCGGGATTAACGATAACTCCGCCGCAAACGACCGGTACATTCAGCCACCCGGGCTTTTGTCCTTCTCCCGAGATTGATACCGTGCCCCGGCAAAAGACAGGGATGTTCTCACGCATACGCAACACATCGGCGGTGAGAACATAGCCGTCGATCACAAGGCCGACGGCTCCTGCCGCCTTTACGCCATGCGCCATACTGCCGCCCCAAGCTGCTAATCGCGAACCAACGGCATCAACCACCACGACATCCCCGGGTTTAACGTACTTCCCCGCAATTTGTCCCATGAGCAGGTCATCGGCGTCTTCGGGACGCACGGTGAAAGCGGGGCCACAAAACCTCCAAGGCGGGCTGGCCGAGGGATCGAGCGATTTGATTCCAGGGTCCATAACTTGGCGTGGGCCGACCAGGCCGCCAATCAGGCAATAGTAGAGGGGCTCGGCCCTTGCGACCCATTCAGGGTCGGGGCGCGCAAAGTCCGTTATCATTTCGTAGTGCGGGTTCGACATCGTCGGCGACCTTAAAATTGAAATGGCGCGAGCGATGAAAAGTCTAATTGCCAGTGCGGACAATTGCACCGCAAATTAGCGCGCCACGTCAGCACCGTTCAATTTTTGATCCCGTTCGAATGCGACTTTGCAGCCACCCCTCTGCCTTTTCGAGCGAGGGGAAGGGCATGCTGCCCTGCTTAATCAGCACAGTGTAAGGGTTCTCCGGGTCGAGCACAGAATCCAAAACATAGGTGATTGAGCCGATGCGTTCGGTCGAGGCCTGCGTGCAGTACCACTGCGTCCAGAGACGTTCCCCGTATTGCGCATTGGACGACACAGAAATCTGAGACGCCATCGGGCTCACTTTTCGGGCTTGGGACCTGTCCCCATAGGTATGGCAGCTTTAACCCCAAGCGTCGCCACATCAATTATTCGGCCCGTAAAACCTTTAACAAAGAGCCGTTTTGCAGCGTTTTCAGCCGCTTAACGCGGGGCTGATTTTCGGGTTATAGTCATCCCATCGCTCTGCAGGAGCGAGTGGCGCGGATTTGACATTCGCGATACGAGCTGCGGAGAGTCTGAGAAGCGAATGGCAGATCCAAAGTTCCACGACAAAGCGATATTTGATAGTGGTCCTGATGATTCTAACATTCGCAAGATAATGCCTTGAGCTGTCATGCGAATGTTAGAATAGGACCACGATCCCATGAATGCACAGCCGCCTGTCCACACGTCATTGGATGCTTATTTCAACTCTCTGTTGGCCGAGTTCGAATTGCAGGCCGCACCCAACACCGCGCTTGATCGCCGCGCTTTGCTGAAGCTCAGCGCGGGCTCAGGGCTGGTGTTGGCTTTTTGGATGGGCGCGCCCTCGCGTGAGGTTGGCGCTGCGACGTCGCCCACAGAGTTCGCGCCTAATGCGTACTTGCGAATTTTCACCGACGGCAAAATTCTGATCTACGCCAAAAATCCTGAGGTCGGGCAGGGCGTGAAAACATCGTTGCCGATGATCGTGGCCGAAGAACTCGATGCCGCCTGGGCTGACGTGGTGGTCGAGCAATCGGCAATCAACGCCAAGCTGTATGGCCGCCAAGTCGCCGGTGGGTCCACATCCATCCCCGTTAATTTTGAGCCGTTGCGTCGGGCTGGCGCCACAGCGCGCGCCATGCTGGTATCTGCTGCGGCCAAGCAATGGGGCGTGAAGGACGGCGAGTGCACGACGGCCGATAGCTTTGTGATGCACGCAGCGACGGGCCGCAAACTCGGCTACGGCGAATTGGCGACCAAAGCCGCCGCGCTGCCTGTGCCCGATGCGACAAAGTTGACATTAAAAACCCGCGACCAGTTCAAGCTGCTGGGCACGCGCGTCACCGGTGTTGATAACCCCAAGGTTGTTTCCGGTGCGCCGTTATTTGGCGTCGACCAAGTTGTGCCCGGCATGGGCTATGCCGTCTATGAAAAGTGCCCCGCTGTCGGCGGCAAAGTCGTCGGCGCGAATTTAGAGCACATCAAATCGCTGCCGGGCGTGCGCGATGCGTTCGTGCTTGACGGCAACGGCGTCGTGCAAGACCTCATGCCCGGTGTTGCGATCGTCGCTGACTCCACATGGGCGGCGTTTAGTGCGCGGCGTCATTTGCAAGTTGAATGGGACGAAAGCGCCGCATCTAAAGACAGTTGGAGTGCGGCCAGCGCCAAAGCCCGCGAACTTGCCTCTCAAGCCGGCGCGCAAGATATTGTGAAAAAGGGCGACGTGGACCAAGCCTTCAAAGGCGCGGCAAAAAAAGTGGAAGCATTTTACAGCTATCCGTTTTTGCCCCATGCGCCCATGGAGCCGCAAAACTGCACGGCGTGGTTTAAGGGCGATAGCATTGAGTTGTGGGCACCAACACAAACCCCGCAGCGCGGCCTGCAACAAGTGGCGGGCCTGCTAAAATTGCCGGAAGATAAAGTCACCGTGAACCAAACTCGCGCCGGGGGCGGCTTTGGTCGCCGCTTGGTCAATGACTATATGTGCGAGGCGGCGGCCATCTCCAAGCAAGCGGGCATGCCCGTGAAGCTGCAATGGTCGCGCGAGGACGACACACGCCACGATTTTTACCGCGTTGGAGGCTTTCATGCGCTGAGCGGGGCGCTGGATGCTAAGGGCAAGCTGGTCGGTTTGCGCGATCACTTCGTGACGTTTACGGCGGACGGCAAGGCCCCCGTTATTGGCGGCAACATTACGCCCGAGGAATTTCCCGTACCCCTGCTGGCCAACGCGCACATTGCGCAAACCATGATGCCCTTGCAAATTCCCTGCGGGGCGTGGCGTGCGCCGAAGTCGAACTCGGTGGCGTTTGCGGTCCAGTCCTTCATTCACGAGCTGGCCACCGCGGCGGGCCGAGACCATTTAGAATTTTTGCTCGAGATCATGGGCGAGCCCGTATGGTTGGCCCCCGGCACGCCGGGTGCGCTCAACACCGGCCGTGCGGCGGGCGTGATTAAACTGGCGGCCGAAAAAGCCGGCTGGGGCACTAAGCTGCCCGCCGGGCGAGCGCTGGGTCTTGCATTCTATTTCAGTCATGCCGGGCACGTGGCTGAAGTGGCCGAGGTGAGCGTTGATGCGCAGCGTAATGTGAAGGTTCACAAAGTTACGGTCGCCGCCGACATCGGCCCCATTGTGAACTTAAGTGGAGCTGAAAACCAAGTGCAGGGCTCGGTGGTCGATGGCCTTAGCACCATGATGAACCTGTCCCTGAATATCGAAGGCGGGCGTATCAAAGAAAGCAATTTCCACGATTATCCCATCATGCGCATGGCCGATGCGCCCGAAGTGAACGTGCACTTTATTCAGTCCGACTTTCCGCCCACCGGCGTGGGCGAACCCGCATTGCCGCCGTTGGCCCCCGCCGTTGCCAATGCGGTATTTGCGGCCAGCGGCATTCGTGTGCGTTCGCTGCCCATGATGACCCAAGGCCTCATGCGCGCGACCGTGGCCGATGCGACGGCCGGCAGGTAGGGCCGGGGCAAAGTTGGCGCGCGCAAGCGCATTTTATTTTCGTTCTGCCGCCATTTCAGTCGCTTCGCTTCGGACCATTGGGTCAAAGCCTCGTCCACAAAGCAAAAGGCCCCGCATTTCTGCGGGGCCTTGAAGCTGTATCGCGCTAGCGGCGAGAGGTTACGCCGCTTTGCGATTGCGGCGCAGACCACCAACGCCAAACAGGCCGAGGCCGAGCAGCGCCAAAGCGCCGGGCGCGGGAACAGACGCTTCACCTGTGGCACCCGAGAATTGCGTCAGTGTGATCGTCCCGCCAATGTCCGGCGCCGAGTCAAAGTTAGATTCTTGGACGATAAAATCCAGAAAGTCCCCAGCGACGAGCGACAAGCTTAACGAGCCCGATCCAGCTGCGCTGCCATCGTTCGGAATGAAGGGGTCCAAAACGGCGACGGGCCCGCCATTAATGCGGACGTACAGACCGCTCGAAGCCTGAAACCAAGCACTGAACAAATTGTACGTATAGTTAAACGTCAGCGTGCCGGTTTCTGGGGCAATCGTTTGGAAACCAAAAAAGTTTGTTCCACAGCCCGCGCAAAAGAATGAGCCGACATGATAGTCGAGCTGAATGCCGCCCGGAATTGCCGTGATTGTCTGTGTTCCAGGGCCAAAGCCGGACCATGTTGATGGGTCGGTGATCGGCAGCGCCTGAGCGGCTGGAGATGCTAAGGCGGCAGTTGCAACAAAAATAAATGCGCGAGCGACGTTTTTAAGGCTGATCATGGCAAACACTCCGTTTCGTTTGAAATGACTGTGGTGGTACTTCCGTTAAGCGACTTTGCGATTGCGGCGCAGGCCGCCGATGCCGAACAGCCCGAGGCCGAGCAGCGCGAAAGCACCGGGCGCGGGGACTGTTGTGAACGTGAGGTTGTCGACAACTGCGCCATCTGAATCGGAAAAGAATACGATGCTGCGGATGCCGCTCAGATTCAACGACAACGTCGAGAACCCAGGGTAGGTGAATGATGGCGTGGTGACGGCACCGGTATCGCCGATTTGGGTGCCGAGAAAGTCGAAGGCCAATATGCGGCCCAAGACCGATCCCAACTCTGTATCAGCGAAGATCATCGAGACGTTGCTGACATCGCTGTTGAAGGTTGCGGTAATCGGCGCGGTGGTCACGTTGCCGACCGCGTTTCCGGGGTTATAGAAGTTCGAGGGCAGGCCCGGGTAGATGCTGCTGCTCAAGGAATAGGGCATCAACCCAATGCCGGAGAAGGTCACTCCAGCCGTGCTCGCGTAAAAGTTCGTCAGAAATCCGGTCGGCGCGGCATCAAAATCGACCACAACCACGTCGGCCTGAGCCGGCGCAGCGTAGACCGCAGCTAGTGTCGCCAAGCCCAGTGCAGCCTTCGAGACTTTTCTCAGCAGCGATGTCGACATGTGGTCCTCCATAACTGTGGAAATGTTTTTCGCTTTGACGTTCACCAAGCAAAAACCGTGCCAGATATTTTTGTATGGAAATTCAATGCCTTAGATATTTGCGGGTCTGGAATGTGTAAAATTTTCCGACAGTCCACCAAGCGTTGAACGACCTTCTGTTTAATCAACTCTTTGATAAATATATGTTTTCGCCCAAAAACCGGGTGTCGGAAAACTTTACACTTCAGCTATTGAATTCAGCGCTTTTTCTCACGGCATGGAGAGGCGCGGGTCGACCTCACCAGTCGCCTACGGTCGGCTAACAGGTGGCGGTGATGGCCCAGTGAGGCTGGCGCCCGGGCACGCTCATCCGCCGTCGCGCTCTTGCTTTAGCCGATAGCGCGTTGCGGTCAGTTGGTCTGACACGCCGCTGGTTTTGTTGTCGACAAAGCCGTTGGCGCGCATCGTCGTACGGATGGCGCTATCGCTGAGTGTCGCAAACTTGCCCTTGCCATAAACGCACCAAACAGGGGCGTGAGCCGCACCACGTGCCGCTTTGATCGCGGCCTTCAAGTCGGCTTCGTTGCGGAGCATTGCAATCAGCACGGCGGCGTCTTTCGGTGCCTTTGTTGCGGCACCCACAAGTGCCGTCTTTAACTCGGCATCATCAACCTTGCCGATCACAAAGGCCTTGCTCGATTTACTGACGCCCAATTTCTCGGCCAGTGACGGCAACGGCTTAAGCAAGGCGGTCAGCCATTTCTCGGCTTCTTTGAGTCCGAGTTCCAGGCGCAATGTTTCGCCGTCGGCGCGCAGCACCAGCGCATCCTTGTCGATCTTCGGCGCTGAAATCGTGGCCCTGGAAATTTTCGCGCGGATGTCACCGCGCAAAATAATCTCATGTGATTCCAGCAAGGCCTTCACCTCGGCGACCTCGCCTTGCCACCGACACATCGCCACTGCTTCGCGCCCCATGCGTGCCCCTCCAACTCCGTCATCAACACGTTGCAAATGTCATCAAACCAGAAACGGCCCAACGACGTTAGCGTTTTTGCGCCGCAGCGAATCCCCACAATTCACACCCATCAAATTCCACCAGGCGGCCGGTATCACCTGCAGATTTTTTCTATCAGGTGCATGGCCGCTGCACTGCAACACAACGCGTTGACCCTCGCCACGCGCCATCGTAATGTCCCCTCTGCGATAGGTTCTTCGAAAGAAGATGAAAAGGGAACTCAGGTGTAACACCTGGGCTGCCCCCGCAACTGTAAGCGGCGAGTCCGCGCGTCAACCAGCCACTGGATGCTTGCTGAAATCCGGGAAGGCGACGCGCAACGGACAACGACCCGCGAGCCAGGAGACCTGCCTATCGCTGTCGTCCTTCGTTTGGCCGGGGTGTGCCACGCGTACGGGTCTTTCCCGAGAGGCGGCGTGTGTTGTTCACCGCGTGGTACGCGGGGGCGGGGCAGGTCGGTTTCGGCTCTGGTCTTCCTTCGTCGTGCGCGCGTGCCGCTTTAGGAAGGAAAGACCAATGGCGCGTTCTTTACTATGGACCACCGCACTTGTTGTCGCTGCACTGTCTACACCGGTGTGGGCACAACGTGTTGCGCCCTCGGATATCGAGGACATCGTCATCACGGCCACGCGCTCGCCGCAGCCGCTTTATCGCGTGGGCTCGTCGATCACGGTGCTGACCCAAGATGTCATCAGATCAACCCAAACCGTGGTTGTCTCGGACCTGCTCAGTCAAACACCCGGCGTCAGTGTCACGCGCAATGGCGGCGTGGGCGGTGCCACATCGCTGCGCATACGCGGTGCTGAGACTGACCAAACGGTTGTCATCATCGATGGTGTGAAGCTGAACGATCCATCCTCCGTCGGCGGCGGCTATAACTTCGGCAACTTATTGGTCGGCGACATCGATCGCATCGAAGTGCTGCGTGGTGCGCAGTCGACGTTGTGGGGGAGCCAAGCCATTGGCGGTGTCGTGAGCATTGTGACGGCCACACCGACCAAAGCGTTCGAATCCTCCGCCGAGGCTGAAGGCGGCTCGCGCGGCACGGCTTCACTGCGTGGCGCATCAGGCGGCAAAGCAGATCGCGTGGCGTGGCGGCTGGCGGGCCGTCACACCACCACCAATGGTAATTCGGCGTTTGCGGCAGGAACCGAGGCCGATGGCTATCGCAACACTGGGCTTAGCGGCCGGGTGAATGTGGCGGTGGCTGAGAATGTGTCGGTCGATGCACGCGGGGTGTATTCGAAAGGCCGCAACAAGTTTGATGGTTTCCCGCCACCCTTGTTTGCGTTTGGCGATACGCCCGAGTACGGCTTCACGAAAGACGTTGTTGGCTATAGCGGGCTGAATGTGGACTTGTTCGAGGCGCGCCTGAAAAATCGTGTCGCCTACGCGATAACCAATACCAACCGCCTTAACTTCAATCCCGCACAAGCCAATACGACCGTCACCTTTGACGGCGTTGGCAAAAACAAACGCTGGGAGTACCAGGGCACTTTCGAGTTGGGGCAAAACTGGTCGGTGATTGGTGGCCTGGAAAACGAAAAATCATCGCTGCGCACGGCGTCACCTTCGGCTTTCAGTCCCACGCCAACGCCTGTACGCAACAATGTCGGCATCACCAGCGGCTATGCGCAAATGCAGGGTGAATTGGTTGAAGGCCTGACAGTGACGGGCGGCTTGCGCCACGATGACCACGATACGTTTGGCACGCGCACCGTGGGGCAGGCCGCCGTGGCGTGGTCGCTGAACGGCGGCCATACGATTTTACGCGCCAGCTTCGGCCAGGGTTTCAAAGCGCCGACGTTGTTTCAATTGTTCAGCACATTTGGCAACAAAGCCTTGCGCCCCGAGGAGGCCGATAGCTGGGATGGCGGCGTCGAGCAGCGTTTGATGAGCGGCAATGTCGTGGTCTCGGCTATTGGATTTGGACGCAAAACCAAAAATCAGATCGACTTCGCCGGGTGCCCCGGCAATCCGTTCTGTAAGCCCGCCACGTTTGGAGTGTACGACAATATTGCCAGCACGAAGGCGAGCGGCGTGGAACTGGCGGCTGCGGCCACGATTGGTGACGTCGCGCTTCAAGCCAATTACACCTACACCGACACCGAGAATACGGCGCTTGGCAACGTCAACGCAGGCAAGGTCCTTGCGCGTCGCCCGAAGAATACCGCCAATCTATCGCTTAGTTATACGTGGCCCCAGCAAGTCGTAACGGGTGTGGCCGTGCGATACGTCGGCGATTCGTTTGACAACGCCGCCAATACATTCGTGTTGCAGGATTATACGGTGGTCGACGTACGTACGTCGTGGCCCGTGAACGATGCGTTTGAAATCTATGGGCGTGTCGAGAACCTGTTTGATAAAACCTACACCACGACACGCAGCTATGGATCGCCGAGACGAGGAGTTTTTGCTGGTGTTCGCGCCCGTTTCTAAAATCATTGCCGCTGCTGTGGCGGCCGCGATCTGCGGCTGGGCCTCTGCGTGCGTCGCAGAAGTCCAGCGCGTTGTCTCGCTTTATCCATGCCTGGATGCGATTTTAGTGAGTGTGGCAGACCGCGAGCAAATTGCAGCGCTCAGTTACTATGCCAGCGATCCGCGCTCCTCGACCGTCGCTGACATCGCCAAGATCTTGCCGATGACCTATGGCACGGCAGAGGAGGTGATCGCCCTGAAGCCAGACTTGGTCATTAGCAGCCGTTATGCGCCTCTGAAGACGCACGAGGCGCTACGCCGCCTTGGCGTTAAAGTCGAGACGTTCGATGTGCCACTGAGTGTAGCCGACAGTGTGGCTCAAGTTCGGTCTATGGCGGCAGCCGTCAACCGGCCCCAACGTGGCGAGCAGATTGTTGCGAAGATCGAAACGGCCTTGGCAGAAGCAGCGCCACCGCCGGGTTCACAACGCATCAGTGCGTTGGTGTTTCAGTCCAACGGATTTTTCGCAGGCCAAGGCGTGCTGATTGACGAGCTTTTGAATCGCGCAGGTTTTATGAATGTCGCCGCTCGCTATCAACAAAAGCAGTTCGGCATAGTGCCGCTTGAGCGCGTCATTGCCGATCCGCCGCAGGCGTTGCTGTCGGGCGTCGTTGAAACCGGCGGCCTCACGTGGGGTGACCGCATGGTCTTGCATCCCGCTTTGGCGCGCGGTGAGGGGCGCATGGCGCGCGCAAATTTGCCCGAAAAGCTTCTGCTGTGTGGCGGCCCGGTGATTCCGCAAACGCTTGCTGTGCTGGCCGATGCGCGTCGCCGGATCGTTGAGGCGCAACAATGACGACGATGTCGCCGCATCGCATAATCGCTGTACTGCTGATCTTGCTGGTCATGCTTAGTGCGGTCAGCTTGATTGTTGGCAAGGTGTGGGTGCCATGGAATGCGTGGTTCACGCTCAGTGATGACCCGCGCTGGCTGATTATTTTAGAGTTGCGAGTCCCGCGCACCATACTTGGCATTGCGATTGGATTTGCCTTGGGCATGACGGGTGCGGCGCTTCAAGGCTATACGCGTAATCCATTGGCCGACCCAGGCGTGTTGGGCGTTGCGGCGTTGGCGGCATTGGGGGCTGTGCTCACACTTTTTCTCGGTGTAGCTACGACAACACCCTGGATTTTGCCGATGGGCGCTATGCTGGGGGCATTGGGTGGCGTGGCGACGCTGTTGCTGTTGGCGGGCGCGACATCGAGCATACTTACATTCATTCTGGCCGGTGCAATTTTGAATACCGTGGCCTCGGCCGGGGTGGCACTTGCACTCAGTTTGTCGCCCAACCCTTGGGCGCTCAACGAAATTGTCAATTGGCTCATGGGCTCGTTGGTCGACCGCAGCAATGCCGATGTCGCCATGACTGTGCCGTTGATCGTAGTCGGCTGTGGCTTTTTGATGCTCACAGCGCGCGCTCTAGATGCGTTGACCTTAGGCGAAGACGGTGCGCGCTCGATGGGGATTAATCTTTCCGTCACGCGCATTTTGCTGGCTGTTGGCGTTGCCTTGACAACAGGCGCCAGCGTTGCTGCCACCGGCGTAATTGGCTTTGTGGGCTTGGTGACACCGCATGTGATGCGCCCATTGTTGGGCGCTCGGCCTGGTGCGTTGCTGATTCCCAGCGGGCTTGCGGGTGCTGTGTTGGTGCTGGCAGGCGATATTATCGTTCGGCTGATGCCATCAGCTGTTGAAATCAAGCTCGGCGTCGCGATGGCGGTGCTGGGCGGGCCGTTCTTCCTGGGTCTTTTGCTGACACAGCGGCGGAGGGTGGCATGAACCGGCTTGCCGCCGAAAATCTGCACGTTCGCTTGGGCGCGAAGCGTGTGCTGGATGGCGTCGCCGCGCATTTTGCGCCGGGTCAAGTCACAGCGATCATTGGTCCCAACGGCGCAGGCAAATCGACCCTGCTGTCGTGCTTGGCGGGTTTGCGCGCCCCTGATCAAGGTGTCGTCAAACTCGATGACGATACGGTGTTGTCATTGCCTGCGCGTCAGCGCGCACAACGCATCGGCTTTTTGCCGCAAATGCCTGAGATCGCTTGGGCGGTCGATGTACGCACATTGGTTGGATTAGGTCGCACGCCCTACATCGGTGCGCGCGGGCTGTCGGCTGGAGATGATGAGGCGGTCGCCCGAGCCTTAAGCGTAACCAACACCACCGAGTTGTCGCATCGCAACGTGATGACGCTTTCTGGCGGCGAGCGTGCGCGTGTGCTGATCGCGCGCGCGCTGGCCGGCGAACCGCAATGGCTGCTGGCTGACGAACCGCTCACGGGCCTCGACCCCGGCTTTCAACTTGATGCCGCTGAGTTGTTTCGCGCGCTCGCGCACGACGACAAAAGGGGCATCATCATCACGCTGCATGATCTTCACATGGCCTTGCGTATGGCGGATCGGGTCATTGTGCTGGCGGCAGGGCAAGTGTTGGCCGACGGCGAGCCCATCAATGCATTGGCTTCCAACATTCTGCACCAAGCTTATGGCGTAGAGACCAAGCTTACCGTTGGGGCTCATGGCCCGGTGATCGAAATTCTTAATCGGCGCATCAAATAAGCGGCGACTCATATGTAGGTCGGCAAAATCAGCATTAAAAACAAAAACAAAATCGCTGTTTTCGTACAGACTTGCGCAACCGCAATGCCGTTCTAGCCTTATGTTTCCTGGCTTAGAAACACTTTCAGACAAAAAGTTAATTGCTGTTCGTTGTTACTCTTGGTTTCCAAATATCAGACACTTATGTATGGCGATGAGTTATAGTCATCTCATGATTATGATGAGCAAAACGGAGTTTCATCGATGACCGACACAACCGCGACGCCCACCGCACCCCCAAGCGGGATTATGAGTTTGCTTTACCGGCCGCCATTTGTTGGCTTGCTGGCATTCGTCATTGTCTTTGTTGTTCAGGCGTTAGGTCACACCGTGATGATCGCCATGGAAAAAATCTTTGGTGAAGCCTACGTCTTGCAATGTGCCTTTGGCCTGGGACTCTTCGGTGGGGCCTTGCTCTTTCTCGGCATGAGAAGCCGTAATGAGGTCTCAGCCACTTGGTTGGGATTTTGGGCCGGGACGCTTCTTTGGACGGGTTGGGTTGAATTCGCATTCGTCTGGTCGGGCAATTATTTAGGCGTGCCCGATTTGATGGATGTCAACAACCCCGGGCAAATTGCCACCAAGGCGGAATATTTGGTGATGATGTCGTCCATCGGTGTGATGGCATCGACGCTGATTTATTTCCTCATGAATAAAGAAACCAAATGCAACATGTTCCTCTGGTTTCAGCGTAACGGTGGTTTGCGTACAGGCAAGCCCAACCCTGACCATGAACGCAATTTTGCATCTATCACAGCATTGGAAACCATTTACGTCACTTGGTTTTTCTACCTGATGCTTTTGTTCATGTACGACGAGAACATTCTTGGCGAGAAGCACCCCGTCACATATGGCATTTTCTTTCTCAATGTCATTTGGTCGGTCTATCTGTTCCAGCGCCTCATCAAGTTTTGGAAGGTTACGACGGCTATTCGCTATGGAATCCCAACAGCAATTATTTGCTGGAACACAGTCGAACTGATGGGTCGTTGGCATTTGTTCACTGAATTCTGGGAGCACCCAGAACAATTTGGCCTTGAGATGGCCTTGATTGCAGGTGGCGTTGCGATTGCCGCGTACTTAGCCGTGCGAGTTCCTTCGCATCAAAAGGCCAAGCTGCGTCAGCAAGAATTGGCTGGGCGTCAGCCCGCCGAGTAAGGTTTTGAGTCTCTCGTCAAATCAGTTAGAGGGGCCCTTCCGGGCCCCTCTTTTTTTATGTCGGCATCCACTGCATCGAACTTTTTAATGATTTAGCCCTCACGGTCATGCGCTGATCAACTTTGGCCGTGAACGTTTTCGACTTAATCGTATTCACAAAAGTCCATTCGACTTGGACAGCCTCGGGGGTAATGGCCAGCACTGCGTAACCGCGCGAGGCCAATTCAGCGTAAACAAGGTTCTTATTTTTGGCGATCATGCCCGCTGCCATCGACGGACCGCGTGTGCCCATGAACGATTCCATGCCGGGTGACGTGACCGAGGGGGTTGTCACTTCAAATGCGCGCAATTGGCCTGCATCATCGTGATGCACAAACCCCCACGCATTATGCAAATCGCCGCTGAGGATTATGGTGTTGTTGGCGTGATCGCGCAGTTGGCTGATCATGCGGTCGCGTGAGCGCGGATATCCGCCACCCCACGTGTCGTTTGCAAAGGGTAAGTTGTTTTGCTCTTGAATCCGCATTCGGGCGAAAAAATCGCTGTTAAAGCGACCCGCTTTGGCCGGATCCATATGTGGCGATGGGTCGACCGGGATAAAAGTTGCTGCAATTGTTTGCTGTCCCAAAATTTGCCACGGCGTACCGCGTGATTTTGAAGCCTTCAATGTCTCGGTCAGCCATGCTTCCTGCTCGGCCCCGAGGATTGATCGCTCAGCATTGAGCACTTCGGCTTTATAACGGGGGAAGTCAGGCATGAAGATGTGCCCAGGCGGCAGCTTTGCAGCGTCGCCGCCCACTTGTTCAAACAGTTCAGGCCGAGGTTGCGGCGGCGATTGCCGGGCGTCGTAGGGCATTGGCCAATCGGCGCCACCATGGGGTGCGGGTTGGGTCAGAAAGATCATGTTCGCCCCGCCCGGCGATTCTTCGCGTCCATAGAGTCGGGTATCGAGCATTATAATTGTTGCCACATCACCCACATCAAAGCTGCGGAAGATGCGTCCCGTGGGATCCGGTTTTAACGGCCGTATCGGGAGCCATTCGAAGTAAGCTTGAATAGCACTGGTCTTGCGCTGCTCCCATGGGCCTTCGCTACTGCTCCAATGATTCTCCGAACCATCTTTGAAAGCATTGTTGGCGATCTCGTGATCGTCCCACACAGTGATGAACGGGTGGCGACGATGAATCTCTTGCAGGTCGGGATCCACGCGATAGCTGCCGTAGCGCAAACGATAGTCCGCTAACCCAACGAGCTTCTTTCTCGGTTCTGCCTGCCGGCTTCCTTCCGCGATTTCCTCTGGTGTTTTTGTCCCTGAATCGTATTCATAAATGTAGTCGCCCACATGCAGCACAACGTCGATATCGTCGCGGTCGGCGCAGTGGCGATAAACGTTGAAGAACCCCTGACCCACATTGGCGCAGCACATCACTGCTAACTTAAGCGGTGTAGTGCCTGATGCGGGGAATGTACGTGTACGGCCGATAGGTGAGACAACCTCGCCTGCTTTGAATCGATAGAAATAGATGCGGCCAGGATTCAAACCCGTGACGTCGACCTTGACCGTATAATCGCTGCTGGCATCTGTGGTGAAGGAGCCGCTTTGCACAATTGTCGCGAAGGTCTCAGATTCGGAAACGTCCCATGAAACCGTGGCCGGGCCTGGCGTTGATGGTGCGGCGCGAGTCCAGATTACGACGGCATTATGCAACGGGTCGCCGCTGGCAACGCCGTGGGTGAATTTAATTGTATTCGCTGCGGTCGCAGGAACAGCCGCAAGCCCGGCAGCAGCGCCGACACCCGCAATGAGGTGGCGGCGGCCGAGCGTCACACTGACACGATGCCAGACAGAGCCACGGGCAGGCTGCGTACACGCTGGCCAATGGCGTTGTAGATGGCACTGGTCAGGGCAGGGGCCACACCTGGCAAACCGGGTTCGCCGATTCCGCCCGGGTGTCCGCCCTGGGGCATCACATGAGTTTCCATCGCTGGAGCTTCGCTGATTTTCATGAGGCGGTAATCGCTGAAGTTGCTCTGCACAACAGCACCATTCTTCACATCAATCTTGCCGTGAAGCGCGGCCGACAACCCGTCCAACACTGCGCCTTCAATTTGCGCGGTCACAATATTCGGGTTCACGACGGTATGGCAATCAACAACGCTGACCACGCGGTCAACCTTTAGTGCGCCATCCTTTGCGACCGTGACTTCAACGACTTGTGCGATAATCGATGCAAACGCATCGGTAAAGGCTATGCCGCGTCCACGTTTGCCACCGCCGGCATCAGGGGTCAGCGGTGTTGCCCAACCGGCTTTCTCGGCCACAGCGTTGAGCACGGCTAAGTGTTTGGGCTTGTCGCGCAGCAATTGGCGGCGGAACTCCAGGCCATCTTTGCCTGCGGCTTCAGCCATTTCATCGACAAACGCTTCCAAATAAAAGCCGTTGTGCGACATGGTCACGCTACGCCAGTTACCATTGGGCACTGGGTTTTCCCGGGCATTCAGTGCTAACCGCATGGCCGGCAACGCATATGGCGTGCCGGTCATTGGCATGATCATGCTGCTGTCTTTTTTCGGATCGCCCTTAAATGGGCCGTCGTTGCGCGTATTGAAATCCGAACTGACGGGTTTGCCGACAATCACGAAATCAAGCGCTGTAAGGTTGCCTTGCGCATCGAGGCCCGCACGGAAGCGTGCAGTGGTGGCCGGGCGATAGGTATCCTGCCTCACATCTTCTTCGCGGCTCCAGGTCATCTTAACCGGTCGGCCGGGAGTCTTCATGGCGATTTCTGTTGCTTGGCGCACGAAATCCATATCGGCGCGACGACCAAAGCCGCCGCCCATCAGTGTGGCATGGACAGTGACATTTTCTTTCGGCACGCCGGCCGTGCTGGCGGCGTTTTGTGCTGTGGCACTCATCGATTGGCTGGGCGACCACACAGTCACTTTCGCAGATTCTTTTTTGCCGTCGGCACTGGGTTCGTATAACGCCGTGCAGTTCATGGGCTCCATGCACACGTGTGCGAGATATGGTGAATCGTAAATCGCTTCGACAGTTTTTGTGGCGCTGGCCATGCCCGCAGCAAACGTTTTGCTTTCTTCCAAAACCGAGCGATCTGCGTCATCAAATCGTGTGCGGTACTCTGCGATGGCGGCGACGGAATCAAACGCTGTTCCGGCTGGCGTGCTGAACTTCACGTCCATCTCGCTCACTGCTTTTTGGGCCGTCCACGTGTTGTCGGCAACCACGGCCACGGCGTTCGGTCCAACCGACACAGCCGAGATGACGCCATTGCGTTTTTTTGCTGTTGCTTCGTCGAAGCTTTCAACCACGGCGCCAAATACCGGGCTTTGGCGAATGGCTGCGTAAACCATGTTGGGCAATTTCACGTCGATGCCATAGCGCGCGGTGCCGTCGATCTTTTCAGGCGTATCCAAGCGGCCTTTCGGCTGTGCCAAAATTGTAAAATCTTTGGGGTCTTTGCGCTTCTCGTTGGGGCCCACGTCGGGTTGCGGCATGGCGGCGGCGGCTTCGGCCAGTTCCCCGTAGCCCATGGATTTGTTCGAAGCCACGTGCAGCACGCGTCCTTGTTTAGTGCTGAGCTCGCTTTCCGGCACGTTCATGGATTTGGCAGCGGCTTTGATCAGCATGCGGCGAGTGGCTGCACCAACACTGCGGCCATACTCGTAGTTGCCCAAAATGGCGGACGAACCGCCCGTGAAAATCAGGCCCACATAGGGGCTGATGTTCCAGCCTGTCCAACGCGCGGCATCGGCCAGCACACCGGGGTCCATGTAAACGCTCGCCGCTTCGGCAATCACATACGAGCCATAGGCCTTATCGAGCGGTGCTAATTCGTACTTCACCATCGACCAATCGGCGTCGAGTTCTTCGGCGACCAGCATTGGAATGGCGGTCGTCACCCCTTGGCCCAACTCAGCCTGAGGAACAGCCACTGTCACCGTGCCGTCCTTGGCAATTTTAACATACGCGTGGAGGACGAATTGATCGGGCGTGGACGCGCCGAACTTTTTGCGCTCGTCGCCGTCTTCCAAAGTTGACAAGCCATAGGCTACGGCCAAGCCACCGCCCACGGCGACACCCGACAAAATCATGCTGCGGCGAGAAAATTTCATGGCAACCGTCCAGACCAGAGAAAGATAAGACCAAAGTAGGCACCACATAGCCGATGGCAACCGGGGGGTCGAGTAGACCTGGAAAACCGCCTCCGCCAGCCGGATGAAGCCATAATTTCGCTGGGGTTTTGGTCAGCCGAGGGCGGCAAATTGCCTGCGGGTAACGGTCGGGATAGACCTATCGCCATGCCCGATTCCAAGCCCCCACGCCGCCACCAGCCCCGAAACCTGATTGTCCGCCGCCTGGTACAAGCCGATATGGCCGCCTTTGTCGCCCTTGTCGCCGCGCATCAGGGTCAGGGCAGCGCGAAGGGGGCTGATGTTTTAACGCCCGCGTTCGTGCGTAAAAACTTTCTGGGTCGCCGTCCGGCGGTTTTGGCTTTGGTCGCGATCCTAGAGGGCGCGATGACGGCCTATGCCCTTCTCATGCCCATTCTTGACACGGCTGTGGGCGCTGAAGGGCTGTGTGTCGCCGAGATCTACGTAGACGCGAATGGGCAGCGGAAAAGTGTGGGCCGCACCTTGTTAGCCGCTTGCGCCGCCGAGGCCGAGCGCCAGGGCAAAACGTATCTGGCATGGACGTCGAAAGCTTGGGACGTGGAAGGGCACGATGCCTATCGACGCATCGGGGCCATCGAAGAACCGGTCATGGCGCATCTCTTGCCGCTCGCCAAAGTTCCCCGGTTCGTCGCTGAGGGTCGCACCATGATGCCCGCCAAAGGCCTGCGTAAACGAAGGCCCGCGCGGACTTAAGGGTCGAGCAAAGGGTGAATCGACGCTAAACGCCATCGTCTTTTTTCGCCGCGGAGAAGGCTCAGATTGCCTTTACATTGATTTGGCGCGCGTTTGCCTTTGCTTTCTTGCTTCGGCCCAGGGAGATCTTCAACACGCCATTCTTGAACTCTGCCGTTATTTTGTCGCCATCGGCATCGTCGGGCAGGCTGAACTGACGCTGAAACGACCCATAGTGGCGCTCAGAAATATGGACGTTCCTCACGTCCTCTACCTTCTCAGCTTTCTTTTCACCGGAGATCGTCAGCAAGGCGTCATCAACTGTGACCGACACGTCTTTCTCGGACATTCCCGGCAATTCAACTGTAATTTCGTAACTGTCTGTGCGTTCAGCGACGTCCACCGTGGGGGATAAATCAAAGCCCTTCAGGCGACTGGGCATCCCAAAGTGAATGAACGGATCGCGATGAAAAAAACGGTCGAACATTTTGTTCATTTCCTTTTGGAAATCCTCAAATCCAGCGGAAGTGGTCGCTGGCGCACGGCCAAAACTAATGTTTTTTGCGAGTTCACGTGTGTTCGTCATGATGACCTCATTTGTTGATTGATAATCATTGAGTTCCAGCAACAAGACTCAAGCATGGATTACCAATACGCTTTTGAAAGTATTGCGACATTGATGGAGGTCAAATGAGAAGGTCCAGCCAAAGCAAAATTTTCATCCAATTCAAGATATGGGGTCAAAAGCGCCAAGCGTCCGACCTGCACGTTGAGCTCCGTTCTGGAAGCTAAAATGACCGCTCAAAAAACCTTCAAAGTTAAAGGGCAAGTTTGGCGATATCACGGGCCCGCCGCTTGGTATTTCGTCACGTTGCCCGCAAAGCAGTCCAAGCAAATAAAATTTCATGCCGCTGATCAACAAAGCGCGTGGGGCTCCGTTCGGGTCAAAGCAAAAATTGGCAAAACGAGTTGGAAAACGTCGTTGTTCCCAGACTCAAAGGCGGCGGCGTATTTGCTGCCCATCAAGGCCGATGTGCGTCGAAAAGAAAAGCTTGAAGCGGGGAGCGACGTGAACATCACGCTTTTGATTGGGGTCATTGAGTAATGATCTTTTCCGCAATTGCGGCGTGGCCGAGCAGTTGCAGGGCTTGCTGACGATCACTAAGCTGCGTCTACTTTTCGATCTGGAGAGCGAGTGATGATCAAGCGCGTTTTGATTGCAAGTGTTGGAATGTGCGGGCTGGCGATGATGGCGCATGCCCAAGTCCCAGTTACCGACAAAGATTTCTGCGAGCGCGTTCAGCGCGACCTCACGGGAACGACGCTCAAGCTCACCAATATTGTCTACCCGGACTACGATGGGTTCAAAGAGTCGAAAACCAAAATCGACCCCATCGAACTCGCGCAATACGTCGTCACAGACGCAATGTCGCCCACTCGTATATCGTGCAAAACCAAAACCAGTGATCATTTGGTAGATCGCTACGGCGCCGACGCGGCCAAGAGCGACAAAAGTTGTGCCGATATAAACCGCGCAACGATGGACGCGGTGTATGGCGCGCTGACAGAAGATGAAAAATCCAAGCTCAAAATTGCCCTGGCCGATATCGTGATCGAGCCAGACGAAACGGTGTATATGGGCTCGCAATTTGTCAGCGACTACGACTTCGTATACCGCGGCCCGGAAGCAAAAATGCACGTGCTGGCCAAGTCATTGTATGTGACGTGGACCAATCTGGCATTTAAATGGGCGCCCGAGCGCTTTCGCGGCGTGCGTTATTGCCATCTCATAGCACCGGAATATGCCAAGCGCCTTGTCTTAGGCGAGGCTCAACTTCCGGTGCCAACGAAGTAAAGTAAGGTCTAAAAATCCGACATCAGTCTGCCGAAACCATAGACTTTGTCGGTAATGCCGTTGGCGCGCAGCGCGTGCCAGTAGGTTGCCGTGTTGATGGCGATCACCGGCTTGTTCAGCCACATCTCGGCCGCCGCAGCCAGCCTGATCATGCTCAAATTCGTGCCTACTTGCACAATCGCATCAACATCTGGTCCGTCGAGTTTCATTAAGGTCTCGCGGCACTGGTCGGTGGTGATTTCGGCAATCCCTGTCCAGCTTGGTGCTTGCATCGGAACGTCGCGCACAACTTTAAAGCCAGCTTCGGTGAAATAGCGGCGCACTTCGTCATTGGCCACCGGATAATAGGGCGACATAAACGAGACGCTTTTGGCTCCATAGGCTTTCAGCGCCGCTGCGCAGGAATGGGACCCAATGCTCACGCCAATTTTTGATTCGGTCTCGACCATACGTTGGAAGTCGTTGGCACCCTTCATACCGTCGTAGAACGTGATCGCCGACATTCCCATCACCATGTAGTCGGGCTCGCAGGTCATGACACTGCGCACGGCGTCCAGCACGCCTTCCGAGATTTTCTTGGTGCCCGCCATAAACGTCTCGTTGCTGATGGCACGGGAATTAGGTGTGAAGATTCGACTATAGTGGTTGGTTACGCCAGGTACGCGCAAATCGTCGAAATCTGGCTGCACAGTCGTATTGGTCGAGGGGCCCAAAACACCGAATTTCTTACGCCAACCCAATGCATCTCTCATCTTCAACTCCGTGTTAAGAATCTCGCCAAAAGTGTAGCCGTAGGGCCTTTCTGTAGCGTGTGGAGGCGAGCCCGCCAATCACCTTCGTAAGAAGGGTTCATACCCCGGTTAAAGGGTGATTTCGCTTTGAATTTGAACCCTTTATGGGCGAATATCTTGTTTAATTGGTCTTTTTTGGGGCACTGGGTCAACTCACGTGCTGGAGCAGCGTTTTTGACGTCCGAACAAAAAGAAAGTGCACAGCCGGCATCTGACGAGAACGCCGAGCCTGATCTGCGCGATACGCACTTTGATTTCACGAATAAAGTGTTCAAAGTTCCAAAGGCGCGATTCTACAAGCCCGACAACCTCGACGTCCCTGTGTTTGTCGTCGATTTGGGCGACCTGCAGGGCGAACTGCGTCTTAAAAATCTGATCAAAACTTTCAACATCGAAGAAGGTACTCGCGATTTCGAGCTATTGGCTACCGCTGTTGATGCTCTGAAATTCGTCGAGGATGTCCGGCCGGGAGATAAAATCCCAAACGAGATTTTAGATGGTTCTGCGTCGTGGACGGTCTCGCCTAAACATAAATTGTTGGCCAAGAACCGGCTTGAGGCGCAGTTGATCGCTTGGCTGTCGGGCGCTGAGTCAAAAATGACAAGCCCTGAAGAAATGAATAAGTTTTTAGCTGAACGCGAAAACAAGGCCAAGTTGCGCGAGGCGTTTAACAAGGCAGCGTTAGCCTTGGGCCTACAGGCTGGCGACACGACCGCGGTACTGTTGCGCCTTGAACTGCTGGCCCGCGAGTTATGTTACATCGAAGCTTTGCGCGAGGCATTTAATGCCGTTCCCGCCATTGCCCGGCGCTTCAAACAGGTCTCAGAGCAGTATGCGGGTGATATGCGCGTGATGGACACGGTCGAGCGTGTTCGCAGTTTGTTGCGCAAAGGCGTTCAAGAGTATCAAGATATCTTTCTCGAACTAGATGCCCAAACCGGCGAGATCATTTCGACATTGAAGACAATCGACAATCAAATCATTCTCATCCGCGAGAAGCGAGACAAACTTCGATATTTGCAAATGAAATGGACCCCACTGGTGCGGTCCTGGAGTGAATTGGTCATTAATCAAGGTGCGCGCGTCCAAGATCTGTTGGGTCGCACTTATCGCTTTCTCGCAACCCGGTTCGATACGTCTAAAAGCTTGATGAAGGCGCGCAAAGAGCAAGAAGAGCAGCAGCGCCAAGCGCAGATCAAAGCTCAGCAAGAAAAAGACGCTCTCGCTAAGGCGAAAAAGAAGTAGCTGTGGGACCCGCTGACGCCGGCGTAACGCCACTTCCGATTGACGATCTGATCGAGCCTTTGCGCGAGGCGCTTAAAAGCAAAGCATCAGTTGTCGTGACGGCAGCGCCGGGCGCGGGCAAAACAACGCGCATTCCGTTGAAACTTGTTGATCAGCCCTGGCTTGCCGGCAAAACGATCCTCATGCTTGAGCCCCGTAGGCTCGCCGCACGTATGGCGGCCGAGCGCATGGCCAGTGAAATCGGTCAAGAGGTTGGTCACGCTGTCGGTTATCGCGTGCGTCTCGAGGCAAAAGTTTCGCGCACAACGCGCATCGAAGTGGTCACTGAAGGCATTTTAAATCGCCGCTTACAGCAGGACCCCGACCTGCAGGGCGTGGGCTTGTTGATCTTTGATGAGTTCCACGAACGGAGTTTAGATAGCGACTTAGGGTTGGCGTTGGCGCTCGATGTGCAGCGCAATCTACGGCCCGATTTGCGTCTGTTGGTGATGTCGGCCACGCTTGATGCTGCCCCCGTGGCGCGGTTGTTAGGCGATGCCCCGGTTCTTGAGAGTACGCATCGGCCATTCCCCGTAGAAACTCGCTATTTACCCAAATCACCGACCGGCCATCTCGATAAAGATATGGCGGCTCTCATTCGCCAAGCCTTAAACGAGGAAGAGGGGAGCGTCCTTGCTTTTTTGCCCGGAGAGGCTGAGATCCGTCGTGTTGCCGATGGCCTGGCGCAGTCGGCATTGCCGCGCGATGTTGAGGTGCGCCCATTGTACGGCGCTCTCTCTTGGAAAGATCAGAACGCTGCCGTAGCACCGTCGCAACCTGGCACGCGCAAGGTTGTGCTAGCCACGACCATTGCCGAGACAAGTTTGACGATCGAGGGCGTTCGGGTGGTTGTTGATTGCGGTTTGAAACGCGTGTCACGCTTTGATCCGGCGCGAGGGATGTCGCAACTGGTCACGGTCTCTGTATCTCGGGCTTCGGCAGAACAGCGGCGTGGTCGCGCCGGGCGTTTAGGCCCAGGTGTGTGTTACCGCCTTTGGACTGAAGCCGAGGAGCGGGCGTTGGCTGCCTATGACACGCCCGAAATGCAATTAGCCGATTTGGCGCCTCTTGCTCTGGATCTCGCCAACTGGGGTGTGGCTGATCCGCGCAGCTTGTCGTGGCTGACCGCACCACCGACGGCCACGTTTCAACAGGGCGTGGAGTTACTCAGAAGTTTGGGCGCACTTGATGCGCAATCTCGCATTACGCCCGAGGGCCGCGCCATGGCTTCGTTGCCATTGCATCCGCGATTGGCGCACCTGGTTCATCGCGGCGTTGAACTTGGGTTTGGCGCGACGGCCTGCGATATTGCCGCTTTGTTAGCAGAGCGCGACATCCTGGTGGGCACGCGCGATCCAGACTTGCGAACGCGTGTCGATATTTTAGCGCGCGATCATGACGAGCGCGAAGTCGTGCGCGTCAATCGTGGGGCGCTGGAGCGTGTGCGCGCTGCGGCTCGCCAAATTCGCAGCATCGCCAAAGCGCGCGATGCCGACCGATCCAGTGCTGCCGTAGGCATTCTGACGGCACTCGCATACCCCGATCGCGTTGCGCAGCGGCGCGGTGGGCACGGTCGCTACCGGCTAGCAGGCGGGGGCGGGGCGGTGGTTGATGAAAAAGAGGCGCTGGCGGCACAGGACTATTTGGCTGTTGCTCATTTAGATGGGGCCGCGCGCGAAGCCCGCGTTTTTCTGGCTGCGCCTTTGACATTGGCCGAAATCGAAGATGTATTTGCCGATCACGTAACGCAAGCCGATGTGATTGAGTGGGATGCACAAAGCGAAACTGTGACGGCGGCCCGGCAAAAACGATTAGGCGCGCTCGTGCTCGACGACAAGCCGCCGGCCAAGCCCGATCCTGAACAAGTGACATCTGCTTTTCTAAAAGGCATACGGACGTTGGGAATCGATGCTCTGCCCTGGAGCGAGGCGGCGCGTAACTTTCAACAACGCGTCGTGTTCGTGCGCGGTCTTGATGCAGCAACGGGTTGGCCAGACCTGTCAAACGAGGGCCTCGATACAGCGCTCAATGATTGGCTAGCGCCTTATGTCGCCGGCTTCATGCGCCGCGCGCATTTGTCGCGTCTAGATATGTTAGAGGCTCTCAAAGCGCAGTTGCCATGGGAGTTGCAGAAGAAACTCGATCAATGGGCGCCCATTTACCTTGATGTGCCGTCGGGCTCGTCGATCCGTGTTGATTACTCTGCGTCGGGCGCAGGACCCTCCATGTCAGTAAGATTGCAAGAAGTGTTTGGACTAACGGCAACGCCCACGGTGGGTGGCGGCAAAGTTCCGGTGACGCTGCATTTGCTTTCGCCGGGGCAACGGCCAATTGCGGTGACAGCCGATCTGACAAGTTTTTGGAAAAACGCATATCCCAGCGTGCGCGGTGAGATGCGCGGGAGATACCCGCGCCACATTTGGCCAGAAGATCCACTCAGCGCGACTGCGGTGCGCAAATCTATCAAGCCGCGCGGCTCGTAAACTTTATGGCTTTACTTGGCGCAACCACGTCATGCGATGGCGCGCGGGGCGTTCCTGGCCTAGCTGCTTGGCGAGCCACAAGCCCGCCTGATCGATTGCATCCTCGATTTTCCAGGGCGGGTTGATGATCCACAGCCCTGACGATTGCATGCCCGGGTAGTCTTTCGCGCGGCCTAAATCGAATTCGGTTTGTAAGATGTCGGCGGGGATGAGTTCTAATAATTTTTGCCGTGTGGTGATGTAGCGATCTTCTGTCAGGACCGGATACCAGACCGCGAACACGCCCTGCGGCCATTTTGCAAAGCTTTTGGCCACGGCCAGCGACACGGTTTCGTATTCGGTTTTGATCTCGTACGCCGGATCGACCAGCACCAGCCCGCGCCGGATACTGGGAGGGACGAGTGCCACCAAGGCTTCAACGGCGTCGCGGCGGTGAACGTGGATGCGCGGGTCCTCGCCCGCCCATCGCTGCAACTCTTCGTAGTCGGCTGGATGCAATTCATTTGCGACCAGTTCGTCGCCCGCGCGCAATCCGTGGCGTACAATTTGCGGCGAACCGGGATAACGCGTTAACGCGGCCTCATTGATCGCGTCGACAGCCGACCAATAGCTGTTCAACAAAGGCAGTCGGTCGGGTCGTGCAATAAGTTTGGCGATGCCGTGTTCAAACTCTTTGCGTTTTTGCGCCTCAATGCTGTTGAGGCCGTAGATGCCCCGCCCGGCATATATGTCGATAACGGAGAACGGTTTTTCGCGGGCGCGGAAATGGTCGAGCAGCAGCGCCAGCACCGCGTGCTTGTGCACATCGGCCGCTCCGCCAGCATGAAAGGCATGTCGGTAACTCAGCATGACGGCTTGCTATCATATAAAGCGTTAGAAATCCGAAGCGTTCAGTGTCACGAATCGCAATATTGCGCCGCAGCATTTTATGGCGTTAGGGCTTGCTTTTTGGCAACAATAGTACGTGCCATTTTACCGTAACCCGTTGAAACCTATGAATTCCGCCATCGCGCACTTGTTAGATCGCAGTGCGTTGCGGTTTATAGCGGCCCTGGTATAACCACCCCCGTCAGCGGGGCCTCGCATCCCCTCGGGCCGTTCTGTTTTAAAGGCTGTGTCGAACCGAATGTTATTCGGTGCCGATGAGTCGTCTGTCACTCAACCCCACCAAACCAAATTACATATCGCCGGTCTTGCATGCGTGAGGATGTCACGTGAGCGAACGGCGGGAAACTTCACAGGCAGAAACATGAGAATCCTTTTTGCACTTTTGGCGGTCTGTTTGACTTCGGTCATCTTTTGGGCGTCGCTCGATCAGCCGCTGTCGGCACCCGATTGGAAGGGGCAGATCCGCGGGATCGCGTATAGCCCGTCGCATCTGTATGCCGAAGAGGACAAGGACCAGGATGTGACCGATGAGTTGATTCGCCGCGACCTGGCGCAACTCTCGAAGATGACCAAGCGCATTCGTACCTACACCGTCGATTACAACCACGACCGTATTCCTTACATCGCCAAGGAATTTGGCATGAAAGTGGCGCTGGGTTTGTGGTTGCGCGAAGACAAAACCTATAACGAAGCCGAAATCGAACGCGGCCTGAAAGCCATTGCCGACAACCCAGGCGTGGTTGATCGCGTGATTGTTGCCAACGAAGCGGTTGGTGTGCGCGCCGAACTGACAGCGCGCGAAGTGAGCGATTACATCAAGCGCGTCAAGGCTGCGATTAAGAACCCCAAAATTGAAGTCGGCACGACCGAAGTATGGCCAACATGGTTGACTGAGCCCCAATTAGCTGAGGGCGCAGATTTTGTGGGTATCCACATTTTGCCCTACTGGGATGGCGTTAAACTCGACGACGCGATGGAGCATGTGACCACAAGTTTTGAGAAGGTGGCCAAGCTTTATCCAGGCAAAAAAATCATTATCGGCGAAACCGGCTGGCCATCGGATGGCCGCGTAAAAAAAGGTGCGGTGCCGACGGCCGAGTTTGAGGCGGCCTTTTTGCGCCAGTTCTTCCGCTTAGCCGAGCAGAAAAACTACGACTACTACATCATGGAAGCCTTCGATCAGCCTTGGAAAGGTGACGTCGGCCAAGAAGGTGCGGTCGGGCGTTTCTGGGGCATGTTTGATGCCGAGGGCAACTCGAAGTTCAGCATGACGGGGCCGCTGTCATCGTTCCAAGATTGGGCGATGTTTGCAGGCATTGCAGCCGGCGGCACTTTCCTGTTGGGCCTCCTGATCTTGGCTCTCGTTCCCAAGGTCAGCGTGCGCGGACATTTGTTACTGGCCAGTGTCATGGGCCTGGTTGTCTCGGGTGCGCTGTTTATTTTCGACGCCTCGAGCTTGCGTTACTTTAGCATCAGCAGCATCGGCGGCATGTTGATCATTGTTCCTGCCGGGCTATTCACGGCCACGCTGCTGCTGACGGAAACCGCCGAATGGGCGTTGAGCCTGTGGCGTAAAAACCGCATGCCCGAAATTGCCGGGAAATTGGGTTATTTCCCGCGCGTCTCGATCCATGTGCCCACGCACAACGAACCGCCGCTGATGGTCATGCAAACGTTGAATGCACTGGCCAAGCTCGAGTACCCCAATTTTGAAGTGATCGTGCTGGATAATAATACGTCAGATGAATCGCTGTGGCGGCCGGTGGCAGCCCATTGTGAAACGCTGGGCGCGCGATTCCGTTTTTATCATTTCGAGAACATGAAGGGCTTCAAAGCGGGCGCACTGAACAAAGCTTTGGAACTAACTGATCCGGCAGCGGCGTTCATTGGCGTGATCGATAGCGATTATCAGGTCAACCCTGAATGGCTGAAGACATTGCTGCCTGCTTTTGTCGATGAGAAGGTTGGCATTGTTCAAGCGCCGCAAGATTACCGCGATGCCAACGAAAGCCTATTCAAGAGCCTTCTGTACGAAGAATACACCGGCTTCTTCCGTATCGGCATGGTCGAGCGCAATGAGCACAACGCCATCATCCAACACGGCACCATGTGCGTCGTGCGCCGCAAGGCGATGGATGAGGTTGGTGGTTGGGCGGAATGGTGCATTACCGAAGACACCGAGCTGGGTTTGCGCATATTCCAGGCGGGCTACACCGCGCTGTATACGCAAGTCAGCATGGGGCGTGGCCTCATGCCCGACACCTATGCGGCGTACAAGAGCCAGCGCTATCGCTGGGTCTATGGGGCAATGCAAATCTTGAAGCGTCATGGCGCTGCAATTTTCAAGGGCCGCAAAGCTGCAAATGGTCACTCGCTTAGCAAGGCCCAGCGCTATCAGTTTATCGCAGGCTGGATGCCCTGGTTTGCCGATGGCTTCTCGCTGGTGTTTAGTGTGCTGGCCTTGGTGTGGAGCGGTTTGATGGTTGTCGCACCACGTTATTTCGACGTGCCGCTGACTGCCCTATCTAGTGTGGCTTTGGCGCTGTTCACCATTAAAACGATGAAGACGTTGTGGCTGCACCGCGCCAAAGTGGGTACGGGCTTCCGCGGCTCGATGGCCTCAGCTTTGACAGGCTTGTCTCTGTCCTACACCGTCGGTCAGGGCGTTCTGTCGGGCATGCTGACGTCGGGTAAGCCCTTTATGCGCACACCCAAGTGCGAAGATTCTGCGCCCTGGACGCATGTCTTCAAAGTAGCTCGTGTCGAAAGCTTAATGCTGATTGGCACGATTGCCGCGATTTTTGGAACCATGTGGTCGACACAGTTCGATGACCCGGCGGACTTTGTTTGGGTTATGGCCTTAAGCGTGATGGCTGTGCCGTATGCTTCGGCCGTTGTTGTGTCGATGATCTCGATCTCGAAGCTGGGGCGCAAGTCCGCCGATCAGCCAGATATTTCGCCGACGTCGATGAAGCCGCCAAAAGTCGACGTCGCGGCTTAAAGACACCGCCATTGGGCGCCTGCCGTCGCCCATCAAAAATATACGGTTGTCTCTGTCCTTGAAGGCTCCTTGCTGCAAAGCAGGGAGCCTCTTTTTTTTGGCCTCAAGCGCGTTACAGTGCGAGCGCACCTGGGGAGGGCAGCATGACTTTTCATATTCGGTTGGCTTTGTTGGCATTATTGGTCGGTACCACGCAGGTCGCGCAGGCCGCCACCGTTGAGCAATGCAAGGCTTTGGCGTCTGCAGACTTCGGCCAGTTGCAAGACGCACCCACGCGCATCACCTCCGCCGTGCCAATCGACGCCAAAGCCGACGTACCGGCGCATTGCAAGGTCGAAGGCTATGTCGCGCCGCAAATCGGCATCGAGTTGCGGCTGCCGCTGACCAGTTGGAATGGCAAGGTGTTAACCCAAGGCTGCGGGGCGATGTGCGGCGAAATGCTGGGCTCGTCAGGCTGCGTCGAGGCAGCGTCGCGTGGCTATGCTTGTGTGACGACTGACATGGGCCACAAAGGGCTGCCGTATGACGGCAAGTGGGCCTACAACAATCCCCAAGCAGAAATCGACTTTGGTCATCGCGCGACACACGTGGCCACACTCGCGGCTAAGGCCATCAGTTCTGCAATTTACAGCGCGTCGCCCAAGTATAGCTATTTTCGCGGATGCTCTACGGGCGGGCGCCAGGCCCTCGTGGCAGCCCAACGCTACCCTTACGATTTTGATGGCATCATCGGCGGCGCTCCGGTGCTTTATCAATCCATGGGCCCGCCATTGCAGTTGTTTTGGGGCACGTCCGTTAACTTCGATAAGGCCGGCAATCCCATCCTCGATGCAAAAAAACTACCGCTGATCGCCAAGGCGGCCATGTCGGCATGTGACGCCAACGATGGCGTGAAGGACGGCGTAATCGACCGACCGCTGCAATGCAATTTCGATCCGGCGAAACTAAAGTGTTCAGGTTCGAACGGCGATGACTGCTTGACCCAGGCCGAAGTGGCGGTCGTTCAGAAAACCTATGCCGGGCCTACGACGTCGAAGGGCGTGCGATTGATGCCCAGCGGACAGTTGCCGGGCTCGGAGCTGTCGTGGGCGGGGTACATTGAGAATGGCAAGGCCGCGCCAAACTATGGCTTTGGCTCCGAGGTGCTGCGGTATCTCGCGTTTGATATCGATCCGGGCCCTTCGTTTGATGTGACAAAATTCGATTGGGATAGAGACCCGCAGCGTATGAGCCTCAGCACCATGAGTGCGGGCAATCCCGACCTCACGTTGTTCAAACAAGCTGGCGGCAAACTGATTCTGTTCCATGGCATGGCAGACCCAGCGATCTTTTATACCACGACCACCGAGTATTACGATCTGGCCACGCAAACGATGGGCGGCCCTAAATCGATGAGTGAATTTGCGCGGCTGTATGCCATGCCTGGCATGTATCACTGTCGTAGCGGCACCGGCACCAACTATGCCGATATGCTGGGCGCGCTTGACGCCTGGGTGGAGGGCGGCAAAGCGCCCGAGGCCATCACTGGATATCATATCGAACAAGAGACCAAGGGCCCGGCAGATCCGCCGGTTGCCTTTGATCCTGCAAGTGCAACGTTCAGCCGGCCCATTTATCCGTATCCAGACTTCGCTGCGTATGACGGCTCGGGTGATTGGAAAGATGCCAAAAATTTCAAGCGCGTGAAGGGCAAGTAGAGCTTAAATCGTCATCGACTTGTAGCTGAGCCACTCAGGACTGAGCACCTTCGTTTGCGCCAAAACCTCCTGGCGTTCGGCGGCTGGTACGTCGTGCCAGGGCGTCACCGTTGTGCGAATGGTGAAGACGACAGCATTACTTTCAGGCAGCTTTACAAAGCTTTGGTCTTCGCGGCGCATGAAAAATTGTGTGTCGGTGAAGGGGTTCACGGGCGCCACCGGGTCGGGCAGGTGAAGCATGTCGACCGATACCAACCCCCAATTTGAGCGCATGAAGCTGCGCCCTGGTCGAAGGCGGCTCAGGAAGAAATCGACCTGGGTAGACAGTTTGTCGGCATACTCGGGCACTGGCGCGTGAACCGCGACAATCGGCTTGCCGGCTTTCTCGTCCAATCGCCAGCGGTTGGGGAAACACAAGATGGCGCCGCTGAGTAAATACTGTGCGCCGTGCGGCGTCAGAATGCAGATATCTTCTGCATAACGTCGACCAAGTTCGGCGAGAATTTCAGCCGCATCGCCGGCCAGAATTATTTGGTCACGCGCACTGAGGTAACTTGCGAGTTCGCGAAGGCCCGCGTCTGATTCGGGCATAAATGCCAACACGTCGCTGCGTTTGGACGCAATCAGGTCTGCGCGCAGGGCTAATGTTTGTGCGTCGGTGGGGTGGCGGCGCAGCCATTCACTCAACTCTGCCGTTTTGATGCCGATGGTCGCCGGATGATCGATGGTCATGGGCGCCGCAGTTGCGAACGCCAATGCGCACAGAAGCCAACCACAAAAATCAGCAAGCCCAAGGATTCAAGTTGGATCAACAACAACGTGCGCGGATGACTGCCATCAATCATTAGCCCAAGAGCCCGCACACAAACAGCCGTGGCGGTGAAAGTGCACACAACCGCCAAACCAATGCCCACACGCGCCGTTGCGAGGCAAAACAGAGCAACGATTGAAACCGCTAAATGGAAAGCGCCGAACCCAACACGAATATTGGTCAATCCTGCGGCTTCCGCAGCGGCCAGCGTTGAATTCGCCGCCATACTTGCGGGATTTAAAATTGCGTTGATGCCGATGTAGCCAAAATCAAGAACGGCAAACAGCAATGCGGCACGCGCAATCCAGGGCAGGGCTTTGTGCATCGTAACGACAAGCTATGTTGGTGTGCGAGGGGGATGCGAGGCCATGTAATCAGCCCACATTGTGCGCACGCCCGACCAGGGTTGACCGTTGGTGAGGTAATCTGGCTGCTCTTCCGCTAGAAAAACTTTGAACTTCTCTGGCACGTCTGCAGCGCTATGGTACTTTCCGCCGTTGCCGCTCCACACAACTGCTCCTGGGCGCTGGCCCATTCGCATCCAGGGCAGCCAAACCGTCGTGAGTGTGTATGTCCAGGTGAGCGGTGCGCTTGTGAGTTTTTGATTAGCCAAGTCTGACATTCGCCCGCGATCTGTGCGCACGACGGAAAAGAACTGGAAGGGACCAGAAGACTCAGCCGGATAAACCTCGGGCTTCAGCAGCGAGGGAAACCCAACATTGGGGCTGCTGACGGTCCACACGTCATCGCCGCGTCGTTGCCAAACTCGCTTCGGGCCGTCGGCTTTCAAGGTCGAGGCAAAACGCCCCGAGTGAAAAGCCATTGTCTCGACGGTCTCGTTGGTCAGTGGATTGCTCCACATCTTGAGGCGCTCGCCCGTTGCAAGATCGGTGAAGAAGCCGATGTCAAAGTAGGCAGTCGAATAGGCGCCATCGGCTTCAACACCCCAGACTTCTTTCTCCAACCCTTCGTAGCCGACCAAAGGCGTTGGCTTTTGGCCTGGTTGAACCGCATTGATCACGCCGGTGTGCCAGCGAAGCACAGCGCCGCCGGCTGAATTGCCTGTGAGTTTTGCAAATGCCAGCAGGCTTTGAGCAGAATCGTTGAGGTCTAGATCCGCGGCAACGGCGAGCTGGGGCGCCAAAGCACTGCCTGCCACGCCGGCCAAGATCCCTCGGCGATGAATTTGAGAAGTCATGCATGTCTCCGATTTAGCGCTCAATGCGCAGCCAGCGGGTGCGGTGCCAATTCACGATGTTGTCGACGTAACCCTTCACGTGGCTGCCGACTAAATTTTTCGTAACTTGGTTGGTCAGTGGGATCACGGCCACATCATCGAGCGCCAGTTGCTCGGCCTGAGCAATAATCCCAGCGCGTTGCTTGAGGTCCAGCAGCACTTTGGCCTGGGACATCAGATTGTCGTATTCTTTGCTTTTGTAACCTGCGTAATTGAAAACCCCGGCATTGCTTTCCAGCAAAAACATAAACGTTTGCGGGTCGTTGTAATCGCCTACCCACGCCGCCCAAGACACGTCGAAATCAAACGCTTGAATGGTGTTGTAGTGCGTCTTGGCTTCGTTGGGCAGCGGTTTAGTGATAATCCCCACCTCGCGCCACATCGTTGTGAGACCTGCGGCAGCACGTTTGGCATCGTACCCGGTCATGTTGTTGAAATCGAACCTTAGCGGATTGTTAGGGCCAAAACCGGCTTCGGCCAGCAAACGTTTCGCTTCGGCAATACGTTTTTCAGCAGGCCAGTTTTTAAAATCCAACTCTGGCAATTTTTCGACCTGATAATTGTCGATGCCGGGCGGCACAAACGCATAGGCGGGCTTACGACCGTCGCGCCAGACCTTGGAGGCATAGATGTCGCGGTTGATGGCCAAGCTCATGGCGCGGCGAATGCGCGGGTCGTCAAACGGCTTACGGCGCATATTCACCACGGCGTACTCTGTAGCGAGGTATGTCTTGACTCGGCCCTGGCCGGGCATGTTGGTGCTCAGCCACTCAATTTGATCAGACGGAAAGCCGCGATTGGTGATGTTGGCGTCTAGCTCACCCGCGCGGAACCTATTCAATGCAATGCGTTCGTCATCGGTAGGGTAGTAAGTGATGTCGTCAATTGCCACGTTGGCAGCGTCGTAAAATTTTGGGTTTTTGACGGCTCGCACGTAGTCATTGGGAATCCATTCGGTCACCATGTACGGACCACTGCTGACCATGTTGCCGGGGTTGGTCCATTCCTTGCCGTACTTTTTGATGACGTGTTCGGGCACAGGGTAGCTGGAACTATGTGTGAGCAGGCCGGCCAAGTAGGGCGCGGGTTGATTGAGCTTGATCTCGACAGTTGAAGCGTCAATCTCGCGGACGCTGAGTGCGGTCAGTGGCTTTTTGCCCGCATTGATGTCTTCGGCATTTTCAATAATGAACATCATCGAGGCATACTTCGATGCTGTCTTTGGGTCGACGGCCCGTCGAAAGCTAAACACAACATCCGACGCTTTAATGGGTACGCCGTCGGACCACACCATTCCTTTTCGCAGCTTGAACGTCCAGGTCAGGCCATCGACAGATGTTGTCCAGCTTTCAGCAATTCCCGGTATGGGGTGAGCTTCTGCGTCTTCCGTTGTCAGGCCCAAAAACATATCGCCGTTGATATGGCTTTCCCATGCCGTGCTTCCCAGTTGTGGATCGAGTGAATCGGGCTCGGCGGCGTTGCCGCGCAGAAACACCATTTTAGCCGCCTGTGCATCGAGCGGCAGTAGTGCCAACGTCACGAGATTAAGGGTGGCAATGACAAGCAATCTAAGAAACGGCATCAGGCCTCGCTATGGTGTCCTAGGACATGGGCTGTGTTGGGGCCACGTTAGCCCTTTTTGGGTTGCCAGACCAAGCTTTCGGCTGTGGAAAAACCCTTGAGATTAAGATGAATTTAATGTTCCAGGACGCGGCCGCAGGATAGTGTTGTGCCCAACGAAATCGCCCGCTTTCAGTGGCGCGATTCATCACTTCTGGGGATAGGAATTCGATCATGTATTTTGTCAATCGTCGTGCGTTTCTGGCCTCGACGTCGGCTGCAATGGCGCTGTCTGTGCTGTCCACCTCGGCGGAGGCTGCCAATGAGTCCGATGCCGCCAAAGCTGAAACCACAAAACTGAATACCTGGCTGGAAGAGCGCTTCAGGTTCTGGACCAACCGCAGCCCCACCACCAAAGCTTATCTTGGCGTCAAGGAAGACATGGACAAGTGGGATGACATTAGCGAGGCGCGCCAAAAGGAAGACTTTGAGCTGACGCAAAAAGACCTTGCCGATATGAAGGCTGCGTTTGACCCCGCCAAACTCAGCGCCGATGGCAGGCTTAGTTTCCGGCTGTTTGAGTACAAAACGGCCCGCGATATTGAGGGCTACCGCTGGCGGAACCACGACTATCCGGTCAACCAAATGTTTGGCTGGCAGTCCGAGATTCCGAGCTTCCTTATCAACATTCATCGCGTGAGCAATTTGAATGAGGCTGAAGCCTATATTGCCCGCCTCAACGGTGTGAACGGCCTGATGGCTCAGGTGATTGATGGCTTAAAGACGCGTGAAGCCCTGGGCGTGATGCCACCGAAGTTTGTTTTCGAGCATGTCATCCGTGACAGCAAAAATGTGATCACTGGCAAGCCGTTCTCTGGCGATAAAGACGGCACCTTGATGGAGGATTTTCGCAGCAAGGTGACAGCCCTGAAAATTGACGAAACAGCCAAAGCAAAACTTTTGAACAACGCTGAGAAAGCGCTGAAATCGTCGGTCAAACCCGCCTTCGAGAAGCTCATCGCGCTGCTTGAAGATCAGAACAAGCGTGCCAAAACTGACGACGGTGTATGGAAACTGCCCGACGGCGAGGCGTACTACCGGTTCAGGTTGCGCCACCACACCACCACCGACATGACCGCCCAGCAAATTCACGAGTTCGGCCTAGCCGAAGTGGAACGCATTCACGCAGGCATGCGCGATATTATGACGAAGGTGAAGTTTAAGGGCGATCTGCAAGCGTTCTTTAAATTTATGAAGGAAGACCCGCAGTTTTATTATCCTCAAACACCCGAAGGCAAAGCAGCCTATGTGGCCAAGGCCAATCAGATCATCAATGACATGAAGGCCAAGTTGAATGATGTGTTTATCACCAAGCCCAAGGCCGAGTTGTTTGTGAAAGAGGTCGAGCCCTTCCGCGAGCAGTCGGCGGGCATGGCGTTCTACCAAGGCCCAGGCGCTTTCGATGGTCGGCCCGGCACCTATTACATCAACACGTTCGATATGAAGGCTGCCAGTAAATACGAGATGGAAGCGTTGGCCTACCACGAAGGTATTCCTGGCCATCACATGCAGATCGCCATTTCGCAAGAGTTGCAAGACGTGCCCAGCTTCCGAAAGTTTTCGAATGACTACACGGCCTATGTTGAAGGCTGGGGGTTGTATTGCGAACGTTTGCCCAAAGAAATGGGCTTTTACAAAGACCCTTATTCAGACTTTGGGCGGTTGTCGATGGAACTGTGGCGTGCTTGTCGTTTGGTTGTCGACACGGGCATTCATGCGCCGCAGTACAAATGGACACGCGAGCAGGCGATTAAATACCTGTTCGACAACACGCCCGGCTCGGAAACCGACGTGGTCAACTCAATCGAGCGTTACATCGTCATGCCAGGCCAAGCCACGGCCTATAAGATTGGGATGGAGAAAATCATCGATCTGCGTGAAGCGGCCAAGAAAAAACTAGGGCCGAAGTTCGATTTGCGTCAGTACCACGATGTGGTGTTGCGCTCGGGCGCTTTGCCGCTGACGGTGCTGGAGGAGCAGGTCGACGCGTGGGTGAAATCTAAGGCCTAGGTGTGACCGATTTGGCCACCGATCCCGATTACATCCACACTTTTACGCCCGCCGAACAACAGCGCTTGATCGATCAGGCGCTGTTCCTCGAGCCTTACCACCATGTCGGGCTGGATTTCAAAGGGTGCACAACCGTGCTTGAAGTCGGGTGCGGCGTTGGCGCGCAAATCAGCGTGCTGCTGCGCCGTTGGCCAGGCGTCAAATTTGTGGGCGTGGATCGATCCCAATCGCAGTTGGAGCGCGCGCGGCAAACACTGGCATCGGCGCTCGGCGATCATCGTGCCGAGCTGCACCTTGCCGCCGGCGACCAGCTTCCATTCGGCGTCGACTCATTTGATGGCGCCTGCGTGTTTTGGGTGTTCGAGCACGTCACGCATCCCTTACCCATCTTGCGCGACATCCTGCGTGTTCTTAAACCCGGTGCGGCGTTTACGGCCACCGAGGTGTTCGACCGGGGGCTGTATATGTACCCGGCCGCTCCGGCCACGGCACAGTATTTCCAGGCGTTCACAGCTTTGCAGGCTGAATTTGGCGGCGACCCTGATGTCGGCATGCGAATGCCGGGGTTGCTGGCCCAAGCCGGCTTTGTCGATATCGCCATCACAGATGTCTCGCCAACGTTGGACGCACGCATGTCCGCCCCCCCGGCGCGGCGCGCGTTCTTGGATTATTTCCAAACACTTTTGCTCAGCGGTTCAAGCTCCTTGCTCGAACGTCAGCGTATCGCGCCTGCGCTGGTGGGGCAGGTGCAGCAAGAATTCACCCGTCTGGCCGATGATCCGGCTGCGGTATTTAGCTATGGTGCCAAGCAAGTTCGCGGACGCAAACCCAGCTAACTCAATTTCCGCCGCATGTGAACGTGGGGGATGTCGGCCTCAACGAATTCGGGCCCTTCCGCGATAAACCCCAATTTGGCATAGAAATCCCGCACGGAAATTTGAGCATTGAGCACGGCTTGTGCCGCCCCCAGAGCCGTGCCCAGCGCAATGAAGTGGTTCATGAGTTGCTGGCCTAAACCCTGCCCACGGTGGCTTTTCAGCACCGCCACGCGCTCTATTTTAAACAAATTATCCCCATAGGGCCTGGCGCGGGCGGTGCCCACGGCCACTCCGTCGGCCCATGCCAACAGATGCCGGCATTGGTCATCTAGGCCATCCCACTCAAGCGATTCCGCAATGTTTTGTTCCTGGCAGAAAACCTGTCGCCGGATGTGCTGGCAGAGCGCAAAAGTGGTGGGTTCCAGGGCCGAAACGTCTTGAATTCGCGTTTTCACTTGATTTCCTGGCTCTTTGGGAGGGCGGGGGGCGGGGGGCGGGGTTTCTGTAAATAATAAAATACCAAACAGTTGGCGAAAGCCTTTAAATTTCTTATGGTTACAGACCGTTACAGACTTGAGGGGCCTAACCCAGGTGGGTTTTGGTCCCCCTATGGGATATTGCGTGGCCGAGCCCCTTCAAGAAAAACATAAAATCTGGGACTCTTACTGGCACGACAGCCGGATTAAATCGACTGTCGCCGAAAGCAGCCCCGAGGCCGAAGCATTGCTCGATGCCCATTGGCGCGAGTTGTTTGTCGATCTGCCAAACGGTGCGGCCATCCGCGACCTTGCGTGTGGCAATGGAGCCGTTGCGCTGATTGCCGCGCATATGTCTAATGACACCGGCAAGGGCTTTAAAATCTATGGGGTTGAGTCTGCAGCTATCGACCCGCCCAAGTATGTGCCGAAAGAAGAGCTGCTGAAGACAATTGAATTCACGCCCGTCACGCCCATTGAATTGTTGCCATATCAAACCGGGCAGTTTGATGTGGTCGTCAGCCAGTACGGTATGGAATTTGCCGACAGCCGCGCGATTGGTGAGGCGATACGCGTGCTGAAGCGCGGCGGCAAGTTCAGCGCAATCACGTTTGCTGCAAATACGTTCCCTGTGGTTCAGTCGGCCAGCAAAATGCGCCAAAGCCAATATCTGATTAACAGCACCAAGCTGTTCGAGATGGCAACGGCCGTCGCTCAGGCGCTGAATAATATCGAAAAGGGCCCGGCCGAAGAAAGCCAGGGACGCGACAGCAAAAAGTACCTCGAGAAATTCAGCAAAGAAGTTGAAAACACCATGACCAAGTTTAAGCATGGTGATAGCGAGGTGATCGAGGCCGTGATTATCTCGCTGCAGCATGTGTTTGTGATCCGCAAAAACACCGAAATTGCTTCGCAGCTCAATATGATTTCGCTGATGAAAAAGCGCATCAGCTCGCACATCGCCAGGCTTGATGCGATTACCCGCGCCGCCATGGGCGATTCCGCTCTGCTGGGCTTTAAACGCAAGTTGGCAGATGCGGGCTTGATGAATATCGCGAGTTCACCCTTTGCGCTTCCCACCGGCGTCATTGGGCACAAAATCGTCGGCACACGGATGTAACTGCAACGGGGCTTGGTTAATCTCCCGCGTCACCAACAGTGGCTCAGGCAACGAAAAAGGGCGGCCCTTGCGGGCCGCCCTTTTGTTTGGCGTAAGACGCCTGAGATTAGAACTTCACGTTCGTTTTGAAGAAGATGCGGCGGCCAATCACGTCATAGAGCGACGGGTCGGTGCCTGATTGAACGTTCGGTGTGTAGGTTGGTGGCTTGCGGTCAGTGGCGTTGTTCAGGCCGATTTGCAAGCTGGCAAATTCGGTCACATCCCACGTGCCGCCGACGTCAAAGTACCACACAGAGCCGACGCCACCAGCTTTCTCACCGGGGAACATGGCTTCGATGCGGTTCTTCATGCCATCGATGTAGCGCGTGCGGAGGTTAAGCGAGAAGTCGCCAGCCGTGTAAGTGGTATCCAATGTGCCGCGCCATTTTGGCATCGACGCACCGGCATCCAAACCACCGAGTGAGCCAAAGAACGCAACCGTACCTGCGTAGTCAATATTGGGCAGGCGGGTCAGGTCTTGCTGTTTCCAATGCAGGAGGCGCGTGGCGTACAAGTTAAACGCCAAGGCACCAGCATTCGACGATGCACCAAGCCACTCCAGGTCAAACCCGTAGTTCAGCTGCAGGTCGATACCATCGGTCTGCAACTTACCGGCGTTGATACCCGGGAAAATACCATCAGCTTGTGATGGGTCTTCAATTCCCAAGATGTCAGGAGCGCGGTTGTTGGTGATCCCCGAGCAGCTCAGTTGCGTTGCCGAGTAGTTGGCGTTGTTGCCGAAGAAGTTATAGCAATCGGCAATCAGCAAGTTGGGGTCGGGCGTCAAGATCGGATCTTTGATCTTGATGCTGTAGTAATCGACCGAGCCATTGAGGCGTTCAAGCCAGCGATTGTCAGAGCCGGTGTTGAACACTGTGCCGAAGGTAATGGTGTCGCCCTTTTCAGAATTCAGAGCGGGGTTACCTTTGGTGTCAGTCGAGGCTTGACCGCCAGGAGCTGCCACGAAGCTGCCTGCACCAGCGCCGAGGCCGGTCGCTGCGCACAAGGCTGCCGCACGTGCCGCATTTGCGCCTGTACGGAAAGCGGATGTGACCGAGCACGGATCGAAGATTTGCGGCGCATTGCCGCCGCCGTCGAACAACTCACCGAAGTTCGGCGCACGCGCCGCACGTTGGTACGAAGCGCGACCACGGATGTTATCCAACGGTTGCCAAGTCAATTCAGCCTTGTAGGTGTCGTCTGTCTTGGACTTGCCGGTGTTGTTGGCTGGGGTAATCAGGTCGTTGAACTTGCTGTTCGAGATGCGATAGCCGACCGACAATTCCAAAGACTTCGCAAACTCAGCACCGGAGACCAACGGAATCAAAGCTTCAGTGAACACGTCATTGAAGCGGTTTGTTCCGCCGGCTGGAACTGATGTTGTAAAGCCATGGATTGGGCCAGACGCCGCGCCCGGACGGAGTTGGTACGAGAACGAACGGTGTTCTGCGCCCGCCACAACCGTCATTTTGCCAGCCGGCAGTTCGGCCACATCAGCACTGACAAAGCCTTGGGCAATGCGTTGCTTGAAGTCGTTGGCAATTCTGATAGCGCCGCCGTTCAAGTAGTCACGGCAAGCTTGCGATACCGGCTGACGGCCGAACGGGTTGTAACCGCCTTGGCAGAGGCTGGCACCGCCATCGGCCGCTTCCAGCAGGGTTGCCAGTTTTTGGCCATCAATGTTGCCGGTTTGGCTTTGGTCAATCGTAGTGCGACCTTCCGAGACATAGGCTTCAAAGCGGACGTCATCTGTAATGTCGCCCTTCAAGCCAGCCTGGTACTGCACGACTTCATTGATGTAGCTGTTCTGGCGTAGTCCGCCGAATAATGCGCGGCCCTGGATAAAGAACGGTTCCGTTGGACCAGCGCCAACGAGTGCCGTGTTATCCCCCGTGCGCGAAGCCAAAATCGTCCGCAAATCTGCGGGGATAAATGGGTTCGTGACAGGAACAATCAGATTGCTGGCGATGTTGCGGCCAGGGGTCACAAGCGCTGATTTCACGCGAGTAGCGTCAGATCCAGTGGGCGACTCATAACGCGCAGTACCCAACGGTGTCGGGGCCAAAGCCGCCGCCGCGGAGTAACGCGTCCAGCCGACCGAAGCGAACATCTCGATGTTGTCAGTGATGTCGTAGTTGGTCTTGCCCATGAACGCATGGCGGTTCAATGGCGAGACCAGGATGTTCACCACGTCGAAGTTGTACGAGTACAAATCGGGGAAGAAGTTTGAGTTCACCGATGAGTCGATCGGATATTTGAAGTTCTGAACGTCAAGCGGGCTGTTGAACACGCCGCGCGAGAACAACGTGCCATCGGTATTGAAACCAATCAGCGTCAGGTTATTCGTCACTTTACCCGCGCCCACGCCATACTTCGCAAATACGCTATCGACCGCGGCTTGCGTCGGCAAGTTCGTGCCAACCACATACAAGCCTTCAGGCAAGCGGCCGGTCGTGGCGCTGGCCGTGCCGGCGAAATCGCGCTGACCTTTGATCAACTGTTCGCGCTTCGAGTAGTCGAACGACAAAACGGCATTGCCTTTATCGCCCGAGAAGTTGCCACCCAAGAGACCTTGGAATTGGTATTCTTGCGAATCCCACGGGCCAGTCGCGTTCGAGTAGCTGGCCGTAACGTTGGCACCTTCGAAGTTTCTTTTCAGCTTCAAGTTCACAACGCCCGAAACAGCGTCTGCGCCGTAGGTGGCGCCAGCGCCGCCGGTGACGACTTCAACGCTTTCGATCAAAGCTTGCGGAATGGTGTTCACGTCCACTGACATGTCAGAGGCTGACACCATGGGACGACGACCATCGACCAGCACCAGGTTGCGGTTCGCACCCAGGCCGCGCAAGCTGATGTTGGCTTGGCCGGCGTTAGGTGGGTTGTTGGACGTCGTCGTGCCTGACGGCGCGATTTGAGGAAGGGTATTCAGATAACCTTCCAGCGTGATGTCGGATTTCGACGTCAATTGCTCGAACGACACAACCGCGATTGGACTGGTTGAGATGTCATTCGGGCGCGCGATGCGCGAACCGGTGACGACGATTTCTTCAAGCTTCTCTTCTTTTGCAGCTTGCTATTGCTGGGCCATGGCGGGCATGGCGACAGCGAAAACAGCGCTAGACAGCAATGCCGTGCGGAACGCGCGGCCAAACGTTGTCGTGTGTTTCACGTTGTACCCCTTCTAAAGATTGAATCCCTCAACCCCGGCTTTGGCAGGTTTCCCCTTATCTCTGCCGGGGCTTGGCCGGAAAATCCGGACCGTAGGCGTGAGCAAAGCTCACATTGGCGCCCAGTAAACGAGTTGCGACGGGGTTTCGTCAACTTTGTTTCAAGACAATGAAACGTTTCGCAATGGGTGTGGCTAAATAGCATCACATGGACAAATGCCCATTGATATCAAGGCTTTACGCCTGCCCATGATTTGAGCAATGAACCATCAGGAAACCGTATCAAGACATAAGAAAAGGCTGAATTGTGTCTTGGTACAGAAATAAGATTACAACCACGACAGGATTATTCGGCGGCCAGCCTCTCTCTATATAGTGTGTGTCGGCGTTAGGAGTTTTGACGATTTGCCACATACACCGCGATACAGAAGGTAATGGCAGAGAAAAATCTTCTGCTCTGTTCCCATCAAGAAGTTGAATACGTCGCGAAACACGTTGTTTTCGATGCGCCGCAGAAATTTTCCCTGCGCGGCACTGATCGCTCGCTTATCCCATCCGTCATCAACTTCATTCGATGGGTGCAGAGATGAGCAGGAATTCACAAACCGACACCAAAGCCTGGTTGAACGCCAAAGACAACTGGCTGGGCGAGGGGCCTTTCCGCCCGGCCCAGGACGATCTGCAGCAATTGGCGAACAACATCGAACGGGGTGAGGGGTCAAAATCAGACACTTCGTATTTGAAGCCAGACGTTACCGGCTTCGAGGTCTCGGATGTCTATTTCGCCCACGGATAAGCTTTTTGCCTAACGGGCGTCGCGCCCTCCCGCGATTGCCCATACCCCGCCGCACCACTATGTTCGCTTCTTCTTCCTGTGGGGGCGAAAAACGATGGCTGCGGCGGGGATGTTTTTAGAGCGCAGTTACAGGTCGTTTGACGGCCTCAACCTCTATGTGCGCGACTACCCAGGCCCGCGTGACGCTAAGCTAACCATTGTTTGCATTCCGGGCCTGACACGCAATTCGCGGGATTTCGACGCGTTCGCGCCGCACCTGGCCCAAAAGTATCGCGTGCTGTGCGTGGAATTGCGCGGGCGCGGCAAGTCCGACTATGCCGCTGACCCCATGACCTATCAGCCACAAATTTATGTGCGCGACTTAATTTCCCTGTTCAGTGCGTTTTCCCTTAGCCGTGTTGCGCTGGTGGGCACATCGCTGGGCGGCATCATTTCGACAGTGTTAGGTGCGGTGGTGCCCACCAAAATATTGGGCGTTGTGATGAATGACATTGGCCCGGAAGTGGACAGCACGGGCCTGACGCGCATCGCAGAGTATGTTGCGCGAGGCTACACCGGCCCGTCGTGGGATGCAGCCGCCGAGGCCATTCAACAAGTCGACGGCAAAATTTACCCCGGTTACACCCATGCTGATTGGCTGCGCATGGCCAAGCGCCGTTTCAAAGACGCGCCCGACGGCGGCGTGATGCAAGACTACGACCTGAATATCGCCAAGCCGTTTGGCAATGCTGCACAGGCAGGCTCGGCCGCCACGAGTCTGTGGCCATATTTTTTGCGTCTCACCGGTATTCCAGTGTTGGCGATCCGCGGCGAGATTTCCGACGTTCTATCGCCCGAAACATTTGCGAAAATGAAACAGCGCCTACCGCACATCCAGCCTTGTTTGGTGCCGGCGCGAGGGCACACGCCGTATCTGGACGAGCCCGAGGCGTTGACAGCGATCGATGATTTTCTGGCGCGGCTGCCCGAACGAATTTCATGGGGCGAATGGTTGCGCCGACTTGTTCGCCAAGTTGATTTTCTTGTCCGTCTCAAGCTTGGCAAGCTGCCCACATGACGACGTATGTAAATGAGTTCTCTCTGAAGTTTACCATCCGCCCTGCCACCACGGCACTGCTCGTTGTGGACATGCAAAACGCCACGGGCAGCCTTGATCATGGCTTGGCCAAAATGCTGCGTGCGCAGGGGCGGTTGGAAGAGTCGCGCTATCGCTTCGAGCGTATCGAAAAATTTGTGGTACCCAACACGCAAAAATTGCTGGCGGCATTTCGTGCTGCCGGTGCGCCGGTGATTTTTATAACGTACGGTGCCGAAACACCCGATGCCTCTGATGTCGCGCGTCACATCCGCGCATTTGTTCAGGCGACAGGAAATAAAATCGGCAACCCCGAGCATGACATCGTCGATGCGCTGCAACCGCTCGATCATGAGCCCGTGCTCAACAAAACGACCATGGGTGCGTTTGGCTCTACTGGCATCGATTCACGACTCAGGGCGTTGGGCGTGACCGAGATCGTGGTGGTCGGCGTTTCGACCAACAATTGCGTCGGCATGACGGCGATGGAAGCCGCCGACAAAGGCTATGGCGTGGTGCTGGTATCTGACGCCACGGGCACGTGCTCCGACCGAATGCAAAATGCCTTCGAGGAAATGTTTTTACGCCTCTGGGGCCGGGTGTTGACGGCGGAAGAAACCATTGCCGAATTGCGCGGCTAAGTATCTTCTATCTCTATGAAATAACTACGTAATTCAGGGATTGCGGGCCAAGGGTTTTGGCCCCATCTTCGCCTCTGGTTTTATCTCAGGACGATGTTCATGACTCCGCGCAGCGATGATGTATCTGGCGACGACCAACTGATTTTGGATTCGATTGCCAAATGGCTTGCGCGCGATGTGGAACCCCATGCGATGCGCATGGAACACGCCGACGAATACCCCGTTCAAATGGTCGAGCAGATGAAAGCGCTGGGCTTGTTCGGCGCTATGATTGCCCCTGAATGGGGCGGGCTGGGATTGTCAGCCACGACCTACGCCAAGATCGTAGCCATGATTTCCGAAACATGGATGTCGCTGACTGGCATTTTCAACTCGCACCTGATGCTAGCCAAGTGCATCGAGAAATTTGGAACGCTCGAGCAAAAGCAGAAGTATTTGCCCAAGCTAGTAACTGGCGAGTTGCGCGCGGGCACCGCGTTGACCGAACCCGATGCCGGCACCGATTTGCAAGGCATTCGCACGCGCGCTGAAAAGAAAGGCGACCACTACATCGTCAACGGCTCCAAAACCTGGATCACCAATGGTCAGCAGGGCCATGTGTTTGGGCTCCTGGTGAAAACCAACTCGGCGGCCGAGCCGCCCCGCAAAGGCATGAGCATGCTGATTGCCGAAAAAGGCGAGGGGTTTTCAGTTTCGCGCAAACTGGAAAAATTGGGCTATCACGGCATCGATTCCGCCGAGCTGGTGTTCGAAAATTACAAAGTCTCTGCGGCCAATTTAATTGGCGGCGAGGAGGGTCAGGGGTTTTACCACGCCGTCGGTGGGCTAGAATTGGGCCGCATCAATGTCGCCGCACGTGGCGTGGGCATTGCCAACCGCGCGCTGAAAGAGTCGGTCAAATACAGCCAGCAGCGTAAAACGTTTGGCAAGTTCATCCACCAGCACCAAGCTATTCAATTGAAACTCGCCGATATGGCCACCAAATGCGAAGCCGCGCGCTTGTTGGTTGAAAGTGCTGCCAAAGCCTACGACGAGGGCCGCCGCTGCGATATGGAAGCAGGCATGGCGAAATACTATGCGTCGGAAGCCGCCGTTGAAAATTCACTCGAAGCCATGCGCATCCATGGTGGGTACGGCTATTCCAAAGAGTTTGTGGTCGAGCGGTTGTATCGTGATGCGCCACTAATGACGATTGGCGAGGGCACCAACGAAATGCAGCGTATCATCATCGCCCGCCAACTTATCGAACGGAACCCGATTTAACGATGTCTAAGCCGCTTCCACTTGCAGGTATTCGCGTTCTCAGCTTCGATCAGTACGGTGCAGGGCCTTACTGCACCATGATCATGGCTGAGATGGGCGCCGATGTGATCAAGATCGAAAACCCCACGGGCGGTGATTTCTCCCGCGACACCGGGCCTTATTTTCTGGGCCCCCATGACAGTTTGTTTTTCCAAAGCCTCAATCTCAACAAACGCAGCCTAACACTCGATTTAAAGAATCCTAAAGGCCGCGAGGTGTTGCACAAGCTGGTCGCTGGCGCTGATTGTTTGGTGGGCAACATGCGCGGCAATCAGCCCGCCAAGCTGGGCTTAGACTACGCCGCACTGAAAACCATAAATCCCAAAATCGTGTGCGGACATATTTCGGCCTATGGCCGCGACACGTCGCGTGCTGATTGGCCGGGCTATGATTTTCTTATGCAGGCTGAAGCTGGTTTCATGAGCATGACCGGAGAACCCGATGGCCCACCTGTTCGGTTGGGCGTGTCGATGGTCGACTTCATGACCGGCACCATGATGGCTTATGCGGTTACGGCGGCGGTGCTGGCGTGCAAAACAACCGAATCGCCAGGTCGCGATGTTGATTTGAGTCTCATGGATTTGGCGCTGCACCAACTCACCTATCCCGGGATGTGGTATTTGAACGAGGGGTTAGTCACGTCCCAAGTTCCGCGTGGTGCACACGCATCAGTCACCCCCAGCCAATTACAAAAAACGAAAGACGGTTGGCTTTTTGTCATGGCGCAAAACCCGAAGTTTTGGGATCTCATGCTTGACGGATTGGGCCGTAAAGACCTGGGCGCTGATTCGCGCTTTGTTGATATGGCTGCGCGTCTCGTCAATCGCGCCGCGCTGACCAAAATTCTTGACGATGCGTTTAGTGCTAAAACGACCAACGAATGGATTGATCTGTTCAAGGGTAAGCTGCCGGTAGGCCCCGTCTATGGCATCGATCAGGCGCTCGATAATCCGTTTCTCGACGAGACGCGGTTGATTCAGCGCGTGCCGCATCCTGATCGCCCCGACATGCGCGCGCTAGCCAACCCAGTCAAACTGGATGGCGAGCGCATGAAAGGCCGACACGCGCCGAAACTGGGCCAAGATACCGAAGCAGTTCTGCGAGAGGTCGGTTATAACGCCGCCGAAATCCAAATGCTGCGTGATCTGAAAGCTGTCTAGCCCATGAAACTCGAAGGCCTTCGCGTTATTGATCTCAGCATGTATTTGCCTGGCCCGCACTTGACGTTGATGATGGCTGATCATGGAGCAGAGGTGATTCGCATCGAGCCGCCGGGCGGCGAGCCCTCGCGGCATTACGGCCCATTTGAGGTTGGTGCAGATGGCAGCCCGCAGTCGGTGTGGTTTCGTACCCTGCATCGTGGCAAGAAAAGTTTGTGTCTGAACCTCAAACACCCGGATGGCAAAGCGATAATGCTCAAGCTCGCGGCCACAGCCGATGTGTTGGTCGAAGGGTTTCGTCCCGGCGTGATGGCTAAGTTGGGGCTTGGCTATAAAGACATCAAAACCATCAATCCGCGTCTCATTTACTGCGCGGTATCGGCGTTCGGACACACCGGGCCTCTGTACGGCAAAGCAACCCACGATATGGGTGCGCAAGCGCTCACGGGTTTTTTGGCCATTAACGATAACGGTGACGGCAAACCCGTCGTGCCGGGTTTTCCTGCGGCAGATGCGGCCTCGGCGATGATGGGGCTGGCGGGAATTCTGATGGCATTGTATCGACGCGAAAAGACAGGGCAGGGCGACTTTGTCGACGCGGCAATGCATGATTCATTGCTATCATTCAGCGCGCACTTGACGGGGCCAGTGTTAGGCGAAGGCAAGCCGCCGCTGACCAAAACCGGGCGCTCCATCGGCGGTGCTGCATTTTACAATGTTTACGAAACATCTGACGGCAAGTTTATCGTGCTGTCGGGCCGCGAACCTAAATTTGCCGAGAGTTTTTTGGGGTACTTGCAGCGCCCTGACCTAATCGCTTTGTGCGCGGTTGATGATTGTGTCGCGCAGGAGCCGGTAAAAGATTTTTTGCGCGGTGCATTCAAAACCAAAACCCAGAGTCAATGGGTCGATGTCTTATCGACGCTGGAGGTGGGATGGGCCCCGGTCATGAACATGGCTGAGGCCATTGAACAACCTCAAGCCAAAGCCCGAGAGATGCTGATCACCGACGATCAAGGGCGCAAACACATCGGCAATCCCATAAAGTTCACGGAAGAACCTGCGCGCTTTGAGTTCGACAGCCCTAGCCTCAATCAAGACGCCGAGATTCTGCTCGAGCCTCTGGGCTATGATAGGCTGGCCATCGCCAAGCTCAAAGCCGACGGCGTGTTCGGGTGAGCGACTACAATTGGGGGCCGACATGCTTTCTCGGATTAAGCCTGTTGCCTGGCCGCTGATCGCCAGCATAGCGGCGATCGCCTTTTCACCGCTCCTGATGCTGAGTACCGGCGAAGAAAACCTTTATGTCCTTTGGATTGCGGTATTGATGGCCGCGCTCTGGATCGCGCAGCGTTTAACCAAGCGAGAGGTTGGTGTCGCGCTGGGCGATTCCAAATCATACCTTGCCGCATTTGCTTATCCGACAGTCATCATCGGCTGCGTGATTCTTGGGGCGTGGGCTGATCAGCTATTTGATCTCAAGGATTTCATGTGGAGTACTGTTTTTCGGCGCATATCGCTTAATTTTCTTTTGACCTTTGTATTGGCATTAATCACCGAGGAAGGTTTTTTTCGAGGCGCGCTGTGGGGGAGTTGTGAACGCGCTGGGTTTTCGCCAGCCAAGACTATTATTTGGACGAGCCTGGCATTCGGGCTTTGGCACATTGCGGTGCCGCTGGTCGATCCAGAATTTACACAACCTTTGATCAAAGTGCCGCAGTATGCGATCGGCTCAACTATCTTCGCGGTTGCGATGGGTGCGCTTCGACTGCGTTCGGGCTCCGTTGTCGTGACCAGCGCGTGTCATGCGTTGTGGAACGCGACGGTCTACACGCTCTTTGGCGCGGGCGAAAAGGCCGGACAACTGGGAATCACAGACACCAGTCTTTGGGACCCCGAGCGCGGCTACGCTGGCCTAGCCCTCGCCGCGCTCGCCGCTATCTTGCTGTGGCGGTGGATCAAACCCGCCAAAGCTTGATCTCCTTCAATCAGTGATCAGCTATTCCATCGCTTCCAATTTGCTAAATCGCCGCTTTCATTGATTGCCAGACCGATGCGGTGGATGTGGTTGTTTTCGCCTTTTTGTGTGCCGTCGTAACCGGGAATCTCCGCGCCGACGTAGTACAAGAAGTACCCTTTTCCATTGGGCACCACCCAGGGCGTGCCTATGCCGTGGGTGTCGAACCGACCGCTGTCGATGGGCGACAGAGCCAGCATGCAGTTATCTTTCTCTGGCCCTTTGACACGCGTGAAATTCACGCCGTCGGATGACTCTGCCATGCCGAGGCCCGCGAAGCGTTCGCCATTGTTGCCTTCATAAAACATGATGTAACGACCATTCAGTTTGAACACATGGCGCGACGCAACGCCCGCTTGGTCGAAATTTCCCGCAGGCCCTTTTTTGAGGACCGGTCCAATCTTTTCCCACTTCAGTCCATCGCTTGAAACTGCGCCGCAGGCCATAAACCCCTCGGTGAAACTCAGCGTATGATAATACATCCGGTAGGTGCCATCCGTATCTTTGAACACTTGTGGCCATCCCACCATGGCTGCATCGAACTCACCGGGCTTGCCGTTGTCGAGGTACGCACCCCGAACCGGGCCGTCTGTCTTGGACCAACTTACGCCGTCTGTGGACGTGGCGCGGCCAGGCCGCAATGGAAAACCCTTCGACGTGCCACGCGGTGTGGTGGTCACACTTTGATCACCGCCAAAGTACCACATCACGTACTGATTGTTGTCGCGCATGACGCTGCCAACACCGACATGGCCACTATCAAAGCGGGCCGGGTCGGCACTGGGTTCCAAGACCGCACCCATGGTGAGCGGCCCTTTAACGCGATTCCAGTGAATACCGTCTTTGGATTCTGCCAAACCAACGCGCCCTGTAGGCAGCGAGTAGGCATTATCAAAGCTAGGGTCGCGACCGTAGTACCACATTTTCCAAACGCCATCGGCCTCGCGCAGGACGCGCGGGCAGGACGTGCGCTCAGAATCCCAAGAGCCGGCTGGGCCTTCAGGCAAAATCAACCCTGGCCCTTTTGGTGCTGCTATGGCGGGCGTGATTAAACTGGATGCTGCGACGGCAGTCCCTGCCAAGGCGAGGGTTTCGCGACGAGTGAACGTTTTTGTCATGATGGTCCTGTGACTAGCGTGCGACGGCATAACCTTGCTGGCCGCGCGGATTAGCCCCCGCGCGGATGATTCCCTTCCACTGCGACACCGCCGAAACGCGCCCCAATGACCAATCGGGTCCCACTTCAACAATGTGCCCGCGCTTACGCAATTCGTCGATGGTCTCTTTAGGCATGCGGCCCTCAACTTGAATCACGCCTGGTTTTGACTCGCGCGGATAGAACGAACTACGGAAATGCTCCGAATGAAATGCGGGCGCTTCAATGGCCTCTTGCAGGTTCATGCCGTGATGTACGTGATGTAGAAACACAATCAATGACCATTGGTCTTGCTGATCGCCGCCAGGCGTGCCGAATGCCATGTACGGCTCGCCGTCTTTCATGGCGATGGACGGCGTTAACGTGGCGCGCGGGCGTTTGCCCGGCATGAGTGCGCTTGGGTGGCCTTCCTGCAGCCAGAACATCTGTGCGCGTGTTCCTAAGCAAAATCCGAGCTCGGGAATGAGGGGCGAGCTTTGGTACCAGCCGCCACTGGGCGTGGCGGCGACCATGTTGCCATTTTTGTCGATGACATCGAGGTGCACCGTGTCGCCGCGCACAAAACCGTCGCGACGCACAGTGGGCTCACCCGCGCCGCCCATGGCAGCTTTGTTTTGCGGGGCGTCGATGTTTTCGTCTTTGCCAGTGTCAGGCGTGGTGACAATTTTGAAGCCCGACAGTTGGCTGGGGCGATCCATCATCGATGCCTTTGCCTCGATCAATTTTCGCCGTGAATCGTTGTGCGCGTTATCGAGCAATTGATCCAAAGGCACATTAATGAAATTCGGATCTCCGTAATAGGCCTCACGGTCTGCAAAAGCTAATTTTGCGGCCTCGATATAGGTGTGAACAAAATCCGGGCCAGTGGCATCCATTTTGCTTAAGTCAAAACCTGCCAGCAGAGCCAACTGTTGCAAGAATACGGGGCCTTGGCTCCACGGTCCGCACTTCGCGACAGTGTAGTTGCCGTATTCGAACGTGGCGGGGTGTTCCTCCCACGCCCGCCATTGTGACAAATCTTGGCCCGAAATCAGGCCAGCATGGCGCTTGCCCGAGGTGTCCATGGCGGGTGTGCGAACAAATTTGTCGATGGCCTCGGCCACAAAACCGTCAGACCAAGCCGCGCGGGCGGCTTCGATTTTTTTCTCGCGGCTGCCCTTAGCGGCATCGGACTCTTTGGCGATGCGCCGGTACGCGGCCGCAAACGCTGGGTTTTTTTGAAACTCGCCGACCTTCGGCAACTCGCCATTGCGCAACCACAATGCCGCCGATGTTTTCCATTCAGTATTGAAGAGGTCCTTCACTGTGCGAATGGTGCCGACCATTGGGGCCAGCAATGGAAATCCGTTTTCGGCGTAATGAATAGCTGGTGCTAATGCGTCGGCGGCACTGATGGTGCCGTAAACTTGCAGCACATGCATCCAGGTATCAAAGGTCGAGGGAACGCATGCGGCCAAAAACCCAGCACCGGGCACGAGGTCGAGGTCTAGCTCCCTAAACTTAGCGATGGACGCGTTTTTTGGAGCAGGGCCCTGACCGTTGACCACCACCGTGCGTTTCGTTTTGGCATCGAACAGTAGCACCGGGCACTCGCCGCCGGGCCCATTCAAGTGCGGCTCAATTACGCTCAACGTCAATCCGGTGGCTACCGCTGCGTCAAAGGCATTGCCGCCGCGCTCCAACACGCCAAACCCGACCGATGAGGCAATCCAATGGGTCGATGCCACAGCGCCAAACGTACCACTCAGTTCGGGGCGCATCAGGGGGGCTGCCATGGCGTTCTCCTGGTTCTTTCAGACCGCCCCAGCATAGAGAGTGTGGCGGGCTAGGCTCAAGTACTACCGCGCGCAATACGGGCCTGCGCTTCAACTGCCCGTTCGCGTTGCAATACTTTTGCGTCATCGGGGCTACTATTGCGCTATACGAACACAGCCAATTTTAAGCGAAAATATGGGTGTCAGCAGGCCTCAGTTCTGAATATTTGTGGATGCGATTCCATGAATTATTGAGTTACCGTCGGCATGACTGCACTCATCCAAAGCACAGGCAGAATAACTATGATGCGAGCCGCGGCAGTCAAAAGCGAATCGGCGCTTGCGGGCGTTGTGTCAGACCCGACCACGAAGCCACATCGTCGTGTAATTGGTTGGCTTGGCACCAGCGCCCTTGGAATGGGTGGCAGCAATCAAAGTATTTTTCTGCTCGCGGCGCTGTTTGCTGGCCAAGGCGATATCCCCGGCCAAGGCAGTGCCGCGGTTGTGTTGCTGGTGATCGGTCTACTGCTGAGCTTCGCTGCTGCGCCCGGCTGGTTGGAACTAGTGTTGATGTATCCCAATCGCGTAGGTGGTATTGCGGCCTCGTGCACGGCGGCGTTCAAGCCTTATAGCGAAATTCTTTCGGTGCTCGCTGGCGTTTGTTATTGGTGGGGGTGGGTGCCCACATGTGGGCTCACGGCTATTTTTTCGGCCAGTGCAATCCATCAGTGGCTCATGCCGGGCGTGCCGATTGACGTGATTGCGATTACCATCGTTCTTCTTTTTCTTGGGTTAAATTTACTTGGGATACGTCCAACCACCCGCTTTGCGGTGATCATCGCCACGATCTCCTCGATCCTTGCGTTTCTCTCAGCGATTGTCCCGGTTTTGAGCGGCACTGTGGATTGGCAGCAAGCCTCGACATACCATCTGAACACCCCGTTTGACGGCTGGTTTGGTGAACTTACGGCCATTATGGCTGGTCTATATCTAATTGGATTTGGCGCGCCGGCGTTCGAGGCTGCCACGTGCCATGTCGGCGAGACCATTGACCAAAATCGCAATGTGCCGCGCGCCATGCTTGCGAATGCCGTCATGGCCGGATTGTATTTCGCTGTTCTGCCGGTGGTTTGGTTGGGGGCGCTCGGAGCAGGGCCGCTAGGTGGCGATCTGTCGCAGACCTTGGGGCCGCTATACGCGCCATGGTTCGGCAGTTTAGGCAGCGCCATGGCGTTGTGGTTTATCATGTTCAATATGTTCCACGGTACGCTTCAGCCTTTGGCCGGTGCGGCGCGGGTATTATCTCAGCTGTCGGAAGATGGCCTGTTGCCGCGCTTCTTAGCGCTGCGCACAGCAACGACCGATGTGCCCTGGGCCGCAGCCACGGTAACAGCCGCATTCTCGATTTGGTTTTTGTTGATGGGCGACCCGATCTGGCTGGTGGCAGCGGCAAACTTTACATATCTGATCGGAATTGCCTTGCCCAACGTCGCAGTTTGGCTGTTGCGTTACAATGCGCCCGATGCGGTGCGCCCGTGGCGTGCCCCGCGCTACACAATTGGCTTGGGTTTAGCGGCGGCGGTTGGATGGGGCGTCGCAACGACATTTGGGTTTCAACAGTTTGGGTTGCCGACGGTGGTATTTGGCCTCGGTATGGCCTACTCGGGCGTTGCTTTTTATGCGTGGCGCAAGATCGAAGATCGCAAAAGGGTTGGACAGCCAACAAACTGGCACAGTTTGCACGTTAAACTCACGGGCGCGATGTTGCTGGTGCTGGGTCTCGATGCCGTAGGTTATATTATCGCCGTCGGACTAATTGCCGACCAGCAAAGCCCTGTTGTCGTGTTGCTTGAAGATATCTTTGTTGTCGTTGCCATGCTGACGATTTCAGTTGGCGTTGTCCTGCCAGGCATGGTGGCCCATTCAGCCGACCAGGTCAGTGAGGCAGCCGCGCAACTCGTGCGCGGCACGCTGCGCGATTTTTCCAACGCCATGTTGGCTTTGGGCCGTGGTGATCTGGAATCGGCGTATGCTCGCGTTGATGTCCGCCCAGTCGAAGTCAAATCGAAGGACGAAGTGGGGCAGATGGCGGCTAACTTTAACATGCTGCAAAATGAGATTGAGAATGCTGCGTTTGGTCTTGACGGCGCGCGAACAGGCCTGGGTATAGCGCGAGCAGAGCTGTTGCGCGCCAACCAATCACTGACTGAGAAAGTCGCCGAGCAGCAACAGTATAGCCGCGAGTTGCAATTCGCCAAAGACGCCGCCGAGGCAGGCACGCGCGCGAAATCAGAATTTATGGCAACGATGTCGCATGAATTGCGCACACCGCTGACCTCAATCATCGCTGCATTGGGGATCATGCGTTCGGGAATTGTTGGCGCAATCCCAGACCAGCATCGTCAAATGCTGGATATTGCCGCGCGAAACGGCGATCGCCTGCTCCGCCTGATTAACGATATTTTGGACATCGAAACTATTGATGCTGGCAAGTTAGTGACGCGTTTGACCGAGTTAGACTTGGGCGATCTCTTGGCGGAGGCAATTGAAGCCAACAAGGACTATGGACAAAAACGCCGTGTTCGGTTGGTTTCGACCGGCGATCGATTTCCAGCCCCCATCAGCGGCGATCATGACCGGTTGATGCAAGTTTTGGCGAACTTGCTTTCGAACGCGGCCAAGTTCTCGCCCGAAGCCGCGGCCGTCGAGGTTTCCTTGTCACAACACGGCAATCGCTTTCGCGCCTCGATCAAGGATTTTGGTCCAGGCGTTCCAGCAGATTTTCACGACAAAATATTTGGCCGTTTTGCTCAAGCTGATTCGTCTGATGCACGTCAACGCGGCGGAACTGGCCTTGGCTTAAACATTGCCAAGGCTATTGTCGAAGATCATGGCGGAGTTTTGGGCTTTGTGACAGAAGTAGCGCAAGGCACAACGTTCTATTTTGAGCTTCCCGCGCGCAAGGACTGAGTGATGAGGCAACTTCAACGTATCATGCATGTCGAGGACGAACTCGATCTTCGTGATGTTGTTGCAATGGCGTTGCAAAGCTTTGGCGGATTTACCGTCGAAAGTTGCGAGTCCGGTTCCCAGGCGCTCGAGAAAGTCGATGCGTTTAAACCTGATATTATATTGCTTGATGTCATGATGCCGATCATGGACGGCACGGCCACGCTTAAGGCATTGAAAGCCAATCCAGCAACAGCACACATCCCAATTATTTTCATGACGGCCAAACTTTTACCCGCCGACCATGCCCGCTACATTGCCTTGGGCGCCGTTGGTGTGATCGGAAAACCGTTTCGGGTTGAGCAGTTGTGCCAGCGTGTCCAGGAATTGTGGACCCAAGCAAACGCCGCCGCGCCCGAGCCTGCCAAACACGACTGACCACGCAATCCAGCTGGTTAGGTCACCGCGCCGAAAAAAGGATTGGCCAACCGGGCACGCATCAGGCGTCGCAAACGCGAACTTACTAAACGCCAAGTTCCTGAGGATAACGCAGTGATCGGACCCGTCGAATTGGCCCCTTCATTGCCGTCCGAAGTTCAAAATGCTGCGGTGCATCATGGTGGACCGGCCAATCAGGTTCCGACGAATTTACTTCAAAATTTAAATTAGAATAATTCCAATATCGGCTCTAGACTTTTAATTAGAATAATTCTAAAAACGCCCTCACATATCGGCGTTTATAATGTTGCTTTCGTAAAACCCCCGTTCAATTCATGGAGATTCCAATGTCGAACGAACCAACCTGCCCCTTCGCTGCAGGGCCATCTTCAACAAGCCGCCGCAATGTGCTTGTGGCAACAACTGCGCTGGCGGCAGCCGCGGCAACGACACAACAAGTGAGCGCAGCGGCACAATCAGCAAATGGCTCGGGCGCGCCAAGCACGATTGCTAAAGGTTCCGATCACGCTTGGTGGCCGAACCAGATCAATCTCAACATCCTGCATCAGCACGCGCCTGCTTCGAATCCCATGGATAAGGGGTTTAAGTACGCCGACGCCTTTAAGAAGCTGGACTACGCGGCGCTCAAGAAAGATTTGCGTGTTTTAATGACCAACTCGCAAGAATGGTGGCCAGCCGATTGGGGCCATTACGGCGGCTTGTTCATACGCATGGCGTGGCACTCGGCCGGCACGTATCGCACAGGCGACGGTCGTGGGGGCGGCGGCACAGGCAATCAGCGCTTCGCGCCTTTGAACAGTTGGCCGGACAACGGCAATTTAGATAAGGCCCGTCGTCTGCTGTGGCCCATTAAGCAAAAGTACGGCAACCAAATTTCGTGGGCCGACTTGATGATTTTAACCGGCAACGTGGCGCTAGAATCGATGGGTTTTAAAACCTTTGGTTTCGGTGGCGGTCGCACAGACATCTGGCAGCCCGAAGAAGACATATATTGGGGCGCGGAAACCCAGTGGCTCGCTAACAAGCGTTATACCGGCGATCGCAAATTAGAAAACCCGCTGGCTGCCGTGCAAATGGGATTGATTTATGTGAACCCAGAAGGACCAGACGGTAAACCCGACCCCACAGCCTCGGGCCGCGACGTTCGCGAAACCTTCGGCCGCATGGGCATGAATGACGAAGAAACCGTTGCGTTGATTGCCGGCGGACATACCTTCGGTAAGGCCCATGGCGCGGGCGACCCGAAGTTGGTTGGTCCGGAGCCAGAAGCCGCGCCCATCGAAGAGCAGGGACTGGGCTGGATTAATAAATTCAACACGGGCAAGGGTGTGCATACCACGACCAGCGGCATCGAAGGCGCTTGGAAGCCCAATCCGACCAAATGGGATAACGGCTACTTCGAAATGCTGTTTACCTATGATTGGGAACTCACCAAAAGCCCCGCAGGAGCGCAGCAGTGGATTCCAAAGAATCCCAAACCGGAAAACTTGATCCCCGATGCGCACGATCCTTCGAAGCTGCATCCGCCGATGATGACGACGGCCGACTTGTCGTTGAAGTTTGACCCGATTTACGAGCCCATCGCGCGCCGCTTTTACAAGAACCCCGACGCGTTTGCCGATGCCTTCGCTCGCGCGTGGTTCAAGCTGACGCATCGCGACATGGGCCCGAAGGCTCGCTATCTCGGCCCCGAAGTGCCCAAGGAAGACTTGATCTGGCAAGACCCGTTGCCGGCGGTTGATCATGCTTTGATCGATGCCAAAGAGACTGCTGACCTGAAAGCTAAGATTCTCGCGAGCGGGCTGTCGGTAAGTGAATTGGTATCAACTGCGTGGGCCTCGGCCGCAACCTTCCGTGGGTCCGACAAGCGCGGTGGGGCAAATGGCGCGCGCATCCGCCTGGCGCCCCAAAAAGATTGGGAAGCCAACCAGCCCAAACAGCTGGCCAAAGTGCTGGCGAAGTTGGAAGCCATCCAAAAGGATTTCAACAAAGCGGCCAGCGGCGGCAAGAAAGTCTCGATGGCCGATCTCATCGTGCTGGGCGGGTGTGCGGCGGTGGAGCAAGCTGCCAAAGCCGCAGGCAAAACCATCAGTGTGCCCTTCGCGCCAGGGCGTGCGGATGCAACGCAGAAGCAAACCGACCCCGCGTCGTTCGCGGTGTTAGAGCCTGAAGCCGACGGCTTCCGTAACTATCAAAAAACCGCCTACAGCATGTCGGCCGAAGAGATGCTGATCGACAAAGCGCAGCTCCTCAAACTGAGTGCCCCTGAAATGACGGCACTTGTGGGTGGCTTACGCGTGCTGGGCGCCAATGCGGGCGGGGCCAAGCACGGTGTGTTCACCCGTCGTGTCGGCGAACTCTCCAACGACTTCTTCGTCAACTTGCTGGATATGAACACTGTGTGGCGACCGAAGGCCGACAGCAGCGACATCTTTGAAGGCCGCGACCATAAGTCCGGTGAAGTCAAATGGACTGGAACGCGCGTGGACCTGATCTTTGGGTCGCACTCGCAGCTGCGGGCGCTGAGCGAGGTTTATGCCCAAAGCGACGCGAAAGAGAAGTTCGTGAAGGACTTTGTGGCTGCATGGAACAAGGTCATGACCTTGGACCGCTTTGACTTAGTGCAATGACGTAGCGTGATCTGGCGCTGGTGATGAAAGCCGGCGCCAGATCATTGCGCCTCAGTAATTTCAACGATCTGCTTTACCCCCGGCTTTTCTACCCGCTGTACGATGCCCGAGGGCCAGCGCACTTCGATGTAGTCCACCGTTTTCCGCGCGCCTAAGCCAAATGTTTCCAGCGGTTCATTGCCCGAGTTGTAGCCGTGGGCGGGCACGCGCTCGCGAATTTGGCTTAAGTCGCCGCTCACCACCGTTACCCGCGCGCCGATGCCCGACTTATTGCTTTTGGTGCCCGTCAACGCCACCTTGATCCAGTTGTTCTTGTTGCCTTTGTTTAGGAATAGCCAGCTTTCCTGGGCAATATTCACGCGTTTGAACGCGTTGTAATAGGTGCGATTGGTGGCGAATATGTCCAGAAAGCCGTCGCCGTTCACATCGCCTGCCCCTACACCCGACCCAATGCCAAAGCCGTCGGCCCCCGATCCTTTGGTCACGTCCTCAAATTTACCACCGCCCAGGTTATGCAGCAGAACATTGAAATCGGGCTCCCAGGCTATGAAGAACCGCACGAAGGGCGGGAAGCCATCAATCACGTCGTTGATTAGCACGTTCTGGGGGCCGCCATTATTGACGTAGATATCCAATAAGCCGTCATTGTCGAAGTCTGCCATCACGCAGCTGCGCGCGCCGCGTCGGTCGCCGGCGCCCGATTCTTTGGTGATGTCGGTGAATGTTAGCCCTTGGCCTTTATCAATGTCGTTGCGGATCAAGCGATTGGCTTGGTCGGCCAGCGGCAGGTAAACGTCGATGTCACCATCGTTATCGACATCCCCCAAACAAGAGCCCTGCGTATTGCCGGCCAACCGGAATGCCAGGCCCGAGGGCGGCTTGCGGTTACTCATCACATTGGTGAACTTGCCGTTGCCCTCGTTCACAAACAGCACGCTGAAGTCACCTTCGTTAGTGACCAGCGGGTCCATATCTCCGTCGTTATCGAAATCGGCCCAACTGGGCGCACCTTGGCTGTTGGTTTCTTTGACAATGGATTGAATGGCGATGCCCGACTCTGCGGTGACGTCCGTAAACGTGCCATCCCGGTTGGAATGGAACAGGGCGTTATCAATCTCGCCATCGGCATTGCGGTGGAAGATATCCAGCCAACCGTCGTTGTCGTAGTCGATGAAGCCGATGCCGCCGCCGGTATTGCCAATGCCGCCAATTTTGGCGTCCTCGGCATTATCTTTGCGCATCAGCTTGGCGGCGACGGTCACGTTCTCGAAATTGGGCCGGCCGGTTTCCTTCAACAGGTTTTTCATCAGCGTCGTGGGCACATGCTTAGGCTTTTGGCCCGGGGGGCCGCTGGCGTTCGGCGGCATGGTGGCAATGACCAGGTCTAAATCGCCATCGTTATCGTAATCGCCCCAAGCTGCGCCGCGCCCCAACGTACCCGGCAGATCTATGCCGCGCGCTTTGGCGACGTCAGTAAACTTAGCCTTTCCATCATTTTCCCAAAGACGCAGGGCGATGCCGGGGCCTATGGCCTCGGTGGAGACAAAGATGTCCATGTCGCCGTCTTGGTCGTAGTCGGCAAACATTGGCCCGGTGCCATTCAGGGCGGGGTCGTTGGTGCCTGCCTTTTTGCCGATTTCGGTGAATTGAATGGGCGTCTTAGCCTGAGCGGGCAGGGCCGCTAACGACGCAACGCATAAAGACAAAGCGAGTTTGAAAGTTTGCCGCATCGCACCCTCCCTTGGTTGGGGTGAAGGGTAATGACTTGGCAGCCAAAGCAGAAGGGGCCACAACGAAAAACCCGCCGAGCCTAAGCTCGACGGGTTTTCCAAATCACAACCGTTTCAGGGTGGTGCAGACTTTCCCAGGAGACCGTTGATGGCCCGAAGACCCGGTCTATCCCTTGAAGAGCGAAGCCCTTTCGCCCGCGCGCGCCACTGAATCGTTTCTGTTGTGCTAATCCCTGTGGATTAAACTCAAAAGAAGGTTAGGCCTTCTTCTTTGCTTTTTTCTTGGCTTTCTTTTTGGCTGCCATGGTAATCCCCTATTGCTTGAAGCAAGGAACCGAACAACTCACACCATGTGAGAGGCCGGCGTCCGCACAAGAACTGCACGAACAAGTCGACTTAATCTCAGTTAAAAGAATTGTACAAGTCTTTTTGCAATCGCTGCAAAAAAACTTCTTGCATTATTATTTATCTTTATTTTCTCAGAATCAAAAAACGAGTCTCCGTGCATCATCACGCGCATAAAAAAACAGCGCGACATGTGTGCCGCGCTGTAAATTTTTTATGCTGATACGCGCGCACTTTCGCGCGCGGTGAATTATTTTTCGCCGACCAAGCACGGAAACTGAATGCCCTTTGTTTGGTAGTTCATAATGCGCGCAGGCACCACCAACGAGACGTGATCTAAACTGAGCTGACCCTTCGAAAACCCAGCTTTTATGCCCTCTGCCACGATATCCATATCGCGATACGTGCCGCCAAATCTTTCGTTGTTGTTGTAGACTTCCCACTCCGCCAAGAACGCATCGAAGGGTGCCATTCCCGCCAAGCGCGGGTTGTCCATGTGCATCATCACGCCACCTTCGCGCAGCACGCGGCGGCTCTCGGCGAAGATGCGTGGCACGGCCGGGGTGGAGGTCTCGTGCATGATGATGTGGGAGACCACGACGTCGAAAAAACCGTCGGCAAAATTCGTCTGCTCGGCATTTTGTTGGCTGAAGTGGACCCCCACCCCCATGGTTTCGGCCCGGGCATGGGCATATCGCAGTACCGATTCGCCCACATCGATTCCATAAACTTCCGCATCGGGGAACGCTTCCTTCCAAGGCAGCGTGCTGTGACCGATGGTGCAACCCATGTCGAGGATGCGCTTGGGCGTGATGTTCGGGAAGCGCGACTTCAGGTGCGCGATCAACGATAGGCCAAAGTAATCGGTCTTCGGTCCAAGATTGCCCATGGTGTACATATAAGTTGCGCGGTCATAGAGCGCGCCTGCCGACACATCATCCTTGCCCAAGGTCGTATGGTAGCCGCCCGGTTGAAGGTGGATGTCATAGAACGTCAGGTATCGCGGGGCCTGAAAGCCCGGCGTCAACGTCAGTGTGCCTTTAGGTGCCGCGGTCTTTTGTTTAGCCTTGGCCGTAAGTGTGGGCAGTTCACGTTCGACTGTGTCGATCACGGAGTCCCACGTCATCTCCTGGGTATGGCGCTGCATGGCGCTGTACATTTGATAATAGGGTTGGGCGGTCATCTCGCCCCGCACTTCGCCGCGGTCTAAAGGGTCGCGCCCGTGCGCTTTGGCAAAGGCTGGCCTGACAACATTGCTATAGAGAGTGCGATTGCCGCCCGCAACGTTCAGCGCCAAATGGCGGCGGATATCCATGTAATAGTCTTGCCGCGCGGCTTCGTCGTGAGTGCGCGTGGGCAACATATCGTGTTGAATTTGACTGGGCATGGCTTTGCCTCCAGATGAATGCGGCAGGTCTCATATAATATAGTCGTCTTTGAGGAAGCATAAAGCTACCGATCTAGCGTTCGTCCATGTTTTCGGCGCATGATCATGCACTGAGCGGCTAAGTTTGCTGCAGTAGGCTATAGCGGGGGAATCGTGGTGGCAGATCAAATAAGTACGGCGATGGCTCATGGCGCACCGGGCTCGGCCCGCCTTCCGACCTGGCTTTGTGCGGGCTATGGCGTCGGCATGGTCGGTGGCCAAATCTTCCGCGACACGCCCGCACTTTTATTGTTGCCATTCATGACCGAAGCTTTGGGCGTGCCCCCCGCGATGGCAGGGTTTGCGATCTTCATTCCAAAGATTTGGGTGGTGTTTGCCGATCCGTTAGCGGGCATTGCTTCCGATCGCGTGTCGACCCGCTGGGGGCGTCGGAGGCCTTTCATGTTTTTTGGCGGCCTGCTGACCATCGCATTGTTCTTGCTGATGTTTCATGTCCCGGTGATGGCCAGCCCTGGCGCACGTGCTGTCTATGTCTCGGCAGTTTACACCATCGCTCTCACCGCCTTCGCCGCGTTCTCGGTGCCTTACCTCACCATGGGCTCGGAGATGACGGCCAATCCGCATGATCGCACGCGCCTCATGGCGTTTCGGGTGGCATTCATGGCCACAGGCCTGATCGTCGGCGGATACGCCGCGGCCATTCGCGACTTTGGCGGTACAGGAACCGAGGCGTATAGTTTTATGGCTTGGGTCATGGCAGCCATTTGTTTGGTCACCATGATGACCAGCGTGTTCTCGACCTCCAAAGCCCCCTATGTGGATCGCCATGAAACGACGCTTGGGTTGTTGGCGCAGTTCAAACTGGCCTTGGACAACCGCCCGTTTCTGATTTTGTTGGGTGCCGCCTTCTTGCAGCGCTTGGCCGAGGGCATCGGCTATGCCGCTTTGGTTTATTTCTATGTCTATGTCCTCAAACAGCCTTTGACGATTTTGGGCACCATGGTGCTGTTCATCGCGCTTGCGGGTATTTTCTCGCAGCCGATGTGGGTGGCTGCCTGTGCTCGGTTTGGCAAAATGCGCGTGTATGTCAGCACGCTGCTGCTTTATTGCGGTGCCTTTGCCCTGTGGTTGATCCCAAACCCTGCCTTGTGGATGATTTTATCCATCGCAACTTTGAATGGTCTGTTTAATAGCGCGTTCATTCTCACGGCACTGTCGATGCTGACCGATACAGTCGCCTATGACCGTACGCGCACGGGTCTCAATCGCGAAGGTGCGTTCAATGGCGTGTGGCTGGCCAGCGAGAAGGTGGCCTTTGCGGTTGGCACCCTGATTATCGGTATAGTGCTGAGTGTCTCGGGCTACGTTGAAACCGACACCGGGATCAGCCAATCGCAGCCGGCCTCGGCCCTTTTAGGCATTACCATCGGCTACGTGATGCTGCCGATTGTCTTTCACTTGTCGAGTTTGCTGGTGCTGCGGTTCTATAAAATTCCCGAGGCGCAGGCTGCTAAGATTACTTAACCTCGCCCGTTTCCGACATCATCACGGCTAATGGCCGCGTGGTCGGGAACTGCGCGAATGCGATCATGATCATCACCATGAGCGGCACAGCCAAAATCATGCCGGTGATGCCCCAGATGGCGCCCCAAACGGACAAGGCGAGCATCATGAATACGGGGCTGAGGTTGAGTGAACTGCCCATCATGCGCGGCTCGATGAAGTTTTCGACCGCACTTTGTGACCCCCACAGGAACGCCAGCACGATAGCAACATAGGGCAACGAGCCAAATTGTAGCAGGGCTAAAACCGTCGGAAACATCATGCCCAACGGCGAGCCGATATAGGGAATGAAGTTCAGTACAAAGATGAGCAGCGACCAGAATGGGGCGAAGTCGACACCTGCGACACTCAGCACGATAAAGCTGCTCAGACCTACCAAAAGGCTGATGAAGGTCTTCACCAGCACATAGGTCTCGATGCGTTTGCCAATGTCGCTCAGAGTAGCTCGTACGCTTTTTTCCTGAGTGCTGTTCGGGAACATCGCCTTCACTTTGCGTTCAAAGTACCGGCTTTCCAGCAACAGGAAGGCGACGTATGCAAAAATTTGGAAGGTGTTGCTGGCAATGGCCTGGAACGCACCGGCAAAGCTGGCCACAACTGCGCGCAGGTCGATTTCGTTCAGCACAGTCGTCAGCGTTAACGGCCGGTCCTGGCCAACAATGCCCCCAATGAAGGTAGTAATCTGGCCCAGCAGTGTTTGCAGCCGTTCTTGATACTGCGGCGCGGCCTCAACCACGTCTCGTACATTGCCTGCAATGATTTGCACAACCAGGCCGATAACCAAGATGAACGAAATTATGGCTAGTGTTAAACCCAACGCTGGCTTGGGGCTCCACCCACCCAACTTGATACGCTGGAACGCATGGCCTAAAGCCAGAATGAGGTACGAGATAAAGATGGCCAACACGAGTGGCAGGAAAATACCTTGCCCGACAACCATCAAATACAGCGTCAATGCGGCTAGGCCAGCTAAAGCGGCAAAGGCAACGGGGTCGCGCGAAATGGGCTGGGACATGGTTGGTTAAAAGAAAAACCGATAGCTGGCCTGGAGTTGATTTTCGGTGGCGGTGCGCGGTAAGCTGAAGCTAAGCGTGCGCTCGGGACGCGTGCTTCGAATATGCAGAAATTCCAGCGTCAGGCGTTGGTTGTCAACGGGCCGGAAGACGTAGGCAGCGGTCAACGCATTGCCCCATTCGTTGTTATTGTCGGGGAATAAGTTGTCTTTATCCTTGGTCTCGAAATATTCAAGTCGCAACGAAACTCGGTGCTTGTCCCATTGCTTACTCACCAGCGCGAACCCTGACAGGAAGTGAGTGTTGACGACGGGGCCGACGCCGTTGGGGATGGTCACAACCGTGGTTTTGCCGGTCATGAACTGCGAGATGAGGTCGATGTCGCCGGGGAGTAGGGTTTTGCCGCCAGCCGCAAAGAACGACGTCCGCCAAGGCCACTGGCCATTCGTCAGTTCAAGGTCATCAGCGGGGTTGGCGTAGTACATCACGCGCAATTCGCCTAAGTCCTCGTGTTCGAGGCGCGCGCCGACGTAATAGGCCATGCGATCGTCGATTTCTTTGAATGGCTCGATGTATGGGGCCTGCCGAAACAAGCGCCCGGTTGGCTGCACAATACGAACGTTGGGCAGTGGCAGGCGCTCAAACACGCCGGCTTCGCGGTCATGGATCGCCCAGCCACGCCACGCCATCACGGTACCGGCGGGGTCATTATAATAAAAACCCGAGGCGAGAACCGAGAAGGTTAGGTCGTCGGTTTGGCGAAAGGCGGTGACTTCTGCACCGACCGAACGCAATTCTTCGCCCACCCAACTATTTATGGCCGATGAACTGATGGTGTAAGGGCTGGTCCACGCAAGGCCCGAATTTTCCAGCGAGATTGGCGGGAAATAGGCCCCCGCTTTGGCGCGGAAACCAAACTCGCCTGTCGGGGCGGGCTTATAAGCTAAGAAGGCTTCGACCACGTCGACAGCATTCTTTTGCTGGGTGTTCGTGGTCAGGTGAACCATGCCCGACAGGTCCCACGTGATTTTGGATTGCAAAATCAGCGAAGCCTCGGCCATGCGCGCGATGACATCGGGCTGCCCGCCGTAGCGGGTTTTGCCAAGGCCGCGTTGTTCCCAGCTTTGCGTGTTGTCGGTAATGACTAGTCGGCCATCAATCAGACCGCGCGCCGAGAACGACGGCAATCCATCGTCGGCATAGGCAGAGGTTGCAAGGCACACCAGCGCCGCAAGCTTAAACGTCAAGCGCAAGTGCGAGATGGCGTTGGTCATGCTGGGGCGGTGTCGGGCTGCGGCAGTGGCGACCAGCGCGATGTACGGTAGAATTTTTCGAAATCCGCTGCCGGAACCGGCTTGCTGATGTGGTAGCCCTGGCCGGTCTCGCATCCGTGGGATTTCAAAATATCCAGCGACGGGCGGTCTTCAACACCCTCAGCGGTGACTTTCAGGCCGAGGTTATGGCCAAGATCGATGGTCGACTTCACCAGAATTTCATCACCATTATTGCTGGCGAGTTTCATGACAAACGACTTGTCGATTTTGATTTCCTGGACGGGCAGGCTTTTCAGGTAGGACATCGACGAATAACCGGTGCCGTAATCGTCAATTGACAAAGTCGCACCCATCTTGTTCAGCGCAGAGAGCACTTCCATCGATTGTTTGGGGTCTTCCATCACGGCGCTTTCGGTGATTTCCAAGATTAACTGGCTAATTGTGGCCCCGTGTTTGGCCATCAGGGTTTCGATCTCCTGGGGCAAATGGCGATTGCTGAGATCGCGGGCCGAAAGATTGATGGCCACCTTGATGTCGATGCCTTGTTTTTTCCACACCGCCACCTGCGAGATGGCGGTATCAAGCGCCCAAGACGTCAGCTTTTGGATATTGCCGGTCTGCTCGGCCAATGGAATGAACGAGTCAGGGGGCATGAAGCCGCGCACCGGATGGATCCAGCGGATGAGCGCCTCAGCGGCTGTAATCTTCTCGGTCGCGATGTCGATTTTGGGTTGGTAGTACAGCCTGAACTCGCCGCGATCGAGCCCACTGCGCAGTTCGCCCATCATCGACAAGCGTTCAGGTTTGTAGGGGTCGAGCTGAGCGTTATACAGCGCATAGTGTTGAGCGCTTTTTTTGGCTTCAAAAATTGCGGTATCGGCGCGTTGCAGCAACATCTTTGCTGTTATGCCGTGCTCTGGATAGCAGGCCTCGCCAATCCAAGCCGTCACGTCGACAGTGTTTCCGCCAACTGTGATCGGCTCGTCGAAGGAGTCTAAAATCCGCTGCACGATGGGGTTGACGTGGTTCGAGCCAGCCCCCGGCAGAAGTAACGCGAACATACTGCTGGAGTGGCGCGAAACCACATCGCTTTGCTTGATGATGCGCTGCAAATTGTCGCCAATCTTGGCCACCATCTGCTCGCCGGTGTCGTGGCCCAGCGTATTGTTAATTTCTGAAAAGCGTCCGATTTGCACCAGGTAGACGCTCAGTTGGCCTTTTGCCACATCAGCTTCGGCAATGGCTTTGGACAGGCGGCGCTCGAAGGCGAGGCGATTAGGCAATTCCGTCGCCGGGTCATGCAGCGATTGATACTCAATTTTTGCCTCGCGCTCGGCGATACCGTCCATCATTTGGTTGAAGGTATCCGATAAGCGCCCGAATTCGTCGCGCTGCGTGATCGCGACTTTCTCGGTATAATTACCAGTCTTAATGCGCTGTGCGGCCGTATCGAGTTCACGAATGGGTTTGGAGACGCCGCCTGCAATCACAAACGAGCCAATCAGGGTTAGCAACAGAGTGACGGCCGCTACGCCAATGAGCGTGAGAAATAGCGCGTCGAACGGCAACAGTGACGCATCAAGCGAATACTGGATCACCGCATCAACTTTTGGACTATTGGCGGGCGTGGGCAGCGCGGCGATGAGGCTAACGAAATCAGAGTCGCCCAGTTTGATGGTGCGCGGTGCGTCGGTCGCTTTGGCGTTGATCGTGCCTAAAATGCCGGTCAGTTGATTTGCAAATTCAGGCTTCAGCGTGCTGGTCGCCACCGTCCAACCGCCTTCGGGCACCGAGCGCGCAAAAGTGATATCAAGGGGCACAGTGAATTTCTTATCGGCCAGTTTGCGCACATAGGCGTTATTGATTTCAATGCCAATAACGATCGTTGCAATCGTCACGGGCGCGCGAATGGGCACAGCCACGGTTTGGTAAACCTGATTGTCCATCACCGAAATGGTCACTGCGCGGCCCTCGTCATCGGCCTGAGTCAGCAATTCGGGGAAAGCAAATTCAGTCGAGCCCATCGAGACAATGTTGCCCGTCGAGGCGGCATCGCTGGCCGTACCTGTGTCGCCGATGATTTGGTTGTCGACGCCCACCAAGATCACGCGGTCGGCACTGATACGCGTGCCAAGGTTATTGAGCGCCGACATAATGGTGGGGCGGTCTTTGGTGGCTACGGCCTGTCGGAACCCGAAGTCGGTGGCAAGAATAGTCGAGCCTTCCGCGACGGCAGCGGTGGTGTCCTCCACGCTATTTTCAAAAACCTCAAAAGCTTTGGCCAATTGATTTCGCGCTTCGCCCAAAATGCTGCCACGCACAGTGGATTCAACGGTGAAGTACGAGAAGGCTTGCACGACCGCAAACAACGCTGCGAAGAACAAGACCAGTTTGGTTTGGAAGCGCTGGAACACGGGCGTTGACCTTTAGTATTCGGTTTCGTCTTTAGCGCCGGACTTCTTAGCCTTGCGCTCAGACTTCATCACCACGGCAGCTTTCACATCACTTGCGCCCTCGGCAGATACTGTTAGGGACGTTGAGTTGTCCGGCCCGTTTGCCTTTTGATTGGGATGCCAGATTTTTACCGAGTATGCGCCGGGCGGGAGGCTCAACGCGGCTTTGCCGTCCTCGCCGGTTTTGGCGAAGTAGGGCGTCGGTACCGCGTAAATATAGCCCAACATATTGTCGTGGATGTTACAGCCCAGCGCGATCACGCCTTCTTTGTCGAACGTCACCACTTGTTTTTCGTTACCGCCGAAAAGCTTCAATTCAAACGGCTTGGCAGGTGAGAATGAATAGACATGGTGGCGAAAGGAATCGCGGTTGGGAAACTCGACCGCAGTTCCTACTTGCACGGGGAGCACGAACGGATCGAACTGCTGATTTTCTTGCGCCATGCTGGCGGCTTTGCTTGGCGCCGGCACCTGCCCGGTTGCTGGAATCGCATAGACCACGGCGCTGGCCACAGCCGCGCCGGTGTCGGAATTGACCTGCGCATTGATCGTGCCCGCTATCGCGCTCGACGCCCACGCTGACATCGCCACCAAAACCAAACCAACTCGACGCATGCAGCCCCCGCGATTTTATTTCTGAGTCGCTTCCCCGCCCTAATCCCCGGGCCTGGGCGTTTTGGACGCGGCTAGTCATTCAGCCTCGCCCGAACCGCGCACATTATATATGTTGTCAGGAGCGTGCCATGGGTCCTTATGACGATCAATAAATGTAGTAAATTCATATATATAGCTGGATTGGCCCTGGTTTGCGGGCCGTCTGGCATAACTACGGCCTTGGCTGCTGACGGCTTGCCGGAAATTTTGGTCACCGGGCGGCGTTTAGCGCCTTCGGTCAATGAGCCTGCTTACGCTACAGCTAGTCTATCACGCGAGGCTTTGGCACTAGCTGCAGGGGCTAGGCTGGACGATGCCTTGCGCTCAGTGCCCGGATTTGGGCTTTTCCGACGCCAATCAAGCCGGGCGTCCCATCCCACCACTCAAGGTGTGAGTTTACGGGGTCTCGGGCCCAGCGGGGCAGGGAGAACCCTCCTGTTACTGGATGGTATTCCCCAGAACGATGCTTTTGGGGGGTGGATCGACTGGAGTCGATTGCCGACGGCGTCGATTGGAACGGCCGCCATCACGCGCGGTGGTGGTGCGGGGCCTTGGGGCAATGCTGCGTTGGCCGGTGTTATTCGATTGCAAAGCCGCGAGATCGAGCGCGATGGCGGTTTCGCCGAAGTGAGTGCCGGACCACACAACACATTCGATGCAACGGCGGGCGTGCAAGCGCAAACCGAACGCAGTGCGTGGCATGGCTTGCTGCATGGTCATCGCACCGATGGTTCGTTTTTGATTCGTGCCGATCAACGCGGGCCGGTGGACATTCGCGCCGCCGACCGTGGCGGGGTGGCCGAGGTGGGCGCGCGACTTGCGATCAGTGATGACATAGTCATGCATAGTGTCGCGCGATATTCTGAAAGCCGTTTTATCAATGGCGTTGGTATTTCAGAATCCAAAACCCGCGTGGCCGATGGTGCTGTGTCACTAGTGCACGATCCACGCGGCGATACGTCGTGGGAGATGAACGCCTATATCCGCGATCAGGCGTTCGACGCCGTGTTTGCGGCCGTCAATGCCGCGCGTACTGTAGCAACGCCCTCGCTCGACCAGTTTGCAGTTCCGTCAAGGGCCGTTGGTGCCAATGTTGTGGTCAGGCACAATTTTAGTGATGCCGTATCAATGGATGCCGGTGCGGATGCGCGCCTGACCGACGGTGCGACCAACGAGAATTTCCAAAATCTCGGTGCCGGCTTTACGCGCGTGCGAAAGGCCGGTGGCAAGCAAGTCCTCGCTGGCGCTTTCACAGAACTCAACTGGCAACCGACGACACAATTATTGGCCACGCTCGGCGGACGTGTCGATGCCTGGCAGCAGAACAGTGGTAGTCGGCGTGAATCCTTGCTGCAAACAGGCGCCGTGCTGCGAGACGATAGGTATGCTGATCGCGATGGCACCATCAGCACAGTGCGCGGTGGCTTGCGTTACAGTGCTGATGACATGCTCACGCTACGCACAGCGGCCTATAGCGGGTTTCGCTTGCCAACGTTGAATGAACTGTACCGTCCCTTTCGCGTGGGCAATGACATCACCGAGGCCAATCCCGCGCTGGCGATTGAACGGCTTGCGGGAATTGATGTCGGCGCTGATTGGACGATTGGCCCCGGTGTTGTCTTTACGACCACTTATTTCCACTCCGTGCTCAAAGACGCTGTCACCAATGTGACGGTGCGCGCTACGCCCGGCCTTGATCCAAATTTGAACGTGGTTGTTCCGGTTGGCGGCGTATTGCGTCAGCGCCAAAACATCGAGCGTATTATGGCCAACGGAATCGAAGTTGACTTCACTGCTGATTTTTCGCCCCAATGGCAAACGGCGCTGCGATATTTATACACATCGCCCGAGGTGACACGCAGCTTGCGCCAGCCGGCATTGCAGGGGCTGCGGCTGGCGCAAGTCTCGCGGCACCAAGCCTCAGTGCAGCTGACCTGGAAGCCGACAGAAGCCGCATCGGCGGTTGCGTCCCTCCGCGGCGCGGGCCATCAATTTGACGACGACCAAAATACCCGTGTCTTGCGTGGCTATGTTGTGGCTGATTTGTCTGGTGACCTTTCTATCACGCCGACTGCGCGACTGACGCTGGCCATCGAGAACATCTTTGACCGCACGGTCGAATCAGGGCGCTCGGCTGATGGCCTGGTCTCTATCGGTACACCACGCACCGCGCGATTGGGTTTGCGCGTCGGCTTCTAGCGCGTCTATCCTTCCGATCGAGAAGGGGAGGATGCATTGACCGAAAATCTGCCGCCGTTATTGGGGCCCACCTATGGTGCCGCTGCGCTGCAAATGACTGTGCATGCGGTTAACCGCTGCCCAGACCGCGAGTCTGCGCGTGTGCGGATGAACGCGACTATTGCTTTCGTGGCTGAAAAGGTGCGCGGCACCAAACATTGGATGGGGCCGTCGCTGAAGCTAGTGGTGCTGCCGGAATACTTCCTCACCTGTTATCCGCAAGGCGAGCCGGTCGCCGCGTGGGCCGACAAAGCAGCACTTGATGTTGATGGGCCCGAGTATGATGCGCTGGGCAAAATTGCACAGGACAATCAATTGTTCCTGGCCGGTAACGCTTATGAGACCGACAAGCACTTTCCAGGCTACTATTTCCAAACCTGTTTTATCATCGACCCATCAGGCAAAGTGGTGCTGCGCTATCGAAGGCTCAATTCCATGTATGCGCCTACTCCGCATGATGTATGGGACAAATATCTCGACATCTATGGGCTCGAGGGTGTTTTCCCAGTTGCTCGCACGGAGATTGGCAATCTGGGCGCAATAGCGTCCGAGGAAATTTTGTACCCCGAAATCGCGCGTTGTTTTGCCATGCGCGGGGCCGAGGTGTTTGTTCACCCCACCAGCGAAAGCGGCACGCCGCAGCAAACGTTCAAGGATATCGCCAAGCTCGCGCGCGCCATCGAGAATATGGCCTATGTCATTTCCGCTAACACGGCCGGCCTGCACGACATCGATCTTCCGCAAGATGTCGGCAACGGCGGTTCGCGCATTATCGATTATCGTGGCCAGGTGTTGAAAATGGCGGGCTCGGGCGAAACCATTTATGCCGCCGACCAAATTGATTTGAATGCTTTGCGGCGCGCCCGTCGAATGCCCGGCATGAATAACTTCATCACGCGCCAGCGGTTCGAGGCTTTTGCCTCGTCGTATGCAAAGCACAATATTCAGGCGGCAAACTCGCTCTTGAACGCGGATGGCTCACTCAAAACGCCCGAGCGTGCGCACTTTGCTGCCGCGCAAGCTCAAACCATCGCGCGGCTCACGACGTTGGGCTTGATCTAAAAATGAAGGCCGCTGTTGCTGCACTGGTGGTTTTTGGTATGACCATCGTTTCCGCCCACGCGCGAATTGACTTAGCAAACCGCCACGGGGTTCAAGAGATCGTTGTTAGCGTCAAGAATCTTGAACAGGCCACTCAGATTTATACGTCGGTCGCTAAGTTCGACATCAAAAACGATGGCCCGTCCGACCCCTCAATTGTTGCTGCGTGGGGTTTGCCCGCGACCGCCACGATGCACGATCGATTGTTGGGTGTGCCGGGTGCCAACAAGGGTTTGCTGCGGTTGGTGAAGGTCAGCGGGGTGGAGCAGGTACAAGTGCGCTCTAGCGCGCGCCCCTTCGACACCGGCGGCATTTTCAATTTCAATAGTTTGGTTAAAGATATGGATGGCGTGTTCGAAGCCCTGCGCGACAAGGGCTTTCAGGGTTTCGCCGATCCCAATCGCTACACACTATTTGGGAAGTCATACGCGGGTGCAATGCTGCGCGGTCACGATGGAGTCGTCATCAACTTATTGCAGCGCGTTAACCAGCCCTACGACGATATCCCAAAGTTCGAGACCATGAGCCACATCATCAACGCCACGCAGATGGTCGCCGACTACGCGGCGAGTTTTGAATTCTTCACGCAAAAACTAGGATGGGTGGTGCGTTGGGAAGCGTCGCCGACGTGGCCACCCGATGGCTCGAACAACATGGGCATTCCCAATAGTGTGTTGCTGAGTGGGCAAGTGAAAGAAAAGGCGGCCAGCTTTGCGGCCGCAAAAGACGCCGACGGCGGCACCATCGAGATTTTTCATTTTGACGGCATCAAAGGCCGTGATTTTTCAGACCGCGCGCAGCCGCCGAATTTTGGCATCATCACCTATCGTATTCATGTGCCTGATCTTGAGGCCTTTGCCGCGCAAATTACGGCTCGCGGCGTGGTGCTCCATCGCCCCATCGCGCGTGCCAATATTGCGCCCTATGGCGAGGTGAAGTTGATGGTGGTGCGCGCGCCCAGCGGTGCTTGGCTGGAATTCTTCCAGCAAATCTAGGCCCGATTCGCGGGTTTCAGGCATTTCAACCTGAAGTTTTGCACGCAAACCCAAGGAAAACTGCGGTTTTTTGCCGACTTGCCCCGGCGAGGTTGGCTCATGGTAGGGTGCTCCTAACGACCAAGAATTGGTCGCGCCATATGACGAGAGTCGACCATGGAAAGCATGGACCACGAGCAAGCGTTGGCCCTTTTAGGCCTTTCAGGAACACCACAGCCCGACGATATCGAGGCGCAATACGCGCAACGTCGTCGCACACTTGAGCGCCGCTGGGTCACCTCGCATTCCGACATCGAAAAACGTGTGCTTGAAGCACAAATGCGCGAGCTTGATGCTGCGCGTGAAGCTGCACTGAACGAGCAATCTAAACCGGCTGGTTTGCCGCCCGGCGCAACTGTTGAACTGAAGGCCGGAATCGTATTGGCAGATCGCTATGCCGTGCGCAGTAAAATTGGTTTTGGGCCGCGCGGTGCGGTGTTTCGCGCGCTAGATCTCACATGGGGCAAAGACGTCGCACTGAAAGTGTTGGCTCCGCAATTGATGCTGGTGCCCGGCGCATCCAAGCGCCTAGCCGAGATCATTCACCAAACGTTCGGGTTTGCGCATTCCGGCATCATCAACACCTACGGCATGATCGATACCGGCGCGCATACTCTCATTGCTATGGAGTTTGTCGACGGCAGGCCCTTGGCCGAGGCGTCGGTGCCAACCGGCTGGGCACAGCCGAAATCCGCCGCTGAAATTCTAGACATCATTACGCAAATTTGCACCGCGCTTGCATACGCTGCGCCCAAAAGCTTGCACCTCAACCTTACGCCGCAGAACGTGTTCATGGTTGGCGAGACAATTCGCCTCGGTGACTTCATGCTCAGTCATGCCGTGCCCGTGCTGGCCGCTGCGCGTGTTTTGGATGTCGCCCAAGCCGCGTACTTGGCGCCTGAGGTTGTGGCGATGTCGAGTTCGGAAACGCCCGATCTCAAAACCATCGACGCGCGCGCCGATCAATACTCGGTTGCAGCCATTGCGTATTATTTGGCGAGCGGTTTAGCCCCCGAGACCGGTCGCAAACCGTTGGGTGCTCTGCGGCCAGATTTGCCAAATGAATTTGTGTCGACGATTGAGCGCGCACTTGCGCTGGCTCCCGAAGCGCGCTTTGACAGCCACGCCGACTTTATTGCCGCCGCATCGCAAACACCGCGTGTGGCACCTAAGATTTTATCACGCATCGCCACAGGGCTTGTGGTGGTTGGTCTGAGCATGCTTGCAGTCGTGAGCTTGCGTGAAGTGAACTACACTGCGCTTGGCCCCTTGGCGGAGTTTCTGCCTGGCAGCCGTGAGGCCGCCTCGACCAAGCTGCAAGCTGAAGCGTTACAAATGCGCGCGTTGGCGTTGCAAACCTCTCTGGGCGAGGCGCAGCGCGGCCTGCAACGCCGCAGCATGGATGCGCGCATGACGTTGGCAACAGTCGAGCAACTGGCAATAAAGCACGAGCGCACCAACGATTCTGTGCCGACGTTGACGGACGCGCGCCGGGCTGCGGCCATGCTGCAAGCCCTGGCCGATTTGATCACGCCCAGCGTGTTCAACCACCCCGAAGTGCTTAATGCTTATAACCTCGCAGGGCTTGGCGACGACCACATTGCGCATGGTCGCTACTCGGAAGCGGTGGCTGTGCTGACGGGCGTCGAGAATACTTTATCAGCGAAGTTGCGCGATCTGCGCCAAGCCGAACTGCTGATCGAGCAACAATTCGGCGGCGTGTTACCCACGTTGGGCAACGATCTGCACCTCGCCACGCGCGAAGCTGACGCCGTGCGCCTGAAGCAAGAATGGATGAACGTCATCGACCAACGTCGCCATTTCGCCGAAGAGCAAGATAGCGGCTTAGTTCTTATCCCGGCCGGCAAATTCGTGATGGGCGATCAGGTGGGCAATGGTGCCCGGTCTGAACAGCCCGTGCGCGAAGTTGCCATCGCTGCGTTCAAACTAGGGCGCAATGAAGTTACCAACCGCGAATACGCCGCCTGTGTGCAGGCTGGTGCGTGCAGTGCCAAAGTGACGGCTGAGCCCGGCAGCGAGAACTTACCCAAAGCCGGTCTCAGTTGGTTAGACGCCCAGCAATATGTGGATTGGTTGCGAGTGAAGACCGGCGAAGACTACCGTTTGCCGTCCGAATCAGAATGGGAATATGCGGCGCGGGCTGGCGCTTCCACGCCCTATGCATGGGGAGCCAATTCTGGACGCGGGCTCGCCAACTGTTTGGACTGCGGCAGCGCATGGGATGGCGCGGGGCCAGCGCCCGTGGGCTCGTTCGACGCGAACGGTTTCGGGCTATACGATATGAGCGGGAATGTATGGGAATGGACCGCCGATTGCTGGTACCGCGACTACACATCGGCATTGCCGACTGGCGCTGCGCGTGACGGCGGTGCGGCGTGCGAGAAACGAGTTCTGCGCGGCGGCAGTTGGGATAACGCTGCCTGGCTCGCGCGCGTGAGTTACCGTGCGTTTGCCCCCGCCGCCACCCGCCAAGATTTGTATGGCTTCCGCATCGCCAAGAGTGTGGAGTAACGACACCACTCTGGCGCAAAGCCGAGGGTGAGGGGGCATGGTCAGTGACGGCCCTGCGCTTACCATCAGATCACTTTCATGGTCTGAATAATCTCAACTTCTTTGTCCTGACTGTCGACCGCAGTTTCCTTTGCCAGGACGAATGATTTTGTTAGTTGGTAGATTCTCCGGCGAACATTGGCATCATCAATGCTGTGATAAGCTCTTATGAGATCCAATGTTTCGTGATGATTGATTTGATCGTGGGTCTTAATGACCGCATCATTATCCTCGCCATCCCAACTTCGCAGCCCGGGAGTTGCAGTCCATTGATCCATCTCCTGAAAGAAAAACAGGACAGAACACTTTAGTGCGCTGGCAATATCCCAGAGGCGGCTGGCGCTTGTGCGATTTGTTCCACGTTCGTACTTCTGAACTTGTTGAAACGTCAGTCCAAGCAATTCAGCTAGCTGCTGCTGGCTAAGACCCAACAGGATGCGTCTTAGCTGAATTCTATTGCCGACGTGTATATCGATGGGGTTCGGTTTGCGAGATGAAGACCGAGGAACGCGCACGCCGTATCACCATTTCGTCTTGGGTTTGTTTATGTGATGCCGCACAAACGGTCCGCTGGTTATCTGATCAAGATGATCGAGCGTCCCCGGAGAAAAGTGACGAGGGCTAATTTTTCGAGCAGTTGGCCGGATGCTTTTCGAAATCTAGAATCCGGCCATAGCCCTACCGGCTACCAGGCTGATTTGCCCAATTCAACCAGTTCCGCGCGCGTCTGCGCCGCAATGCAAAACCGATTACGGCAAGAATGCCAAAGGCAAAAAGCAGAAGCGATGCTGGCTCGGGAACGGGGTCAACGCCGGGAGGAGCCTGTTGGCAATCGGTTGAGATTTGATTGGAAATCATTGTCACGGCGGCTTTTGCCAATGCTCGACCGCAGACGATGGTGGCGCCGTCGTTTAAGCTAATTGAAGTACCTGCAAGTATCGATCCAGCGAACGCGGTTCCCGAGCCCAACGTCGCTGCAGCATCGGTCCACCAAAAAACGTTCTCAAACAGTGCGCCGTTGGTAAGCAGAACAGACGAAGCACTTGCGGTCGTGAGCGAGCTCCCTATCAGAAAAATAAACTTCGCATTGGAATCACCTCCGCCATCAAGTGTGAGAGCGCCGTTCAATTGAGCCGTCGAGTCAAATTTATAGACACCCGCAGATAGACTCCCAAGAGGGCCAACGCCGAGATCGCCCAATCCCGTTAGGTTTTGAGTGATCACTGATCCACCCAGTAAAACATATGCCGCTAGGAAGTCGCTGTTCGCTGCAATGGCCAGGCCGTCGTTCAAGTGGATCGTGCCGCCGCTAACAATGCCCGGTGGAAAAAAGCCTGTGATGGAAGTTCCACCACTAATGCCGACATCACCGGTGATTACGGTTGAGCCCGTATTTGTCACAGCTGAACTGGCGAGAACAGCAAAGCCACTCGCAGTTCCCAATATTGGGGATGCAGACACTGGGGAGGCGGCAATCATGAAGGCTGTGGCGAGAGAGGTCGCTGCGAGTAATGCGGAAATTGACCTGGGCGAAATTGACATTGATTATCTCCTGAGAATGACGGGGCAATAGGTTGCCTCACCACTAACGTTGCAAGAGTCATGCCAATGCGAAAAAGTGTTCAGCTTCAAGAGCTTGCTACTTTGGGTTAGGAGAACCAGCTATTGAATCTGTAAAGGTCCTCGACAATGTCGGAGAGTTTTTTACACACTACTTGTCATTGACGTGCGGATGTCCGATGCGGAATCAGGGGATCCGACCGGATGTAGATGGGGCCTGATTCAGTGCCATTCTTACAGTCGACTCAAAGGCAAAAAGTCTCGCAAATCTAGGAAAAGATAAGGCCCCAACCGTCAGGATGGGGCCTTATTGTTAATGCCTGTTATCACCAAACCCCCACTCGGTCAGAGCGGGGATTATCGTCACAAATCAACCAAACTTACTCTGCGCGAGCCGGCGTGGTTGGTTGAACCAGTCGCTTGAAGTAAGTCCAGCTGGTTTCGTTGGGGCGCGTATCGTCCACCGGTGGTGGCGTGACATAGATCGGGTAGTTCTTGGCAATCTCGTCGCGCATGCCTTGGGGGATGTCGTCGAACTTGCGCAGCATGCGGCCCGCCGTCGAGACATAGAACAGGCCTTCGCGGCCGCTCATTTCCATCCACGGCAACCAGTCAGACATGCGTTGCCAGGCCACGCGCACGTCGGCTTGGTCTTTCTTTCCGTCAAGCATGTCTTTTTCGTCGGCGAAGAAGTTGAACATTTCGGTGGCATGGTACATGCCGCCGATGTTCTTTTGGTACTCGCCCGCTAACGGGTTGACGTAGAACAGCGGCACGGTTGAGGTCAGCCACATTTCGCCATCAAGCACCGTACCGTTGAACTTTTGCACTTTGCCGTCGCGGCCAACACCGAATGAAGGGCGGCTGTTGACCGGGTCGTTAGCCACGTGCAGCACTTTGACGTTCTGGCCGGTGTAGGGGTTGTCCCAAGTTTTCAGGTATTCGCCGGTCTTTGGGTCTTTGTAGAGCAACAGTTCACGCGACACGAGGCGGTAACCATAGCCCTTATCTTTATCCATCACGGTGGTGCAGGCGCGTGTGTTCATGCCTTCGACATTGAACAATACTTTGTCGGCCATACCTTGCACGCGACCGAAGGCGGTGCCGTGCCAGTAGTAAGTGACTTGCTTGCCGTCTTTCAGCGAGCATTGGAATTTGCGGTTAACTTTTGCCACGCCCTCAGCGGTATTGAGGTCGAGTTTTTCGGCGCTGGCGGCAACCGAAAATCCGCATACAGCGAGAACGGCGACGCTAGCTTTCAGAATATTCTTGAGCATGAATCCCTCCTAATTGGTGTGATCGAGTTTAATCACGACCTTGCCGCGATTGCGCCCTGCCATCAGGTACGCCACCGCATCGGGAATGGCTTCTAGCCCGGTGAAGGGGGTAGGGTCCACAAGAACCGTCAACGCCCCGTTGTAATATGAGGTCAGCAATCGCTCCGCCGCGTCTGGCCAGAATTCTTGGAAATGCGGGTTAATGAATCCACGAATTGAGGCAGATTTGAAATACAGTTTTGTCCAGGGCCGCCCAGCGTTCACCATCTGCAATGGTTTTCCAACCTCAGATGTATAACCGCTAATCACCAGCCGTCCGCGAATGGCTAAATTATCCACAAATATGTCAAACAGGCGCCCACCGACCGAGTCGTAGGCGATATCAATCCCGCGCGGGTATTCGGCTTTCAGCACCGCATCGACGTCTTCGGTCGTGTAGTTAATCGCGCGGTCGCATCCCAGTGATTTCACCAACGCGCACTTTTCGTCGCTGCCCGCCAGGCCAATCACGTGGTTGCCGGCTTGCTTGGCCAGTTGCACAACGATGTGGCCCAGGCCACCCGCAGCGGCCGAGACGGCAATAGTTTCACCTGTTTTCATTTCGCCCACGCGTTCGATACCGACTTTACCCGAAACACCCGTAGGAATGAGTGTCAGAATTTCGGGCGATGGTTCGCGAATGGGATAAATACGGCTGGCTGCGGCAATTTGATAATCGCGGTAGCCGCTGCCGACTTTCCACGTTGCCACCGCATCGCCTTCCTTGACCGTTTTAACATTGCGCCCCATGGCGACCACGCGTCCGACCGCTTCAATTCCTAAGTCTGTCGGTACAGTGAATTTGATGTAGTCCACGGCGTTGCGCATCATGTTGAAATCGTAAACACCATTCACGCCGGCATAAATATTTTTGACCACAACTTCGTCAGGGCCGGGGTCTTGCCAGGGGGTTGTGACAATTTTGGTGCACGCACGAAAATCTTCGCCGAACTGAGTGAGAATAAATTTACGGTACGTTTGAGGAAACATCGCCTAGCCTTCATCCGTTTCGTTGCCGCTGATTTTGAATCGATACGTTAATGCCGCCGTGATGATTAGGCCGATCCCTGCGGCGGTAAAAGTGGTCGTCAGGTTTGTGTAATGCGCAACTTGACCCCATAGCGCGCCGGATACGGCCATTCCTGATGTAAAACTCATCATGCTCATGCTGATGCCGCGTCCGCGTACCCAGCCGGGTAGCACCATTTGTGACGAGACTTGAAACGACATCATCGAGATCATCCACGCGCCGCCAAATAGCACCAGCACCGCAGCGAAAACGGCGTACGAGTGGATCCACCCCATGACGACCAAACATGCCCCGATGATTACGCTGGCTCCCAGCACCACTTGGTCGCGGTTCCAACGTCGCGCGATCAGCGGTACCAGCACAAATGCTGTGATCAGCGCGCCGATGCCGACAAAACCTACCAGCGGCCCGTATGTGCTGGCAGTTACGCCCAACTCTTGGCGGGCCAAAAACGGCAGAAGCGACATCACCGCACTTGCAAACACAAAATAGAAAAACCCACGAATCAGCACGGCCTGAAAACGCTTTGCACGCCGCGCATACATGAGCCCACTGATCAGCGTTGCATAAAAACTTTGGCGTGCGGTTTGGCGCATTTGGGCGCGCGGAATGCGCAAAGCCACGACCACCATGAAGACCAAATACGACAGGGAGTTGACCACAAACGCCGCTGCAACGCCTACGGCGGCTACTAAGAACCCCGCCAATGATGGGCCAACGGCGCGCGAGATATTCATCGAAATTGAATTCAATGTAACGGCACCTACGACTTTGTCGCGCGGAACGATCTCCTGCAGTGTTGCCGACATCGCCGGCACTTGGCAGGCCCCGCCAATGCCTACTGCAAAAATAAAGCCCAGCAACATCCACGGCGTCATCAAGCCCATTGCGGTCATTGCAGCTAACGCCGCTGTGATAAATGTTTGCCATGCCATCACGGTCATTAAAAACCGACGTCGGTCGAACATATCGGACAATGCGCCTGCGACTAACGCCAGCGTGATCCCAGGCAATGCCTGTGCCGTTTGGACAAGGCCAACCATGGCGGGCGATGGCGAGAGGTCGGTCATCAACCACGCCGCGCCCAGGTTTTGCATCCATGAACCCACCAACGACACCAACCCCGCGCACCAAATGGCGCGAAAGGTTTTGTGCTCTCGCAAAATCTGCCAAACGGCTGGCGAAGGAATGGGGTGCGGTGCGATGGTCACGAGGGTTGAGGGCGTTAGGGCTGTGGTGGCGGCGGCGGCGTGATGGTTGTACCGATTTGGCCATATTCCAATGGTGGTGCGTTGTACACGCGCTTGGGCTCCCACACGAGTTTGAACAGGCCTTCGACAAAGCTTTTCGCCGTGGGGCTGGGGGTGAGGGGTACGAACACAGTATTGGCCCCGGCCGACTGGTCACGCACCAATGCAGTTACAGCAATGTCACCGCCGCCAGCGGCATCACAGGTGGCCTCGATGGCATTAAATGGATCGCCGAAATACTCTCCGCCATCAATGGCGCCTTCGCCGTACTCAATGCCAATGCGCAGTGACAGCGGTAGATCGGGATTGTCTTTCACATAGAGCATGACTTCTTGTTGAATGGCGCGTGCAGCCTCGACTGCGTCATACGATTTGTCGAAAATCGCCAGGATGCCGTCGCCGGTATGCTTAACCTCGGTGCCTTTGTGGTTTTTCAACGCCTCTCGGAAGATGGCGTTATGCGCGCGCAGCATGCGTTGCGCTCCGCTGTTGCCAAGTTTCCGCGTTGCATCGGTCGAGCCGATCATATCGGTGAGCAACACGGCATAGCGCCGGGCCGCCACGGCCTTATCGTGCGGATTGCTCCAGGTTCTTAGAACAGTAGGTAGGGCGTTCGCCTCGACAACGGGCTGTGCGTCAAGTGTGGCCTTCATGGCGGCCCGTCCGGCTTCGAGCATCGCTTGGTAGCGTGGTCGGTCGGCAGCGCCTGCTAAGCGCTCACAAAACGTTCGCACGCTGTCAGCGCTTTGACCAAGGTCGACCAGAACGCCGATCAAAATACTTTGCAAGGTTGTGGCCGTCAGCGCTTCGCGCCAAGCGATCTCTTGGGCAGCGCCAGCGATGTAAAGGTTGATGCCGTAACGATCGAAGGCTTGCAGCGTGGTGACCTGGGGGCCAAGGAGTTTAAGGGCGTCGGATGAAAACGCGGCAAGTACGCTAACCTGGCGGTTGATCAATTCTTGCAACAGGTCTGACGTCACGGCTGCGACTGTTGCCATTTCGGGCGTTTGGCCACCGGCAACTGGAACGTCAGTAATCACACCAGAGGAGGGCACCACATTCGTGGTGGGTATTTCTCCGATCGGATGCGAGAACGCCCCTTTGCGCCGCCACCGTCGACTCACGACTTGTGATGCTGCGGCTTTTGCCGCCGTTGGGGCGTCCTCGTTAGACGCCGCCGTCAAGGCCTCGATCGTCTTGCGCTTGGAATCCGTGGTTTTGTTGCGCCACTGCATCACCTCAGTCGGCACCAAAAGGCGGAACAAAACCAGTGTTGCCAGCAGCGCCACGGCGATAAATGCAACAATGGCCAACCGCACGGACGACATACCCGCGCCAACAAGGCCGCCACCCAACACACCAATCAGTACGCCGTTAATAACGGCCATGGTCACCCTGCCCGAGATACTGCCGTCGAGATCTGGCGGTTTGATGGCCGTTAGATTGCCAGGGCTGCGATAGGGCACCGAGATTTCAAGCTCGGTGCTGTCATCGGCGGTGCCTTCCTGAACCAATATTGTCGGTACCCGGTTTTGCGTCCAGTTGGTCTCGGCTTGGGTTTTAGCCAGCGTCTCGTCTTTGGGCATAAAGCGCATCGCTAATGCCCATTGGCCGGAGTCTCCCTCGTAAATTTCGTACTGCGAAACGCGCATCGTGACTTAGTCTTGCCCAAATCGTTTTGACACGGCAGCATAGCTACAACTGATGCAGAGGGGCAGGGTCTTGAAGCTCGTTTTCACGCCAAATCCAAAATACATTCATAAAATTCTGGTCGTTGCCCATGAAGGCGGCGTTCTCGACCGCCTCACGTTTGAACGCTCGGTTCCGTTCGACGACGACACCACCATCTGGAATTTTAACCCTATGGGCAAGGTGCCATGCCTGATTTTGGATGATGGCAGCCCCCTGATCGGCGGATTGGTAATTTGCGAGTATATTGATTCGCTCTCAACCACAGGCCGTTCGGTATTCCCGACGGGTGCCGCCCGCTGGCCGGCGTTGCGCCAAGCCATGCTGGGCGAAGGGATGTTTGATGCCACCACCAACATGCGGGTCGAGGGCTGGCGGAAGCCCGATGATCGCCACACCGACTATATGCTGCGCGAGCGGCGCAAGGTGCTGAATGCACTGGACCATATGGAGCGCGAAGCCCCCCAGTTTGCGAAGGCTGATTTTCATATTGGGCATGCCTGCATGGCCGGTGGCATTAGTTATCTCGAACTGCGCAACCCGATCCGCGAGCACGACATGGTCAGCGGCGATGGGGCCTACGAATGGCGCGCGGGTCGACCAAAGCTGAGTGCGTGGTTTGACGAAGTCTGTCAAAGGCCCTCGCTGCAATATCGCTATGAGTGGACTCCTCCAGCCCAATAATGGTGAAGCGATGAACCAAAGCCTGGCACTTTCTCGCCGCGTGATGTGTGCTGCTGGTATTGTTGCGGCTGGCGCCGCAGCCTTGCCTTTTGTTGTTGCGGCGAAGTCCCATCCCGCAGCGCTAAGCTCGCCCTTGCATTTGCGAGGCGTGAACGTTGGGCGGCGTGCAGTCCTTCGTACGTCTGGCACAGTCGCAATTGAAGCAGCGGGTAGCGCGGCTCGCGCCTGGCGCTTCGCTGAAACCACCATTGTATCGTGGTCGGTGGATGAAGCGAATGTCATCGAGCATCGTAGTGGCCAAATGCACGTGAACGGCCAAACCATCAGCACTGGCCCAGTGGCGGAAGTTTTATGCGCCGACGAACGTGCGGCCGCCATTGCCACAACGCGCGGTATGGCAAGTTTGGTTGTGACGACGGCGACCCTGGCACCGGCGGATGTTTGGGATATTCTCGATGATCCTGCTGTCGCGCCTTTAGCGCCTGGCGTATCGGAATATCGCGTTTATAGAACAACCCACGATGACAGCGTGCGCGATGTTTATTGGACGTTGCGCAGCCCATGGCTGACGGCGCTGGGCGATGCGAGCCCCGACACGCGCCTGATCTGGCGCGGGCAGGGGCAGTTAGTGACGATCAGCGTGATCGGTTAAGCGCTCGCCGGTGCGGTGCTGTTGGCTCTGTCGTTAGCCTTTGCCAGCAGAGTGTCCCAGTTGTTCAGCGACTGCAGGTGGAAATACACTGCGTGCAAAAAGCCCTTCTTTTTCCAGTCAAGAATTTTGCTGTCGGGCAGGTCTTTAAATCTCTCTTCGTTCACAGCCATGAACGTGCCGACATTCATTTTCTCGCCGTTGGCAAGCTGAACATCAAGAGTGCGTTCTTCGACCAATTTTGAATCAGCCATGGCTTGCGAAAACTCACGCGTGAATAAATACGCCTGGTGGAACTGCTCGCACATGCTTAAGGCTGCGCGCACGGTTTCTGTTTCTTTTTCACCCTCGAACAATGCGCGAGCTTCGGCATGGTTCGAGTTGGCGGCTTCGTCCACGCCCAGCTGCAAGCGTTCAGCGTTTTGTTCACCCAACAGGATGAACGGATAGCGGCGCACGTATGCCGGAACATATGTGAAGCAATCCCACTCACCATCAGGTGTTACGAAGAGGTTTTCGTCGGGCTGGAACCCAAGCGCGGCGGTCGGAATCAAGCCATCGCCGACAAAAATAATCGGGTAGTTACGCGCGGCCATCACAAACTCAGGCGCGGTCACGGGCACAGCATTAGTTTTGTAGGCGTGCGAAAAGATAAACTCGGGCCGGATTTTCATTTTGCCATGAGCCGCAGCCGACAATGGCGCGGGTTGCTCATAAAACATCGGTGGGCGCTGTTTGTCGTCGTTGACCGGTGGGGTCGCGCCATTGGTTTTGGAGGTATCGCTCACGGGGAAATCCTTCTGTCGTCACGAAATTGGGGCGGAGAATAGGGGGCTGCCAGATAAAGACAAGGGGGACGGATCGGGCCTAGAATAGCCGATTCGGCGGGCTTAGCGCTCATTTTCACCCTCGGGCCCTATGGGGCAGGATAAAGCCAGAATGCTCAAGGTGCTTGGCCAACCAGCGTCGATTAATGTTCGCAAAGTTCTGTGGGCTTGCGATGAAATCGGCATTGCCTACGAGCGCGAAGATTGGGGCGGTGCTACGCGGCCAACCTCCGACCCTGCATTTTTGGCGCTCAATCCCAATGGATTGGTTCCGGTGGTGATTGACGACGGCCTTGTGCTGCGCGAGTCCAACACCATCATTCGTTACCTTGCCAACAAACATGGCCGCGATGATTTGCTGCCGCAATCTGCGGCCACCCGCGCCCAGGTGGAAATGTGGATGGATTGGCAAGCCACCGAATTCAATTCGTCATGGCGCTATGCGGTTCAGGCACTGGTTCGCAAAAACCCAAATTTTCAAGACAGCGATCAGATTGACGCTTCAATCAAGTCATGGGCAAAACATGTCCAGATTCTTGATCGTCAGTTGGCAACGACGGGTGCTTTTGTTGCTGGTAGCGAATTTAGCGCGGCAGATATTCCGATGGGTCTGTCGGTCAATCGCTGGTTCATGACGCCACTCGATCATCCTACTTTCGAGGCTGTCGCTGCGTACTACGAGCGCCTCTCGCATCGACCTGCGTTCATGAAGCATGGCCGCAATGGCGTGGCGTAGCGGCTACGCCGAGGGGCGTCCGATGTCGCCATATTCCAATCCTTGGCCGGACTTCATCCAGCTGATTTCGTAGACAGCACGGGTTTTTCCAAGCTCTTCGACCGTGATGTCGCCATAGGGCTTAAATAAATGCTGCGATGTTTTGCAGAATGATTTGATCACATCGGGCGCCAGAATTTGCCCAGATTTTCCCATGGCGCAAACTTTGGCGGCCATCTTGACTGTTGCTCCAAAGAAAGTGCCGGCTTCTTCAACCGCTTCACCGGCATTAATGGCGATGCGCACATTGGCGCTGAGGTGGGCGTTTCGTTTGTTATGGTCATCAAGTTTTTGCTGAATCACTTGGGCCGCAGCCACCGCGCGTGCCGGATCGGGGTAGGTGGCAATAACGCCATCGCCGGTGTGCTGAATTTCCGTGCCTTTGTTTTGCGCGATAGCCTCGCGAACAACCTCATCATGCGCTTTGATGACGCGTTGGGTATGCAAATTGCCCAGTCGCTGGCTCAGGGCCGCCGCATCGACAATATCGGTGAACATAAACGTTACCACGCGCGGCGCTGCAGGTTTCGCCTCGGCCCATTGATCAAGCGTAGCCACTATTGCCGCAACAGCGCCGGCTTCGCCGCGCAGTTGAGTTTCCATCGCGGTTTGCCCTGCTTTAATCACGCCGCGATAGGTTTCGCGTTGGGCATATTCTTCGACATTCAGTGCGAATGATTCCGAGAATGCTTTGCCGATCCCCGATTGCATCAAGCCGTGGATCATCAATGAAAAAGCATCGGTGGCCGAGAGTGCGAATTTGCGCGCGGCCGAACTGCACGCCCCTGCTAAGTATAGCTGCATGGCAAACCGGGTCAGGGCATCAAGCGTGCGCGCTGCCGATTGCATGGTGACGCTCATAGATTGCACGAATTTATCAATCTCGGCGCTGGCCTGGGCTTTGGCCTGAGCGACGGCATCGACCGATTGATCAGCCGTCGAGTTGATGGCATCCGACATCAAGGCGGCTGGCGCTGCTTCTGTGTCGGCGCTCGCGTCGTTGTTCTCGTCGGCGGCTTTCGGCGCATCGCCGAACGGTGCATCATCCTCGTTGGTCGCCAGCGTCGCAGGCAGTTTGTCCTTTTTGCCTTTCGGCAAAGTTGTGTCGAACAGCGGCGCATAGTCGCCGGATTTCTTCCCGTTTAGGGTGCCGCCCCATTTTTCCTTGGGGGCTTCGTACTTCTCGGCCTTGGCAATCTCATTGGCCAATTGCCACCAATTGGGCGGCAGCCGACGCATAAGGACAAGCAGCGAGATAAAAAAGCCTAGCGTGAACGACATGAAGAGCAGCAGGCGGCTCATCTCAGAGGCGATCATGGCGCTGCTGGGCGGCAAGTTGCGCAAGGCGACCGTCACCAGCAGGGACATCACGACGCCGACGCCGAAGCTATTGATCACGATGAAAAGAAATTGAACGGGAAGTTTACGTTAGGCTTCCTGTTTTTTCAGGGCGTCGCGGCGGCGTGTAACGTCTTCGCGCAAACTACGGCGTTTCTGCTCGCGCTGTTTTTCAAGCGCCGCATCTTCTTCCAGTTGATCGGTGTCAATGTTAGCTCCCTTAGGTGGAGCCTTTTTTGCAGAGGCTTGCGCCTCCTTCGCCTTCGCCATCATCCCCCTCGATCTCACGGCGGCCAGTTCTTGGCTCGCCGCAACTAGGCTATCACCAGACCCCGAGAAACAGCCCGAATTTGGCGAGTTTAATTGGTCGGGCAATTGTCTGTCGAGTCGGCCTTACTGATACTTTGACGGCCCTAATAAGATGTTTAACTTAATGACGCGCGTCATGGCGGCGGCAAGCGAACTGTGATTAAACTTTCATCATACCGGATCGGTGCGGGTCGTTATATAACTTGTTGGAAACTACGGACGACCAGACATGACAACTGACCTCTATCGCCGCCGCCGCTTTATACGTGATGCTGCCAGTTGGGCGGGTGCGGCCTTGGTGGCCTTGGGTCCTGTGCGTCGCGCCATGGCCGCCGCGCCAAAGTTTATCAACGATCCGTTTCAGTTGGGCGTCGCCTCGGGCGACCCGGTCCCCGATGGATTTGTGATCTGGACGCGCCTCGCCCCCGACCCCTACGACCCCAGGGCGCTGCCTGACGAGGCTATTCCTGTGTCGTGGGAAGTGGCCGGCGATGACAAATTCAAAAAAATTGTTCAGCGCGGCAATGTGTATGCGCGGCCCGAGTTGGGCCACAGCGTGCATGTTGAATTGCACGGCTTGGAACACGGTCGGCAATACTATTATCGGTTTGCCTGCGGCGATGCGCGCAGTCGCGTGGGTCGCGCTATAACTACGCCCGCGCCCAACATTAAAACCGAACGCCTGAAATTTGCACTGGCCTCCTGCCAGCACTACGACCAAGGCTATTTCACTGCCTACCGTGACATGTTGGCTCAAAACCCAGATTTGATCATTCATGTGGGCGATTACATTTACGAAGTGTCGTGGGGGCTATCGGTCCGCCATTCGCCCATTGCCGATGCCTGGACGTTGCACGACTACCGCCTCATGCATGCGGTTTATAAACTCGACCCCGATTTGGCCGACGCTCACGCCTATTGCCCCTGGGTGCTGACGTGGGACGACCATGAAGTCGACAACGATTACTCGAACCTGACTGCCGAAGACGGCACTGACCCGGTGCTATTTGCCAAACGCCGCGCGGCAGCCTATCAGGCCTACTACGAGAACATGCCGTTGCGCGCCATGGCTGCGCCTGATGCCAACATGAACATGCAAATGTTCCAGCGCATGAACTTTGGCGACTTGGTCGAATTTGATGTGCTGGATTTACGCCAGTATCGAAGCCAGCAGGCTTGCCGCCAGCCTGGTTTACGCGCAGGCCGCGTGATCGACGCCGCCCATTGCCCCGATTTCGACGATCCGAACCGGTCAATGTTGGGTCCCGTTCAGGAAACCTGGATGGGCATGAATTTTGGCCGCACCGGTGCGCGCTGGAATGTTATCGTTCAAAGCCTGATGATGATGAATTTCGACCAAGTGCCCGGCGAGGGCCGTGGGGCCTACAGCGACAACTGGGGCGCATACGGCACGGCGCGCAAGAAAATCGTCGACCTCGTCTTGCGGCGCGGGCTGACCAATGTGGTCGCGCTAGGCGGTGATATTCACTCGTATTTCGCTGGCGATGTCGTGACCAACGATTCCGATCCAAACTCCGCCCCGGTGATTGCCGAGTTTGTTGGCACGTCGATTACGGCGGAAAGCTACAATACAAAATTATTTGACTCGCTGATGCCCGAAAACCCCAACATTAAATACGTGAATGATCGGTTCCGTGGCTACGTGATGTGCGATGTCGGGCGCGAAGTCTGGAACACCGATTTCCGCATTGTCGAGGATGTCCGCGTGAGGACCCCTAACTTCCGCAGCCTTGCCAAGTTCCTAGTGGAAAACGGCAAGCCGGGCGTGAAACTGGCTTAAGCGCCGCCGGGAACAGACAAATAAAAAGGGCGACCCGTGAGGGTCGCCCTTTTTGCTAATTCACGTCTTTGTCGGCTTAGAACGAAGCAGCCAACGACATTTGGAACGTCTGGCGACCGCCAACTCCGAAGAACGTGGCGCCCGAGTTGCCATACGCCTTGGTCGTGTCGACCGAGAAGCGGGTCGTTGCGATGTTGCCCAGGTACTTTTTGTCGAACAGGTTGTTCACGTTGAACTTCAATGCGACGCCTTCTGCACCGAGGCTTGCAAACGAGTACGACGCATTGGCATCAACAACTGTGAAGCCGGGCACGCTCTCGCCGTTATCGTCGGTCGAGTAACGCTTGGAGATACGTTTCATCTGACCACCGATCGTGAAGTCGCCAATTTTATATTCGCTGCGAGCAGCGAACGTCCAATCGGGTGTTTCGACCAAGCGCTTGCCTGACGACGGTACGGTGACAGTGGCGTTGAAGGCGATGTCTTTCTGGACGCGGCTGTGGTTGTAAGAGGCCGATCCATAAACCGTCCAGTTTTCGACCGGCTCGACACCGATTTCGCCATCCCAACCCCAAAGCTTCACAGGGCCGACGTTGCGGTCAATGGAAAGGCGTGTATCGGGGTCAAACGAGCTGACAATACGGTTGCTGAAGTTCGACTTCCAAATGGCGGTCGACGCAACCAATTGTGAGGTTTGGTAACGATAGCCGAGATCGAAGGAGTTCGTACCTTCGGGCTGCACGGTCTGGATTGAGAAGCTGTACAGGTTGTCTGTGCGTGGTGCGGCAAAGCCTTTCGCGTAGCTGGCGTAAATTTGCTGCTCGTCGCTGGGCTTGAACGACAATCCAACGTTGGGAAGGATTTTGTCGTACTTCAAAGTGCGCGAGTAGGGCTTCACGAAGTTAACCGTGGCACTGCTCGGGAAAGTTACTGTTCCATCTGCCAGAGTCGTCACAACTGTCTGCGTCGTGCAGGTTTGGTTGTTGTTGCTGACTTGCGTGTAGCAATACTGATTCAGGTCGCGTTTGAAGTAAGGGTTGCGAACACCGATGCTGACGCCAAAGCGGCCATCGTCAAACTTGCCGTCATAGTTGAAGGCGATTTGGTTCAATTCGGCGACAGAGAAACGGTCACGACCACGCAAGTCGGCACCGTCGGCTGTTTTCACTGGCGTGCCTTTGAGGCCGCCGAAAATGTTCTGCGGCGTTCCGTCGGCATTGATTTGGGTGAATTGGCCCGTTTGGCGGTGTTTGCCGTAATCACGCGTAAAGGCGGCGCGGACGACATTCATATCGTCGATGCGATAGATCAACGAACTGGTCACGCCGTTGCGGCGCGTGTTTGTGGTGTTGGGCGTATAAAGGCGAACGCTATCGAGTGTGTCGCCATCACCGTTGAGATCGCGGCCCGCGGCATTGTTGGCGCCGCGAAGGCGTTGATCGGTTTCGCTCACAACCGTTGTGCCGCCGCCGTTGGCCAATACGTATTGGAACCATGGGTCAAAAGTGAATGTGAAGTTGTCGTTAAACGTCCACTTCGACTGGGCACGAACGTTGCCCGTGTTCGATGGGTTGATACGCAAACCAAAGAAGTTCGTGCATGCCCCTGCGGTTGAGGGATCGTTCGTTGATCCGGTGATTTGGTTTTGAGCGGCTGGTGTTCCCGGCGCTGTGAAGTTGGGGAACGTGGCGGTTGTGGCGCCATCATTGCTGGCGGTGCCGGCAACAACAGGCGCGCGAACGCAGCTGCTAAAGTTATCGAAACCGTAACCGAACGTGGCTAATTCAGCCAAAGTGATGTTGCGGTAGAAGTTGTTACGGTTGACGTTGTAGTGGCCGGCGATGCTGATGAAATCGCCGTTATCACCGAAGGTCTGATAAACGCGGCCGTTGACTTGCTTCTTTTCCAGCGTACCTGGGCCTTTGAACTTGTCGTACTTTTGATACGAGGCCGAAAGAAACGCTGATGTGCCCAGCGAGCCAAGGGCGCCGGTGTCGACCATGCCGAAGATACGGCGATAATCGTCCGTACCGACGGACGCTGTTGTGCGGAACCCAATGGTGTCGCCGGGGCGACGAGTCAGCACGTTGATGGTGCCGCCAGTTGCCGCCGCAGTGGGGCTGTCGACATCGGTGGTGCCTAAGTTCACAGCGGCACGGTCGATGATTTCAGGGTCGAGCTGTTGATTGGTGAAGATGGCGTAGTTGCCCGTGTCGTTCGTGGGCATGCCGTCCCAAGTCAGTGAGATGCGGTTGTTGTCAAAGCCACGCAGGCGCAAGTTGCCGCCCGAAGAGCCGTAGGAGTCGCTGTTGGTGAAGCTGACACCCGGCAGGAGGTTGATGGAGTTGATAATTGACTGACCTGAAGTCTGAGTCTGCAAATATTCAGCCGACACTGTCGAGCGCGACTTGGCCACCGTTTCGGCGCTCATGACGCCAATGATTTCTTTGCGCTGAGTTGCCGTGACTACGATTTCTTCCAGAACCTGAGTTGCGGTTGATTGCGCGAAGGCCGCGCGTGGGGCGAAGGCCCCGATGGACACAACGCCAGCAGACAACAATAGGGCGTGGCGGAAGCCCTTGGACAACGTCGGTTTCATCGGTCTAACCCCTAGGTTTTATTAAAGAATATCGGTTTTCGAGAGCTTTGATTTTACATCGCGCGGTTCCAGCAGGTCGATAGCAAAGCTGTGACTCAACCATGAAAGAACTATGACAGGTTCTTTGCTACGGCTGTAACCAGACGTCAACCCAGTCAGCACTAGCCAATGGGTTTCCCGTCGGAGCGTTGCACAACCACCACGCTGGAGCGGGGCGGAACACCCTCCTGGAAGTCCGGCCAACGGGTGGTCGGGAACTTAAATCCCGAGCCTTCGCCAGGGTGTTGGACGTTCACAAAAAGTGAGGTTCCATCGGGCGTAAAGCAGGGCCCGGTCATTTCCGCGCCTGTCGGACAAGCGAAAAAGTGCTTGGTCAGGGCTCGTCCCGGGCCAGTGACATCGGCGGCCCAAAGGCCATCGGCGCGGTCAAAATCCGTCGAGCCATCTGTGGATAACCAGATTCTGCCTTTCGGGTCGAACGTCATGTTATCCGGGTTCGAGAACCAACCATTGGCTGAGATATCGGCGTGGTATTGGGCCCCCGAGTCGGCCTGGGTGGGGTCGCCCGCCAGCAAGAACGGGCGCCAGCCGTAGGTTGTTGCCCCATGATCGGCGGCTTGTTTTTCAAAACCTGGCGGCAGCATCTCAAGTACGCCGCCGTGCTTGTTGTTGGCGCGCGGATTGACCCCATCAGTTTTTGCGCGCTTCGAATTTTTTGTCAGCGCAGCGAACACCGTTCCGGTCACAGGATTGGGCACCACTTCTTCGGGCCGGTCCATGGGCGTTGCGCCCATCAGCCGTGCGGCACGGCGACACTCAATCAGCACATCGCCTTGGTCATTGAAACCATTAGCCGGTGTAAGCGGGCCTTGTCCCCACACCAAGGGCAACCAGGTCAGTGTCTCGTTGTCGTTGAAGCGCGCAACAGACAGCGTGCCGGTGTCCATGATATCGCGGTTTTTTTCACGATTTGTTTTGTCCCAGGCGCGCGCGGAGACGAAGCGGTAGATATGTTGAAATGCTTCGTCATCACCCGAATACACGGCTACACGGCCATCGGGCGTGAAGGCAAACCCGACGCCTTCGTGCTTGAAGCGACCTAAGGCGGTACGCTTTTTCGGCGTCGACATTGGGTCATAGGGGTCGATCTCGACCATCCACCCGAATCGATTAGGTTCATGGGGCTCGGCGGCCAGGTCGAAGCGCGGATAGTGTTTGTGCCAACTGAAATACACTTCAGTAGTGAGTTTCATATCTTCGTGGTTAGCGGCTTCGGATGTGCCGCTCGGATCGCCGCCGAAGTAGTGCTGAATGTTTTCTTCCGCAATCATCACGGTGCCCCAAGGCGTTTCACCGCCCGCACAATTTGCAAAAGTGCCAAGGACATTGCGGCCGGTGGGGTCGTCGCGAGTCTTCAATCGCTTATGGCCAGCGGCAGGCCCTGTCAGTTCAATCCGCGTTTCAAGAGGTGTGATGCGACGGTTGTATTTGCTGTCAGGCTTGATCGTCCATTTGCCATCGATGCGCGCGACTTCAACGATACTGTGACCATGAGCAACCATTTCAAGATCGCACATGTCTTTAGAACGTTGATCGTCGTACTGCTCCATCACACCAGGAAACATCAGAGTGCTATGGACCATTTCGTGATTGACGCAGAGCAGGCCGGACGTGGATGAGTTTGATCCCAACGGCAGCGGCATAAACCCGATATAGTCAGACTCTGAGCCGAATTGTCGCTTCTGCGCCGCCGCAGTTTGCGCCATTGGGTCGAATTGAGGCGCGCCGACAAACAACGGGTCGCCCATTCTCAACAAAACTTGCGTCGTGTGCCCTGGGGCCACGTGGTGATAGTCGTCATACACGCGCTGAAGTTCAGTGAATGTCAGCGTCGAGGGCGAAGCCGCCGCCTGCGCGGGTGACGCCGTTACGGCGCTGACAACTCCAACTGCGGCAACGGCTTGAAGGGCTTCCCGACGGGTGGTGGCGAGGGGATCATGGGCATGATTTGACATGTGGCCATCGTACTTAAAGTGGACCGATGCTTTATATACGAGCAAACCGGCATCGTCTCAGGTGACAATTCAAAGACTCTAGCATTATTTTTTTGCCGCTTTGGCCTTCTCTGAGACGTGGTGCCAATAGTGCCATAGCAAAAGTGCGGCACTGGACCGATATGGCCGCCAATTTTCGCCTAGTTTGGTCAGGCGCTCAGGGCTTGGGCGCGTACGCAAGCCCAAGAGTGCGCGTGCGGAATGCTGGATGACCAAATCACCGACCGGCCATACGTCAGGCCGGCCCATGCCAAACATAAGATAGATATCCACCGTCCAAGGGCCCACGCCTTTCAGCGCAATCAGTTTGGCACGCACGTCCTCGTCGGGCATGGTTTCGAGCGCGTCAAAATCCAAATCTCCGGCGGCTGCCGCTTCGGCTGCGCCCAAGGCATAGCGTGCTTTTTGTCCGCTGAAACCGCAGCTGCGCAAACCAGACTCGGCCAGATTCAAAAGTCGCGATGGTGTGACTTCGCCACCGGTAGCGGCTAGCAGTTTCGCCCAAATCGAAGCGCCCGCCGCGACCGAAACCTGTTGGTCGACAATAATGCGGATCAGCGTGGCAAAACCCGGCCGCAATTTGCGCGACCCGGGCAGGCCTGCGGCCTTTATTGCGGCAGCAATTTTTTTGTCGCGGCGGCGCAAAATGCCCAAGTGCTTGTGCACATCGTCGGTGGAAGACACGGTTTTCCTATGTGAAACCAAATCATCAGTAAAACTGTGGATACCATGCTTTCGCACGCTATGACATTGTAAGGAATAGGTACCGCCTCGCTGGAGATAAAAATGTCTCGCAAGATTCAGGTTGCTTTTGCCGTTCTGTGGCTGCTGGCTTTTGGCGCGCTTCTGCCCAGCGCCCAGGCAGCGATGGTTCTTCATCGTGGCAATGTCGCCGAACCCGACAGCCTCGATCCGCACCTAACGACATCGGGCTATGCGGGCAACATTATTTTCGACATGTTTGTCGGCTTAACCACGCTCGATTCCAAAGCCAATATGCTGCCAGGTGCGGCGGAAAGTTGGACCATCTCGCCCGACGGCAAAACCTACACCTTCAAAATTCGCAAAGGCATGCTGTGGTCCGATGGCCGAGCGGTGACGGCCGAGGACTTTGCTTATGCGTTTCGTCGCACGATGGACCCCAAAACCGCGTCGCGCGCTGCGCCCCTGCTGTACATGATTGTGAATGCACGCGAGGTGAATGGCGGCAAAGCGCCGGTCGAATCGTTAGGCGTGCGGGTGGTGGATGCTGGCACGTTTGAAATCAAGTTGGTCAATCCCACGCCATATTTTTTAGAACTGATCGCACACCGTTGCTACCCTGTGCCACGATGGACGATTGAAAAGTTTGGCAAAGAGTGGACGAAGCCTGAGAACATTGTCGTCAACGGCGCGTTTAAGCTGGCCGAGTGGACGCCGCAAAGCCAAATCAGGTTGGTGCGCAATTCCAAATTCTTTGCCAATGACACCGTCAAACTTGACGAGGTGATTTTCTACCCCACTGAAGATCAAAGCTCGGCGCTAAAACGCTATCGAGCTGACGAGTTGGATGTGCTCGTCAATTTTCCGCCCAGCCAGTACGAGTGGCTGAAAGAAAATTTGCCGAAGGATCTCACCAGCACTCAAAACTATGGCTTGCTGTACTATACGTTCAATACACGCAAAGCGCCGTTCAACGATCCGCGCGTGCGCAACGCCCTGGCGATGACACTCGATCGCGAGATGTTTGTCGACAAAATCATGCGTGGTGGTGAATTGCCCGCCTACAGCCTAATCCCCGAGGTGATGCGCAAAGGCTATGTGCCTGCGCCATCGCCATGGCAGGGGGTGCCGATGGCCGACCGCATGACCAAAGCCAAGGCGTTATTGGCCGAGGCCGGCTTTGGCCCGGGCAAGCCGCTGAAGTTTACGTTCCGCTTTAACACCGACGACGTTCAACGCCGCGTGGCGCTGGCGGCTGCGCAAGTGTGGAAAACCATGGGCGTTGAAGTGCAACTTCAAAACAGCGACCTAAATGTTCTCAATGCCGATCTGCGCAACGGCGAATACGAAGTTGCGCGCTATCAGTGGTTTGCTGAATACGCCGATCCCACGTCGTTCTTGTATTTGTTGGAATCAACAGCGGTGGGAGACAACCATTCAAAGTACGCGAACCCCGAGTACGACGCGGTGATGCAAAAGGTGTACCAAGAGATCGACACAACAAAACGCACCGCCCTCATGCGCGAGGCTGAGGCTATTGCGTTGCGTGATTCACCCATCACGCCGATCAACTTTTATGTCAGCAAGCGCTTGGCCAAACCTTATGTGAAGGGCATGGACGCAAACCCGCGCGGAATAAACATCAGCCGTTATATCTCGATTGAGAAATAGACCGGCTATTTCGCCTTGCGCGCAAACACAAAGACCTTCGCGTTCGACGCTTTGGCATCAAACGCATAGCCGCCCGCGGTAAAGGCTTTCAAGCCTTCGGGTGCGTCGACGCGCTGTTGAACGATGTAACGCGCCATCATGCCGCGGGCCTTTTTGGCAAAGAAGCTGACAATGCTGGCTTTGCCGTTTTTGATTTCCTTGAAGGCGCATTGCACCACGGGAACTTTTAGCGCCTTGGTGTCCACCGCACTCCAATATTCGTCTGATGCCAAATTAACAATTGTTGGCGCTTTGGCTTTGGCAAGCATGGTGTTGAGGTGTTGTGTCAAGGGGCCGCGCCAATAGTCGTACAGGTCCTCGCCTTTGTCGGTGTCCACCGCCGTGCCCATTTCAAGCCTGTACGGCTGCATGGCGTCGAGCGGGCGCAGCAGCCCATAGAGCCCTGAAAGGATTCCGATATGGCGTTGCGCGTACTTGATGTCCTCAGCGCTGAGGGTCTTGGACTCAAAGCCAAGATATACATCCCCGTTGAAGGCATAGATGGCGGGCTTTGCATCGCGCGCGTGTTCTAAATCGAAGGCCTGAAAACGCTCGTAGTTCAACGTTGCCAATTTATCGCTGATATCCATCAGGCGTTTGAGATCGGCGGCGGAATATTTTTTTGCGCGCGCGGCCATAGTATTGGCTGCGGTCAATAACTCAGGCGTCGTGGCTTTGATGCCCACGGGTGCGGGTGCAAAATCGAGTTTCTTAGCAGGCGAGAGCAGGGCAAAAAGCATGTCAATTCCAGGTGCTGGCGTTGGTCGTTCCGGTATATCATGTCCTGAGCGGTTCACATCAATGCCGCTTTCGTTGACTTTCGATGGCCGCTGGCACAAAGCTGACGGCGTTAGGAATGGGAGAATGGCGTCATGGCGGCACCGGGTTATCTGTTGGTTCTCGGTCATTCAATCGATCCGGCCAAGATGGTCGCTTACGGACAAGCCTTACCGCCGATCTATCAAAAATTCGGGGGCTTTTATTTAGGTATTGGCGGGCCGGGGCGGGGCGTGGAACTGATTGAGGGTGCCTGGTTCGACCATTCCATGGTGTTAGCGCGCTTTGCCAGCAAGGCCGACATTCCTAAGTTTTGGTGGTCGCCCGAGTACACCCAAGCCAAGGAATTGCGCAAAGGGGCGGGCACCTTCAACGTATTTGCGATTGGCGGCAATGCGCACGAAGCCCCCATGGGCCAGCCATCGTTCATGGTATCAATCTATCGCGCATTTGATGCCGCCAAGATGGCAGAACTCAATGCCCAGGAAGATGCCAAGCTTTCGGGCCGAGGCGTTCACAAAATTGCGCAGGCCATGTTTTCAGAAGTTGAATGCCTTGAGGGCGATTTAAAAGATTTCGATTTTCGCATTTTCGCATTTCCCACTCAGGCATCGGCGACAAGCTATTGGAACGAGTCCTCGACCGTTGAGTTTCGCCAATCGCGGGCAAAGGCGGCGGGTGTGAATACATTTTTGGTCGCCGGCCTGCCACGCAAAGCCTAATTCTGTTCTGCATAAAAAGGATAACCCCATGATCACGCGTTTCGTTGCCGCTGCATTGGCGCTGCTGGCTTTGGCGTCGCCGCTGCAAGCTCAACCCGCGCCCGAAGCACCGCGTCCGGGCTATTTGTTTGTGATGGGGACCGCCACTGACCGCGAAGTGCTGGGCAAGTACGCGCGAACGCTGCCTGCGATCTACGACAAATACCAAGGCTTCTACATCGCCAGCGGCGGTGTGGGCCGTGGCGTGCGAGTTTTGGAAGGCGAATTCAAACAACAATCGGTTATTCTAGGCAAGTTCCCCGATATCAATGGGCCGAACAATTTTTGGTGGAGCCCCGAGTACCGCCAAAGCGTTGAGATCCGCAAAGGTGCCGGCACGTTTAACGTTCTCAAACTGAAAGGCATGCCCGGCGATTTGGCCAAGCCCACGGGAAAGCCGGCTTATCTTATTTCGATCTTTACGGTGAAAGATCGCGACAAGCTAAAACCCTATTCCGAAGTCGCGGGTCCATTGCTCAAGGCCGCTGGTGGAAAGTTCATCTCGACGGGCGCGCGCAAAGATATTGAGTTGCTCGAAGGCGAATTTGGCAACACCAACGTCAACGTGATTCAGTTCCCCTCACTTGAGGCGTTGCGCAAATTTTACGAAGACCCGGCCTATCAAAAAGTTATTCCTATTCGCCAAAGCGCCGGCGAGTACCTCCTGCTTGAGGTCGACGGGGTTCCGGCGGCGAATTGAGCCTGCCGCCCGCGTGACGATCACCTTCGAGCACGTTACTGTTCGCTTTGAAACGCAAGACGTGTTGCGCGATGTTTCGCTCACGTTCGCCGAGCGACGCATAGGCGTGATCGGCAACAACGGCTCGGGAAAAAGCACATTGGCGCGGCTCATCAACGGCTTGGTGTTGCCCACCTCGGGTCGTGTGAGTGTCGATGATCTTGATACACGCAAGCACGGCCAAGAGGTGCGCAAGCGCGTGGGCTTTGTGTTTCAAAACCCCGATGCACAAATCGTCATGCCCACGGTGGCTGAAGATGCGGCCTTTGGCCCGCGTGCGCATGGTCTGAGTGTGCCCGAGGCCGCCGCGCGCGCCGACGCGGCTTTGGCGAAGTTCAATTTGAGTGGCATGAAAGGCCGCGCAGCCTTTTCGCTCAGCGGCGGCGAGAAGCAGTCGTTGGCTTTGGCCGGTGTGCTGGCGCTCGACCCCGCTTGGATTGTGTTCGACGAGCCGACCACCATGCTTGATCGCAAGCGCGCTAAGTTGGCTATGGCCACTATTGCCGAACTGCCGCAGCGCGTGATTGTCGTCACGCATCATGTGGAGCTGCTGACGGGGTTCGAGCGCGTGATTGTTCTCAACGACGGCGCGGTCGTGTGCGACGACAAACCCGAACTCGCCATTACGTATTATAACGAGACGCTGACATGAGCGTTGGCGTTTATCACCCCGGCCAATCGCCGCTGCATCGGCTTGGGCCCGGCACGAAGTTGCTGATGCTTGCGGCTTTCGCCGTTGCTGTGTCGTTGACCGACAACATCGCACTTTTGTTGGCTATTGGCGTATCGGTGCTTGTGGCTTGGAATATTGCCGGGCTGACGTGGCCGCAATTGCGCCAAAATGTGCAACCGCTGACATGGATGCTGCTGGCGCTTTTTGGCTTCCAGTTCGTCGTCGCCGGATTTTTCAGTGCGCTTGATACGTTGCTGAGTTTAGCAACGCTCGTCATCGCCGCGGCATTGATCAGCCACACCACGCGCACCGATGATATGCTCGAGGCGCTGACCATCGGTCTTTGCCCCTTTACGCGGTTCGGCCTAAAGGCCGAGGACGCTGCTTTTGCATTAGTGTTTGCGGTTCGTTTGGTTCCGTTTGTCTCGGCCGTTGGGCGCGAAGCGATTGAGGCGCGGTTGGCTCGCGGGGCAGGGCGTAACCCGTTGCCTGCGCTAGTGCCTATGGTGATCCGCCTCATGCGCGAGACTGACACCTTATCCGAAGCGCTGGTTGCGCGTGGGTTCGGTCGGTCTTAAAACCATCCGCATGTCCCTTATCGACCAAACCCTCAACGTCAAAGGCCTGGTGCGGTGCGCCATGTTTGCCGCACTTATTGCGGCATTGGGTTTGCTGCCGCCCATTCCGGTGCCCGTCATTCCCGTTCCGATCACAGCGCAAACCTTGGGCGTCATGTTGGCCGGCGCGGTATTAGGTCCCAAGCGCGGCGTATTAGCCGTGATTATTTTTCTGGGCGTGGTGCTGCTGGGCTTTCCGCTACTGTCGGGGGGACGAGGCGGCTTGGGTGTGTTCTTCGGCCCCAGTGCAGGGTTTTTGTTCGGCTGGATTGCAGGCGCGTATGTTATTGGTCTGTTGGGCGCGTCCTCTTTGCCGCGCCTCATCATAGCCTGCGGTCTCGGCGGTATCGTGGCAGTTTATCTGGTTGGCGTACCGTGGATGGCTGCCGTTTCTGATATGTCGCTCTCGCAGGCCTTGCTAACTTCGATGGTATTTCTCCCCGGTGACGCAGTGAAGGCCATTTTGGCCGCCATCACGGCGAGGGCCATTCAGCGCGGCTATCCCGCGATAATGACATGACCGCGCCACGTTTTGTTTTTGACGGCGTCTTGCTGGCATCCATGAAAATGCCAGAAGCCAACGCGATTGTTTATGGCGATGAGTCCATCACCTACGGCGAGTTAGCTTGGCGGTTGTGTCGCGTGGCCAGTGGTGTTGATGCTTTGGGCGCGCGTCGCGTCGCTGTCTCACTGCCCAACCACCCGGCCCTCCTTGAAATCTTTTTTGGGTCCACGCTCGCCGGCGCGGTGTTTGTCTTGTTCGATCCCAAATGGCCGCGCGAGACGTTGGACAAGATTTTCAAGTCCCATCAGCCGCAGCTGTTTTTCGGCGAAGCGTCGTCTCAGGTTGATTTGAAAAACTTTGCCGCGTGGCGCGATGACCAAGACCCCAACCGCGTTTTGCAAACCCAACCCACACCCAAAATGCCGTTCTTGGTGGGCTTTACCTCGGGCACCACGGGAATTCCGAAGGCGTTTATCCGCTCACATGCATCGTGGACCGCAAGCTTTGCTGCCTCGCACATTGAATTCGACATCAGCACCAATTCAAATGTTTTACTGCCTGGCCCGCTGTCGCATGGCTTGTCCTTGTATGCCGCTGTTGAAACGTTGAACGCCGGCGGTACGGTGACCCTGGAGCCCTCATTTGATGCGCCGCATCTCATGTACATTGCTGGTTTGGGCCAGGTGAACACGATCGTCGCCGCACCGACACTGCTAGACCTCATGCTCGCCGCCGCTCCCGATGCGCGTATTGAAACCATCACCAAGGTCATCACAGCCGGGGCGAAATTGTTGCCAGCTTTGCGCGCGCGTTTAGGCCGAGCATTCCCGGCGGCGCGCATCATCGAATACTACGGCGCATCTGAATTGAGTTTTGTCACAGTGGCGCGCAGCGATGAAGACTGCCCGCCTGAAGCCGTGGGCCGCGCCTTCAATGGTGTTGAGATCAAAATCGAAAAAAACGCTGGCGAAATCGGCACCGTGTGGGTGCGCAGCGCCATGGTTGCCGCAGGCTATGTCGGCCCCTCCGACGGCGCGGGTTTGCGCATTAACAATGGCTGGGCGACGGTTGGTGATCGCGGGTTTATCGATGCGCGCGGGTTTTTGACGTTGGTTGGCCGCGACGGGGACATGATCATCACCGGTGGTTTGAATGTGTACCCCATTGAAGTCGAGGCGGTGCTCGCCGCCGTTTCCGGTATCGCCGAAGTGTGGGTCACCGGCGAGGCCGACGAGCGCTGGGGCGAGGTGGTGACAGCCGTCATTGCCCCAGCAACCAATGCCAAGCTTGACTTGGCAGCACTGAAGCACGCGTGTGCCGCGCACTTAGCGCCGCATAAAATTCCGCGCCGGTGGTTTCTGATCGACACGTTCGCGCACACGACCAGCGGCAAAATTGATCGCGAGGCCGTCACCGCCCAACTGCGCGCGCGGTCACTGAAGGTTCTGGTATGAGTGCGATCATTGTAGCCGCACGGCGTTCGCCTATCGGTAAAGTGCGCGGCCAGTTGCGTCGCCTGCGCGTCGAGGAAATTGCAGCGCCCTTGCTGCAAGCATTGCTGGCCGATGGGCGCTTAAAGCCGGAGCAGATCGACGATGTGATATTAGGCAACGCGGCGGGGCCAGGCGGCAACATCGCGAGATTGTCGGTTTTGCAGGCAGGTTTTCCGGTCAGCGTGCCGGGTGTGACCGTAGACCGCCAATGCGGCTCGGGCCTTGAAGCGATCAACATGGCCGCGCGGCTGATCGAAGCGGGTGCGGGCGACATTTACATCGCTGGTGGTGTTGAAAGCGCCTCTACGGCGCCGTTGCGATTTGAGACCGCTGATGACGGCTCACCGCCCAAACCGTTCACGCGCGCACGCTTTGCTCCTGATTTTGTCGGCGACCCCGAGATGGGTGCCGCAGCCGAGAATGTTGCGCGTGCGTTTAAAATTTCACGCGGACGCCAAGATGCCTATGCACTGCGAAGCCACCAAAAAACAGTGGCGGCCATCACGGCTGGAATCTTCAAAGCTGAGATCGTCGCTCTGCAGGGCAGCGATGCCATGATAGATCGCGATGAATGTCCACGCCCCGACACGACGCTGGAAAAATTATCTGCACTGTCTGCGGTGTTTGCCGCCGACGGCACCGTAACAGCGGGCAATGCGTGCCCCATCAATGATGGCGCTGCCGCCGTGCTGATGATGTCTGACGCCAAAGCCAAGCACCTTGGTTTTGATGATGGTTTGTGTGTCACGGACTCTGCGGTGGCCGGCGTAGATCCCAACTTGCTGGGCACTGGCCCCGTGCCTGCGGTTCACAAGTTGTTGAAACGCACAACATTATCGCTGGCCGATATCGACCTGGTAGAGTTCAACGAAGCGTTCGCCGCACAAGTACTGGCGTGCTGCGACCAGTTGGGCATCATGGAAGCGCAACTCAACGTCAACGGCGGCGCAATAGCGATGGGCCATCCTTACGGCGCATCGGGTGCGATTTTGGTGGTGCGACTGTTCACCGAGTTGGTGCGCCGCGATGGCGGCACACGCGGCCTGGCCACATTGGGCATTGGCGGCGGCATGGGTTTGGCGACATTGGTAGAGCGGGTGGGTTAAAGCCTCTTGCCCATCCGTAGCAGCGGGATGGCAATTCCTTTCGACGTCACCGATGTCATTTGTTCAAGCGGTGCATAGCCGCACGCCGCATACAGCGGTTCGCCCGCAAGCGTGGCCACCAACTCCGCGCGCATGAAGCCTTCTACGCGCGCGGCCGCTTCACAGGCATTCAAAATTGCTCGGCCAATGCCGCGCCGTGCAAAGTTCGGGTCAGTGTACATGGCGCGTACACGCGCGGCATCGGTGGCTGGGTTTAACAGCGCGGCGTTGCGTCCGGCAGAGTGATCGCCACCAAATAATGTGCTGCGGCGGCTCCAACCGCCGCTTCCCACCACCTGGCCGTCGATTTGGGCAATAAAGTAAGTGCCGTCGCTAATAAGTTGCGTATCCAGCCCCATGATCTCGAACGAGGCTTCAACGCCGGCATCGCCTAGGTACGGCTTGAGTAGCGCGCGAATGGACTTGTCCATCAAGAGGCGCAGTTGTGCTTCATCGGCAAGCGCTGCTAATCGCAATTGAACCGCCATCTGAACTAGCGGCAAATTGTAGTGGAGCCCGTCACGCGCTGGCCGTCGATCGATAGGATGTGTGCGAACTCGCGGCACGGGCGGTTATTTTGCAGCCGGTCGGCCACAACGCGAACTTCGCCCGCACGCCCGCTGTCGGTCCACATGAAGCCTTCGCCCAGAGCAGACGACATCGCGCTCGCTTCAGCCTGGCGGTGCAGGTCTTGTTGGTGCGCGGTCATCAATGCCCAAGTTTGCGGCGGCAGGCCTTGGCGGCCGGTCGCTGCGGGTGGCAACCGGGCAATCACAGCTTGCTGCGGTGGCGCGTGATGTTCCTCGCGTGCCAGGGGGCGATTGATCGCATCGCGCGGGGCAGGCAAAAAACCGGGCGTAGATAAAAACGTGCGGCCCGAGGGCGGCGAGCCGGTGGGCGGGTTGCCCAGGTAATTATCGCCCAACGGTGCAACGCCGTTACCCGACAGCGGCGAAATCACGCCTGGTGGGTTCAGCGGTACAGCAGGGTTACCGGCATCGGGCGTGCGTTCATTGGCGTTTTGCAGTTGAGCAAATGCAGGAGTGGCTAAGGCCAAGCCGAAGACCAACACACTCAACTTCGCGTCAAACATCAAAAATCTCCACTGCCAACCATCAGTATGACACAAGCCGCCACGCTTTGCCTTGCTTCAAACATACCCGGCCATCGGCGGTCCGGGTGAACCAAGGCGCACGGATGGTTTGCACCACATCGCGGCAAAACGACGAGCCATAATAGCCATCATCAATCACCGTGATCTCGCCGCGTAACTGCCCCACGCGCCAACTTTGCGTGAAGCCGACCGCGCTTGAGAGCGCATCAATAAACGCGCGTTCGTGGGTAATGCGCACGCCTTGCGGCAATTCATCGAACAGGCTTGAGGGAAACTGATCCCAAATCACGGCGCGCGGTACCGGGCCCGACCACGGCTGCGGCGGAATGTAGGGCTGTGCATACACCGGCGGCGGCACATACACGCGCGGCGGTTCAATATAAACTGGCGGCGGATAGTACGGGCGCACAATCACCGGCGGCGGGCGATAGCGCGGACGATGATCATGGTCGTCGTCATGATCGCGCGGTCGTCGGTCGCGATAGTTCAAATCGGGGTTGCGGAATGTTTCTTGCGGCGCAGGTCGACCGCGACCGCCGCGAAATTGTTCGGCCCCGCCTTGCGACGGCGACTGTGGGATCGGCCCGGGCAAAGTTGGTTGAGGATCGGGCTTTGTAAAATTGTTGCCCGGAACAACGCCCATATTAGGCGCAAGGCCCCGCGGCGGCTCTGGCGGCGGCGCGGCGTTGTTTTGCTCTTGGATGCGCTGCTCCATTGCAGCGCGCATCTCGGCCTCGGGTATATCTTGCGACCAGGCCGAGAGCGGTGCGAGTGAGAACACACTTAAGACAGCGAAGATGACAGACGGATTGAGGCTGTCATGCCGCATGAGTGTCGAGCGCATGGTCGCGGCTTCTTAGTTCTGGGGCTGAATGCGCCACGAGCCGTCGGGTTCCTGGCAGCTAATGCCCCAGGCATCTTGGCTTTGGCCATTGATGGTGATGGTCTGCTGGAACTCGCGGCAATACTTGTTACCCGCATAGCCATCGCGCGTCACGCGCACCGTGCCGTTGGTGGCATTATCGTTCCACACAATGTTTTGGCCAACAGGCGCGCGCATGGCGCTGTTGTATGCGCTTTCGTGGTAACCGCGTTCGTTGTCGCTGAGTGCGCTAATGATCACAGCACCGAATAGTCCTAACGCAATCGCATCGACCGCGTCGAAGTGGTCGTGGCGATAATACCCGCGATTATAATTGAAAGAGTAGCGCGGAGGCGGGGCGTACACGACCTGAGGGCGAGGCGACCAACCCCAACCGAAACCGCCATTCCAACCGCGTCCCCAATGGTCGTGACGGTCACGGCCGTCGTATCGATCGCGACGGTCATTGCCGCGCCAGTCTGCGCGGCCACCATTGCCGCCGCCAAAATCACCACGGCCGCGACCACCGCGAAACTCCTGTTGTGATTCGACTTGCGCGCGCGCCCTGTCGTTATCGCCGCCAAAGTCTTGCGCCGTCGCATGCCCCGAGACAGCCAGGCCCGCAACAACCACGGCACCTAATGAACCGACCCAACCCGACGCGGACATGAAACTCTCCTTGATCCGGGACAGGCAAACCCTGTCTCACCGTTCAAGGAGCAAGATAGAGGGTGGGGTGGGCGGAATTATGGCAATCTTGCAGCTCCAGGCGCCCCAGGCATCACCTTTCTGTGAGGAAGTCCTTATCTACATTGGTCTTATAGATAGACTTAATATAGGGCAGTGCGCCAACGGGCGATTCGATATACGCGTGTCTGAATTTCCAGCCCCCGGGGGTTTTCTCGGCCATCGTGAACACTTTCACATCTAGCCCGATGGGCGTTGGGTCTAGGCCCGTCAAAACAGCGTTCCAATGCATCATGAATTGAAGGGCTGCCAAGTTGGGCCCAATCATTTTGCAGTTCAGATTCCAAGTGCGAATGGAAAAACGTTTGAGGATTTTTTCGGCCTCCGCCCAATAGGGCGTAATGTCCTGCCAGCTTAACATCGGCGCGGTCATTTCCTCGGCGACATAGTAGGGGGCGGTTTCATCAGCATGCCACAACTGTCGCAAAGCCGAGGGCTTGCAGGTGCTCCAGCACGTTTCATAGGCCGCAAGCAGGGGTTTTAACTCAGCCGCCAAATCGGTCATCGTGTCCTCCATTTTGCCATTTATCCCAGCCCTGACAGGTTTTTAATGCCGCCGTAAGCCCCTGGTAACCGGCCAAGGCGCAAACCTGCCGTGCAAATGCAATCCAGGGAATTATAATGCAAACTCAATATGTTTCGGGCTCGGCTGTATCACCGCCTGCGTTAGGGGCGGTTGTAGCATCTGGCCCTCGGCAAAAGGTGGCGGAATCGGCGATGCGTATATTGGTAATCGAAGACGACCGCGAAGCGGCTGAGTATGTGCTGAAAGGCCTGCGCGAAAGCGGCTACACCGTCGATCATGCCGCCAACGGAAAAGATGGCTTGTTCCTGGCGCTATCGGAGCCCTATGACGCCATGGTGGTCGACCGCATGTTGCCGGGCCCCGATGGTCTGTCGATCGTTGAGTCGGTGCGCAAATCCAATATCACCACGCCGGTACTATTCCTCAGCGCCTTGGGCGAAGTGGAAGACCGCGTCGCGGGCCTGAAGGCCGGTGGCGATGATTACCTGGCTAAGCCCTATTCATTCTCAGAGTTGCTGGCGCGCATCGAGGCGTTGCTGCGCCGCGCGGGCGCACAGCCTGAGAACACGTTTCTGAAAGTCGGCGACCTGGAAATGGATTTGCTGGCTCGCAAAGTAGTGCGCCAAGGCAAGCGTGTGTACTTGCATCCGCGCGAATTCCGCTTGCTGGAATACCTCATGCGCCATGCCGGCCAGGTCGTAACGCGTACCATGCTGCTCGAAAACGTGTGGGAGTATCACTTCGACCCGCAAACCAACGTCATCGACGTGCACATCAGCCGTCTGCGTCAGAAGATCGACAAGCCCTTCGATAAGCCGATCCTCGAGACAGTGCGCGGCGCTGGTTATAAGTTGGAATTATAACGCCTGTGGGTTGGCTGAAGCGCCTCGTCCGCTCCATCACCTTTCGACTAGCGCTGCTGTATACCGTGATCTTCGCGGTGTCGGTCAGCGGGCTGTTCTATTTTGTGTTCTGGGCTACCTCGGGCTTTGCACAACGCCAATTGGAAGCCGCTGTTGAGGCGGAAGTGGCGGGCCTGCAAGAATCTTACGAGCGCTCAGGCACAACCGGTTTGGCCATGGCCATCAACCGGCGCGTCGATCCGAACGGGCGCGATGGTGCGATTTATCTGCTGGTCGATCAGCTGGGCACACCGGTGGCTGGCAATCTTGGCAGTTGGCCGCGCAACGTGGCCGTCGATGACCTGTGGGTGAACTTCAACATTCGCAGCATGGAGTGGGCCCCAGAGGAATATGCCGAGGCCCGCGCGCTTCAGTTTTTTACGCGTGAAGGATTTAAGCTGATTGTTGGGCGCGATATTCGCGAAGCCCAGCAGTTTCGCCGCCAGCTTTTGCAATCGCTGAATTTCGGATTGGCCGCGACCATTTTGGTCGGCCTGCTCGGCGGGTTTATTTTCGGGCGTGGCGTTATGCGACGCATCGAAGCCATTACCAAAACCTGCACATCGATTATGAGTGGCGATCTCAAGCAACGCGTGCCGATAGGCAACGCCAGCGACGAGTTGGGCCGTTTGTCCAAAAGCATTAACGCGATGCTTGACCAAATTGAACGGCTGATGCGCGGCATGCAGCAGGTGTCTGATAACGTTGCGCACGACTTGCGCACGCCCTTAAATCGCCTTCGCAGCCGTTTGGAAGATGCCTTGCGTCAATTGCAAGACCCAAAGCAAATCGAAGTGATCGAGAACGCCATCAACGATGCCGATAATTTGTTGGCTACGTTCTCAGCCCTTTTGCGCATCGCGCGCGCCGAAGCGGGGTTGCAGCGCAATTTCATACCGCTCGATCTGGCGGCAATTGGCGAAGACGTTGCCGAAATGTACGGCCCCCTTGCCGAAGAAAAGGGTTTGTCGTTCACCGCACGATTTGAGGCGGGGTTGTGGGCCAAGGGCGAGCGTAACTTAGTCGCGCAAGCTTTGGCCAATTTGCTCGATAACGCCATTAAGTATTGCCCCGAAGGCGGCGCGGTGACGATCGTCTCGGCCATGATAAAGGGACTACCAGCTTTTGTTGTCTCAGACACCGGACCGGGAATTCCAGACGAATTCAAAGGCAAGGTATTGGAGCGCTTGTTCCGCATGGAACAAAGTCGCACATCGCCTGGCAGCGGCTTGGGCCTCAGTTTGGTGCAAGCCGTCGCACGCTCGCATAACTTGCAATTGAAACTTGACGATAACCACCCCGGCTTGCGTGTGACGATCACGTTCCCCGAGGCATTGTCGGCACCGGTGCCCCAAGCCGTTCCGGTGCGTGAAGTGCAAGCGGCCTAAGGCTCCTGATTGCATCGGCGGATTTTGCACAGTATCACTGCGCATACATCATGACCTCCGCTGTTCCCCCCATCGATATTCGCAATCCGTACGTTCGCGCCATTGCGCTGGGTCGCATGGCCGGTGTGCTTGGTTTGCAAATCATCATCGTCGCGGTGGGCTGGCAGCTTTACGAAATTACCAACAGCGCCTGGTCGCTGGGTATCATCGGCATTGTCGAATTGGGACCCGTATTGTTGCTGATGGTACCAGCCGGTAATTTGGCTGACCGTATGGCGCGCCGCAACATGGCGATGGCCGCGCAAGGCGTGATGTTTGTTGCTGCCGTAGGCCTGATGGTCGCCGCTTACACGCACGCACCGCCTTGGGTCATCTATGCCATGATCGCGCTGGTGGGCGTGTCGCGAGGGTTTGCAGCCCCATCGGTCGGTACAATCTTGCCGCAGCTCTTAAAGCCCGAGCAATTTGTGCATGCCAACGCTTGGGTGTCGTCGGGCTCGCAATCGGCTGCTGCCGTCGGCCCAGCCATTGGCGGTTTCTTGATCGCTGCAACCGGCTCGACCTTTGCGGCTTACGCAGTCGCTGCGGCATGCCAGCTGGTGTTTATCGCGTTGCTGTTCACCTTGCCACGCATCGACCCGCCGCCGTCATCGATGAAACGATCGATCTCCGAGGCTTTGGCGGGCTTTACCTTCATTCGTGACAACCCGTTGTTTTTGGCCGCTATCACGCTCGACTTGTTCGCCGTTGTGCTTGGCGGTGTGGTGGCGCTGCTGCCGCTGTTTGCCAAGGACGTTCTCGATGTTGGACCCACGGGCTTAGGCTGGCTGCGTGCCGCACCGGCGCTGGGCTCGTTGACCATGGCGCTGGTTCAGGCGCGCATTCCGCCCTGGCAAAAACCTGGCGCGGTCATGCTGGCAGCGTTTTTCGGCTTTGGCTTGGCCACCATAGGTTTTGGCCTTTCAGAAAACTTTGCACTGTCGATGGTGTGTTTGTTCCTGACCGGCGCATTTGACTCCGTTAGCGTGGTTGTCCGCACATCACTGGAACAGGTGATCACGCCCGACCCGTTGCGTGGTCGCGTCTCGTCGGTCAATTACATCTTCATCGGCATGTCCAACGAGTTTGGCGCGTTTCGTAGCGGTGCTTCGGCCGCGTTGATGGGCGCAGTGCCCGCCGTGGTTGGCGGCGGCGTTGCTGTGCTGGTGGTGGTCGGCGCGGTTATGGCAAAATGGCCGCAGCTCGCAAAGCTGGGCCCGCTGCATACGTTGTTTCCGAAAGCTCCTGACCTCACAGAGAAGTAGCCATGCGCTTCAAAGACCAAGTGGTGTGGATCACCGGCGCGTCGTCGGGAATCGGCGAGGGGTTGGCTTATGGCTTTGCGCGCGAGGGCGCAAAGCTGGTGCTCTCGGCCCGTCGCTTAGCCGAACTTGAACGTGTGAAAGCCGCATGCCAAGGCGCGCCTGATGTTTTGCTGGTGCCGTTTGATATGCTTGACGATGCGGGGCGGCAGAACGCAGTTAAAACAGTACTGGCGCACTATGGCCATGTCGACATCATGGTGCAAAACGCGGGTGTGTCGCAGCGCGCGCTGGCGAAAGATACAACGTTGGTGGTTGATCGCGCGATAATGGAACTCGACTATTTCTCGGTCATCGCACTCACCAAATTGCTACTGCCCCACATGATCGAGCGTAAGGCGGGGCACTTTGTTGTGACGTCAAGTGTCGCAGGCAAGTTTGGCACGCCGATGCGCAGTGCCTATAGCGCGGCTAAGCACGCGCTGCATGGCTACTTTGATACGCTTGCGGTGGAGTGCTCTCCTTACAATATTTGCGCCTCGCTGCTGGTGATCGCCGGGGTGCAATCCAATGTGTCAGTTCACGCGCTGAAAGGCGATGGCAGTACCTGGGGCAAAATGGACGAAACGCAGTCGGCCGGAATGAGTGCCGCTGATTGCGCGCGCATTATTCTGAACGGTGTGGCGGCCAAGAAGCGCGAGATCAACGTGCTCGATCGCGGGACGCGGCGCTTTATATTTCTCAAGCGCTTTTTTCCAGGCATTTTGCATCGTATGATGGTCAAGAAAACACTCGAGCGCTTTCAAAAGGGCCTCGCCGGACTTGGCCGATAGGACAGGGGCCATTCCCTGCTTGCCAAGCTATCGGGCTCCAGCTAGCACCGTAATCCACGCAGCCAACCACGGGAGAACGGTGTGCGCGTTTTGAACGTTATGCTCAGCCGTGGACTTGGCGGGGTTCAAAAGGCCTTCGCGGGTTACACCACGTTGTTGGGGCACCTGGGCCACGAGGTGGTGTCGTGCGTGGCGCCCGGCGCTTTGGTGCGCAGCTATTTGCCGGCCTATTCCACGATCACGCGGCTTCCCAACGCCTTCGAGCGCGATCCCGTTGCCATTTTGCGCGCGGCCTACATTTTGCGCAAACGCAAGCCCGACCTGATCGTAGTGCACGGCAAGCGCGCGTTGATGCTGATGTCGTTTGCGCGCCGTTTAGCGGGCCTCAACATTCCGCTGGTCAATGTGCTTCATCGCCACCGGCTGAAGCACATCGCGCGCGCTGACCTGAACATCTGTATCAGCGAGCCGTTACGCAATGAAGCAGCGGCGGCGGGTGTTGATCCCGCCAAGCTTGCGTATGTCCCCAATTTCCTCACCGGCGAGTTGACCGCGTCGACAAACGCCGTGCGGCGTGATCCGCCGGTCGTGGGCTTTTTGGGCCGGATGGTGCCTGAGAAAGGGCTTGATCTCTTGATCGATGCGCTGCGGATTTTAAAAGAGTCCGGCGTGCGTGTGACAGCGCGTATTGGCGGCGATGGGCCCGAGCGTCAGGCGCTGATGGGCATGGCCTCGGCGCGTGCGCTGGGGCCCGATCTGCAGTGGTTGGGATGGGTAGATTCGGTATCTGATTTCCACAATTCCATCGACGTGCTGTGCGTGCCCTCGCGCTGGGAGTCATTCGGGTTGGTGATTCTGGAAGCTTACAAAGCCGGTGTGGCGGTGGTCTCGACACGCACCACCGGGCCCGTCAGCATAATCAAGGATAAGATCAACGGCCTGTTATGCGACATCGACGCCAAAGACTTAGCCGCAAAATTAAAAGTCGTGATTGAAAACCCCGAGTTTGCGCAGCGCATGGCGAACCAAGCCGCCTATGATGTGATGGCCTACGACATTGCCGCCGTTGCGCCTGCGGTCGAGGCGCTGTTGCAAAACGTGGTGATGCGCGTTAGCGCGGCGCGCGCGCCTGACCTGTCATCCGCCGCCAGCGGCGTTGCCAATCAATAAGCCGTCGCTGCGACGAGCGATCAAAGCGCTTCACATCGATCAGCGTCACATTGCCGCAGGCTGCCACCGTGTGCAGGCCGTCCATGTGCGTCTCAGAAAAACTTTTAGCTTCGATAAGGTTTTGAGGGGTGCACGCCCATGTAGTTGGTGTCAGCGCATCGACGCGCAACATGCGCACGGCGCCACCGTAGGTGTGCGAGCAATCTTGCGCGGGCAAGTACAAGTGTTGACCGACGGCAAACGGCGTGCCGCCGGGCCTACTCGACTCCCGCAACTCACGGAGCGGATTCATGGGGTGCGGTGTCCAGGGGCCGGTCAATTTAGGCGCCCAGGCGGCGTGCAATTGCCGACAGTCGCGTTGGTCGGGGCCAGGCAGGGCGTAAAACATCCACCAATTATCGCCGGACTTAACCACGCTGGCGTCAATCGCTGGCACATCCAACAAATCACAGACTTTTTCCCACCCGCGCGGAAAATCGCGGGCTCGGTACAGCGTCAGTTTGCCGCTACGAAAAGCCTCGGGCAGCATGAAGACCTCGCCGCCGTCCTCGATTAAGTATGGATATGACAAGTGGTGCGGCGCGCTCAGGGCCAAGCCCTCAGCCCGCAGGGTGAAGTTTCGGTCGTAGGTGTAGTGTCGAATCACGCCATGCTTGTCGCGGTAGTCATAAAATTCGGCAAACACATGCAAATGGTCATCCCGCCACACGCCAAACGGATCGGCCAGAAAGCAAAAGTCACGTTGCGTGGGCAGCCACGTGACCGGCCGGGGCGAAGGTTCCAAGAACTGCGCAATTGGCGCATGCACTATGCCCACCTGCCAAATATCGGTTTGAAATTGCCCCCAACTCATGGCTGGCGGTATGTTCGCGTCAGTGTCATTTTGCCGTTGTCCCCCGGGCGCCCGAAACTCCACCGTTTACGGTTCGGGCGCAAGCCAGGATTGGTGATTTTTTAGAAGGCTCGCAATATTGACGCACGCGGCACCACCTTCGCCACCACCCGCCGCCCTGGCCGCCGCGCTGCTGGGCGTGATCGCGCTGTTGCCGATCCTCAGCCTGTTCAGCGCCATGGCACTGACACCGGCATTGTTGATTGTCGCGGGGCTTTTAGTAGCCCATTTGGGGCTGGGTCGGTTGCGTGGCGCCATTGCCGCCCGTCCACGCGCGGAATGGGCCATTTTTCTCGCGGCGTTGGCTTGGCCATTGTTGAGTGCGGTGTGGTCGATCACGCCTGCGGTGTCGCTGCTCACGGCGCTGCGGGTTGACGCACTTATGTTGATTGGTGCTGCGGCGATGATTTGCACGCGGCACGTTGCCATTCCTGCTCGTGCGACATTGCTGCTGTCGATGGCGGTGTGTTTGTGTACGGCACTGCTGATCAGCGAGGTCATTCCTGGTGGCGGCATTATCCGTTGGGCGCACGCGGCGCTGGGGCTCGACTACGCGCGCTTTATCGACAAAAATATTAATCGTGGCCTATGCGCCCTGGTGCTGCTGACGTGGCTAGCGGTCGCCGCATTGCAGGGGGCGGGGCATCGCCGCGCGGCCCAAGTGCTGCCGTTTGTGTTTGCACTGACGGTGCTGGGCTTTGACAGCCTCTCGGCGCAAGTAGCCATCTTTCTCAGCATTGCGGTTTTTTATGCCGTGCTGATGGCGCCCAACGCTATGCCGCGCCTGCTCAGCGTGCTCATTCCAGCGGTGCTGCTGGCCTGGCCTTTAGCGTTTCCATTTCTCGACCGCGCATTTTTCAGCACGCCCGATATATACGCAAACCTGCCCGACACCGCGCAGCATCGTGTGGAGATCTGGCGGTTTGTGAGTGAGCGTATCGCAGAACACCCGTGGCTGGGATGGGGAATGGATACCTCGCGCGCCATGCCCGGCGGCGACGTGGTTTATTTTGGCGAGCGCAAATATTTGCCGCTGCACCCGCACAACAGCGCTTTCCAAATTTTATTGGAACTTGGCGTGGTTGGATTTGGCCTAGCGGTCTCGTGCATTGCGCTGGCCTTGCGGCGCTGGGCCCAACCGCTCGACACACCTGCACACCGCCAAGCCATTGCAGCAGCGCTCATCGTTTCGTTTCTCAGTGTCGGCTTCACAGCATTCGGTGTGTGGCAATACTGGTGGATCGCGGCAGGTTGGCTGGCGGCGGTGGTCTGGCGCGTCCAACGTAGTTGAAATATCTCATGGTATGGCAACTTTGAGGAAGATTACGCTAGGCGCGGCACAAATCGATGCATTTGACTCTCGTTGTCCTCTTGCCTGCGTTTACAGGCAGGGTCAAAGCTTGATCTTCAGCCATCCTGAAAGGGCATCGCCATGTTCTTGCGCGCCGCATTGGGTTTTATCGCCATGATCTCAGCCAGCTCCGCATCGATTGCCGCTGATACCATCAAGCCGGGCGACTATCGCCTAGCTTTGGCAACGCCGCTGGGCGATTTGCCCATCAACCTCAAGCTCGAAAAGAAGGGCGAGGCGTGGAGTGCCGCCTACATAAACGGCCCAGAAAAAATGCAAGCCGAAATCACGCGCGTGAAGGGCGACACGCTCACCGCCGAGTTTCCGTCCTACGGATCGCGGCTAGAAGCCACAGTGGCAGCCGACGGCGGCGTTTCTGCGAAGTTATTCTTTAGTCGCGTTGCTGGCGTGGTGGAGATTCCGCTGACGGGTCGCGCAGGCGCAGCACATCGCTTTAACGCCGACGTGCCAAAAGATTTTGCCAAGTTGGGCGGGCGTTGGGCCATCAGCGTGCCGTCACCCGATGGATCATCAAAGCCGGGCATTGGAGAGTTCACGCAAACTGGCGCCGAAATTCATGGCGCGGTGATTTACACCAACGCCGACACGCGCTGGCTGGCGGGCGAGGTGCGAGGCAATGAATTATATATGTCCACGTTCGATGGCGGCACCGGCTCGCTGTGGCGCGGTACGGTGCAGCCCGACGGCACCATGAAGGGCCAATCGTTCATGATGGTGGGCAACTTGCAAGCCAACTGGACGGCCAAACGCGATGCCACCGCTGCGTTGCCCGACCCCACGAAGCTGACATACCTGAAGCCGGGCTACGATAAATTCGCATTTTCGTTTCCTGACTTAGATGGCAAAACAGTCACGCTCGATGACGCGCGCTTTAAAGGCAAGGTGACGATCATCACTATCGGCGGCACGTGGTGCCCCACGTGTCATGACGAAGCGGCCTACATCGCTCCGTTCATTCGCGAGAACCGTGCACGTGGTGTCGAGGGTGTGGCGCTGCAGTACGAGTTCTCGCCGGAGTTCGCCAAAGCCGCACAAGCCTGCCGCAATTTTGCCAAGCGCTATGGCATCGACTACCCGATGTTGATCGCCGGCACCAACGACAAAGAAGCAGCATCCAAAACTTTGCCCATGATCAACGCCGTGCTGGTGTACCCCACCATGATCGTGATCGATCGCAAAGGCGCGGTGCGGCAGATTCATACAAGCTTCCCTGGCCCCGCCACCGGCGTGCATCACCAAGAATTCAAAAAAGAATTCAACAAGCTGATTGATGGGTTGTTGGCAGAGGGAGTTTAAACGGCTGCGTTCTGCTCACGCATCGGCGGTCGTACCAAATGAGCGGCCTTCTAAAACTTTCTATGTGATGAAGTACGCATAAACGACGGCAAGGGCGATTAGGCTACCCAATAGCGAGATCACAAGAACGTAGCGCACGCCTTGGCCCGTGATGCCTTGGCGAACCTGTTCGGTCGTTTTCCGCTCGCGCACGATCCTCATTGCTTGTTCAAACTGCGGCGGGTCGCGATCAAGTCGCGGTGCGTCATCAGGCATCGCATTCTCCGGAAAGGTCATTTGACTTCAGAGCAAGAACTCTTCGCAAAAAGCGCTCTACTCAAAGCCTAAAAGACGTGCTTAGCGTCACTTTGTGTTGCGTCGCAAACCGCCAAAAAGCCAGACCACAAGCGTGACCATCAGAATCAGGCCAAGAACGCCGCCAAGGCCGGGGCCGCCGTACATGCTATATCCGTAATATCCACCGCCGCCGCCAAATAGCAGCAACAGTACAATGATCAGCAGGATTGGGTTCATGTGTCAGGTCTCGTCGGTTTGGTATTGTTAATGCCGTGAGTATCGACATCTAGGAAATGCAAGATCACACAAGGGCGAAAACCTTTCTGTACTAAAGAGCACTCCTTTATTCTCATGATGTTCGCTTGCGGGCTGGCTCCGTTGATTGCCGTCGGCTAAGTCCATTACATCGCGCTTGCAACGCATGTTGATCACAAACGCGACCCCACGCAGATTGCAAAACTGCCGCCAGGCCCTGGCAAGCCATGCGACCATGGGAATGCCGCGGGTGCGCACCTCCAAGAGGTCAAACGCAAATTCAACAAACTGATTGATGGGTTGTTGGCAAAATCCGCGTAAAGATTAGCGCGCCAGCCCGAGCGGCGTGTATTTGATGGTCGGGAAGATTTGGTCGAGACTTGTCTGCCCCATACGTTTGACCAGCAATTCGGACAGCACCTGCCGATAATCGGTGGTCACCTTAAGATCCCCGCCTGATAGCTTTGTGTCGGCCAGGCCTGGCCACTGGCCGTAGATCTTGCCACCATTCACACCCGCGCCCAGTGCCAACATGCACGACGCCTCGCCGTGGTCGGTACCACCGTTAGAATTTTCCTCTACGCGCCGACCGAACTCGGTCATCGCAACAATAGTTACGCGGCTCATCAAATCGCCCAAGTCATCGGTGAAGGCGAATAGCGAATCAGAAAATTCGCGGGTCGCGTTGGTGAAGAACTGCAAAATATTTTCGTGCGTGTCCCACACGGCCGGATAATCAACCACAGCCACTTCAACGCCCAAATCGAGCTTCAAAACGCGTGCGAGTGGCTTAAGCGATTGTGACAGTGGGCCAAAGGTGTAGCTGCCATTGCCGGTGGGCGCGGGTGGCGCTTTTGCTGTTTTGTCGCGAATAACGTCGAGTAATTTTACAGTTCGCCGCGCGGCTTGAGCCGAAGCGGAGTTGCCCTCGTTCACCGCAGCAATCAGCGCGCCGCGTTGCGCATCAATACTGTTGGGCAGGTATTCAAGGCTCTCGGTTGGGATGAGCCCGACCGCTCCTACCAAAGCGGAGCTTCCGGTCGCTGAGTCTGTTGTGGCGGAAAAATCGCCTAAGGCCCCCGGGCGCGTTTGCAAATGACGGGTCAACCATCCGGCCCCTGGCGTTGGTTCGTTACTCGCCATGCCTAAGTCGACTAACGCCTGGGACTCGAAATGGCTTCGGCTGGTAGTGGGCACGCCCGCCGCGTGAACAATGGCCAGCGACTTATTGTCATACATCAGCTTCAGTTGCCGTGCGGCGGGATGCAGGAAAAATGGCGTTCCGTCGAGCGTACCCACGGGCAAACCTGCATTCACTCCGGAGCTGCGCACGGCACTGTTGCGCCGATTGTCACGATAGATGCCGTCTTCGGCCGGTGCGACCATCGCCAAGCCGTCCATGCCGCCGCGCAAATAAATGAAAACAAGAATATTGTTGCCCGCGCTGGGCGTCGCGGCCTTCGCGATTCGCACACCCGGCGCGAAGGGAACCAGCCCCGCGCCTGCGGCCAGTGCCATGATGTTGCGTCGTGTCAGGGTCATCGCGTGCTTACCTGTTCACGAATTCAGGGGTGCTTGCGATCATCGCAACAATATCACCAAGGAAGTAATTGTTTCGATAGCTTGGGTTGTTGACGAGATCGCCCATGATTTTTGCTGTCGCACTAACAAGCGCCGCCATAGCCCCAGCACTCAAGGTGTATCCCACCATGCGCCCCACCCAGTATTCGACGAATAGAGTGGGCGATTTCAGCGCGTTCTCGGGCGTTTGGGCAACGATATCGGCCGAGAGGTAATTCGAGTTCCCACCCAAGTAGCGCAATTGACTCCAGATCTCGATGTTCATTGCCGCACTTAGCCAGAATTCGTTGGTGTCGGGTCGCCCATCAGGTGTGAGCCAGCCGAACGGCGCATCCGAGGCGCCTCGCAACAGTGACGACCAAAGCGGGTCGGCCCGCACAAGGCCGTCGATGGTACGGGCCAAGGCCACAATGCGCTCGTGCGGGCGGCGTACCTTTTCGCACGGGCCTTGGCCGATCTCGGGGCCGCCGATCAAAATGGCGTACATCACTCGCTTCAGTTGGACAGGGCTGTCCGCATACATCTTCCATGCCGTTACTGCGCGCTCAATCACGGCGGCTGGCGGCGCATCGCCGAACAGGCGGCGGCACAGCTTGGTGCACACAAAATTTGCGGTCGCTGGGTGTTGGGCGACCAAATCGAGGACCTTGCGGCCTTGTGCGAGCCCTTGGCCTTTCAGAGTTGCCAAATCGAAGCCAAGGCACCGGCCTGCGGTATCGTTGTGTTGTGCCGGGTTGAAAACGAACTCGCCCGTGTCCCGGTGACTCTCAAGGTTGTATTGGTTCTGGGCGATTGTCCAACCCGAGAACGCGCGAGAGGCTTGAATGATGTCATCGTCGGTAAATCCCTTGGCGCTCAAGTCGGTGTTGCCCGTTAGCTTACCCAAATAGACGCCACGCCCCAAAGTGTGGAGTTCCATCAGCTCGCGCGCATAGTTCTCGTTGGGTTGGTCGGCTTGGCTGTCGGCGTTGTCGAGGTACTTCAGCATCGCCGCCGACGTGGCGACGGCTTCCAGCATCTTGCGGAAGTTGCCAAACACGTTGGGGCGAATTACGTCGCGGTCAAATGCAATCAGCATATTCTGTAAGTGGTAATCCTTGGCCTTGCTGATGCTGAAGTGATTAAGCCAGAAGTCGGTCATCACCTCGCGCAATTGATAGCGGCTATGCGTGTTGCGGATCACCAAGGCGGCGGACAATTCGTCAAAGCCGCGCGCAAGTTCGCGATGATCGTTCGCCGGGTAGACCTTATGCGACTTGACCCAGATCTGGGTGGCGGACATGGCCAGATATTGCAATGGCCGATCTTCGTTTACAGCAGGCCAGCTGTAGTAAGGAGAGTTGTCATAGGCGGGGTACTCGATGTGCATCCTTTGAGCACTCAAATACGAGGCCAGCGTTGGATCATCGCCCGCCGGCGGATTGAGTTGGTCTTTCACCCAAGCCGTCCAGCCAATGCGTTGCACCGATTCCACATCGATATCGCGCGCGCCAAACGTGGTGCGGTTAAGCGCGATACGCTCGATCGTGGGAGCCGCCGCCAGCATTAGATTGTACGTCCCATCCGTCCAAATAAGCCGGCTCAAGCCCGGCTTGTTGCGAAGTTAACAGACTCAGGCGCGAATTGATTAATGTTTCATTGAACGGCCTGCAGCCCCCTGCGTGTCCGATAAACGCTTGAAAAAGCGAAGGGTTGCTCAGGCTTTGGGGCGCGGGCGCGGCCAATATCGACAGGAAAATGCTGCTATCTATAATTTATCACACGACTCGAACTTTGGCCGGGTGATGAGAAGAATGTGAGGCGACGGCCTGAGGGCAGATGCTCGGCCCGCTTACGTCACGGCTGACTTTATTTCAATCAGCGTGATGCGTTCTTCCAGTCTGCCCAGTCGTTCATGACCACGTCTGCCATCTCCTTTGCAGCTTGGTGCAGCCAGCCCTTTGGCAATCGTGCTAAGTGTGCGCGAATCTTCGGCCGAGCCCCAACGCTTCCCAGGTGGATGTTTGCCGTTTCGCAGCCCATCGCTTCCAAGAAATACTGCTCATCACTTTTCGCAGGCAGCATGTTCAGATCGATAGCTGAACAGCGCGGGCCAAGCCTGCGAATCAGCCAGGTGCCGGCCAACGACATGTATGGATCGTGGCTTCGAATGGCGTTGTGCGTGATTTTTTCACAATACAGGTCATCAGATACGCGGCCGGTGGCCCAGCCATAAGCTGACGGGATCATGGCTTTGGCTTCGCGGGCAACGCGTGACCCATTCAAGGTTGCCAGGGCCACAAAACGTGGTCGCCCAAGACTGCCAGCCCCCGCGGTGCGATGCACGATGCGGGTGTTTTGAACGCCCTTCGGCATTTGAGCCATCAACAATTTGCGAACGGCAGGTGGCGTTGTAACGGTTTGAAGCTCATCGGGCTTTTGCCAATACTTTGCAGGGTCTCGTTCCGTCGACAGCGCCGCAGCCCGCAAGGGCAAGTGGTGCTCCTCCAGCACGTAAGGTTCAGCTCTGTTGCCGATCTGTTGTTGATACCCTTCCAAAATAGCCGCGCATGCTTTGTCGGGTGCCGACCTCAGCTTACGTTCTTTGCGCGCTAGCAGCGCGCTGGTCGCCAAGCGCACCAAGTCAATGGTATAGGGCATTAGCGCAGCTTCATCAAAATCGTTGATGCCCCAAACCAGGCGGGCCTCGCCATCGCGCCAGGTTCCGAAATTCTCGACGTGCAGGTCGCCGACCGCCAGCACTTTTGGTGCGCCGGCCAACACCGCGCACGTCTCTGCCCAAGTTGGCACCCACCGATAAAAAGTGGCGCGCATAAAGCTGAAGCAGGACGCTTCCATCTTATGGTGTTTTTCCGCGAGATCAGCATCGACCACTTTTACGCGTGACCTCAACCATTTTTCGTATGCTTGCGTTGCTTGCAAAATATTCACGCGGTCCTCGCAGTGCTAGGTCGTAGATCGTTCACTTATAATTCAAATGGCTATCTCGCGGTGGCGATCCGGTATTAGAGACGATCAAACGAACGGGTTTAGCTTATGGATTCTCGTTCTTGGGCATCATGCTTGTATTTAATACCCCAGGCCCTTCCGATCACTCCGCCGCTGCGGGGATGAACGGGCAGGTGTCTTCTTTTTCCACGAGGTCGTAAGCGAAGATCATCTTGGCCATCCCGCACAGCACGGCCATAATCACCCCTAACTCGACCAATTCGCCATCGGTGAAGTGCTGCTTGGTGCGGGCATACAGTGCCGGCGTGATGTGCCCCTTGGGGTTTGTCAGCACCATGACATCAGCTAGTGCAAGCGCGGCTTTTTCCTGCGCACTGAAGGGGCCGTTCTCGTAGTCGGGCAGGGCATCGATCTGAGCTTGGCTAATGCCTGCCTTGAGGGCCGCCACAGTGTCAGAGCGGTTACAGAACGCGCAGCCATGAATGTTGGCCAAGCGCAGCCGCACGAGCTCCACTACTTGAAGGGGGATGCGGCCGCCATAGAACACCTTTTTGTAGAAGTCGTTGAGGTACCAGTCGTAGATGTGCGGCGCTTGGCCAAACACCTCAATAAATGTTGTGTCTCCATGCATTTTCATCATCCCATCCCAGCTCGGTTGCATGTGGGTGGGCAAATTTGCGCGCGGTAAGCGGGCCAGCGGTGTATCGGGCTTCATGGCGTGCTCCTTTTCATCGTCATCCTCTGGGGCCATAATGGCCTAACCCGAAGGCTTCAAGAAAGGGCTTAACAATGAAAGCCTGGATTATGGTTCTGGCGTTGGTGCTGGCGGCGCCGGTTGTGGCCCAGGCGCAGTCCTCCGTGGCCAAAATTGAAGCGCGCGACGCCTGGGCGCGCTTACCTGTCGATGGGGCCAAAAGCACCACCGCTTATCTCGAAATCGTCAATCTAACCAACACAGCTGATCGACTGTTGGGGGCCAGTTCGGCGTGGGCCGATCGTGTCACCCTGCAGCACATGGGGATGGAAGGTTATGACATGAAGACGAAGGTGGTGCCGTTCCTGAAGATTGGCGGCCACAAGTCTATCAAGCTGCATCCTGGCGAGTATCAATTGAAACTGGAAGGCCTCACCCAGGTGCTCAAGCCCGACCTAAAAATTCCAATCACGCTGCGTTTTGAGAACGCGGGGCGCGTCGAGATCGAGGCATCCGTCTCGAACCAAAAACTCGGTAACTTGGACGACCGCTAAATCAGAACCGGAATCTGAACGTGGCCGAGATGGTGTGCCCCAAAAAGTCGCCGCTTTTCTCGGCGTCATAGTCGACGCTGAACGCCGTAAAGATGTCGCGCACGCCCAGGCTCATGCCTAAACCAAAGACGTTTTTATCGGGCACTTGACCGAGGTTGGTGAACTTGGGCCCGCCGGCAGTAAAGCGCGCGGTAATACTGGCAGGATCGGCCGATAGTTCACGCGCCACATCGCCGCGAAGTTCGGCCTCAATGCCGACGTCTTGGAAGATCACGAACCGGCGTTGTGCAACAAGGCCGGCGCCGGCGCGCATCGAATCCTGGGTGCGGGCGTCGTACGTAAGGTTGACGCCATTGCCGCCGTTTCGTTCAGCGTAGCCGTTTTCGTGGATGCGGATGTACGAGCCTCGCAGGTAAGGCGTAAGGCGCAAGTTATCCAGTCGAATCATGGTGCCGGTGTCGAGCGCACCACCCATGTGGTAGCCCTTCCAATTGCCCAAGGGCGAGCGCGAGATGGCGTCAACCACCACGCGTCGTTCGCTACGGTAGGTGTCGTAGGCGCCGCCAAAAATAGCCTGCGTATAAGCTGCACCACTTTGGTGGCGGCCATAAAAGTCAACTTGCGTTCCTGAAATACGCGTCGGCCGATCTGCTGTGCCTGTTTCGTCAGGCAAGCTCCAGACTTGCGATATGCTCATGCCGCCCTTTAAGGCCGGCGTGAATTGGGTATCAAAGCCAGTCGCGATCCCCACCGAATACGTCTTGTAACCTGTATGCTGTGCATCGGGGTCGCGCTTGCCCACCGAGCCCAATTGTTGCACCCAGAAAGACGAATAGTCGGTCCCAGCGCCTGGGCCTGCGGTGCGTGGAATGCCCGCCAGCCGATTTCGGATCACCCCATAAGCCAGGTTTTGAGTCCGCAACGCCGAGTACAGCGATGCATCGCTAGAATCGGGCATCAATTGTTGAATCGCACCTTCAAACGCAGCTTTGGTACCGGTCTGGGCAATGGCCGAGAACAGCTCATTGTCGGCTGCCAAGGCGGTCAGCGAGGTTTCGTAGACCGCGCCCATATTCGACGCCAAGCCCAATTGCGTCGCCGTGCGTCGCGTGATGTCGAGTAACACTTGGTTCTTATTGGTGGGGGCGACGCGGTACTGGAAGCCGTAAATATAAGACGCCGACGCCGAGGCCAATTGGGCAACAGGGATGCCCAATTGCAAGTCACCAGCACTGATGACTGTGACGGTCGAGCTGTTGGTGACCAGGCCCGAAAGGCGCGTCGTCAGTTTGACTGATGAATCGATCACCAAACGTCCCGCGGCTTCAATCAGTGGGCGGCTGGCGTTTTGATTGTCGATCGAAATATCCAGCGTCGACGTCCCGGTGATGCTGCCGGTGGTCGTATCAATGCGTCGTCCGGCTGTGACCGCGACAGCTGAGTTTTGGATCGTTAGCGTCGTGGTGCCAACGCCACGCGCAATGCCGCCGCTAAACTTCGAACCGCCGTCGATGATGACATTGTGATTGCCCGCGCCTAAGTCGATGCCGCCGGTAAAGGTAGTGTTGCGGATGGTGACGTTATCGTCGCCCGCTCCAAAACTGTAGTTGCCTATGACGGTGCCAGCGGTCGAGAGAAACGTGTCGTTGCCCGAGCCAAAGGTGACGTCGCCCGTCATCGCGCCGCTGTTGCGGAAATCGATGTTGCGTGTCGAGCGACTGAGGTCGGCGGCAATTGTACGACCCGTCGAATAGGACTTGATGGCCGTTTGAAACGTACCTGTGTTTTCGAAGTAACTCAGCGTCCCTGAGTTATCGACCAAGCCGGTGGCGTTGAATGAGCGCCCGCGCGAGTCCACTACGAATATGCCAGTGTTAATGAACGAGTTGAGCACGCTGCTGCTGGCGACGCTAATGCCAATGGCAGAACCACCCAGCGTTCCCGCCGTCGAGCCAAGCACGTTTTCCGTCGAGTCACTCGCCACGATGTTGAAGGAGCCCGTATTGATAAAGTAGGGCACCGTGGCAAAGCTGCCGATCTCGAGGCCGGTCGCTGTGGCATCAACACTGACCGCGTCGATATTGCCACCAAGGTTGCGAATTCCGCCGAGCAAGACGGTGGCTTGCGTTGCGCTGGTGCCCGTAATGGCCATGGCCATTGTGGCTTTTCCCAGAGTGGTGGTGGCCGACTGAACGCGCCCGCGCATCGTCAAGCTTTCGCCATCGGCGCGCACGCCAATGGTCAAATTCCCTGGCGCACTCAGAGCCGTCGGGCCGATGCGCAAGGCACCTAAGTTGGAACCGCTGGTTGCCAAGATTGAGTCGGTAGGTAATCCCGACGGCACGGCTGTCGTCGATTCCTGAGCGTTCGTGTATTGGTTGCCCTCCAACAGCACGCCTTGCGCAACGCTGCCCGCAATCCACAACGCCGGGCCGCCCGTAACAGCTTCAACGCGGCGGCTATTGGAATCGAAGGTCGCTTGCGCGCCGGTCGATATGCCCGACGTCAAAGTCAATGTGCCGCCAACTGAGCCAGCCACTAAGGCTCCGAGTGAATCTTGCCCGGCCGTCGAGATGTTGCCGCTGATGGTGAAATTACCGGTGACGGCTTGGGTTGAGCGGATGCCGATGGCTCCGCCGCCAGGCGCGGTAATCGCCGCACCCGAAACGAAAGCGCCATCGATCACGCTGTCGATGGACATACCGATGGACTCGCGGCCGCCAATGCTGATTTGGCTGCCGGAGTTACCCGTAAAATTGCCTTTGAAGGTGCCGCCGCCTGAGAAGCGAACGCCAGCATTGTTGGTGGCGGTCGTGATGGACGTATCCGGCCCAGGCAAATTGATCAGCCCGCCTTGGATGATATTGCCGGTGATCGTCTGGCCCGCCGTCGTGCTGACCAGCAAACCTGTGGCATTGGTCGTCGCATCATTACGCAAGGTGCCGTTGATGGTGGCATCGTTGCTGCTGTCGACTGTGACCAGTGCGCTGGTCGAAGCAGTAATCGTACCGGCCGCCTCAACTGTAATGTTGCCGGCGCCTTGGCCATCGCCCGTAGTCGTTCGCAAAGGCGCGGTGGTTGCTGTCGAAACAGTGACCGGGCCAGCATGCGCAATCAGCGGCGCACACAACGCGGTGCTGGCAGCCAACGCAGCCCAGATGGATCGATGAATGGGGGCGGCCCAGCCGCGCCCAACAGGGCGGCGGGAAGGGTGCTCAAAATGGCTCAAAACCAAGAAAAATCTCCCATCCACACAACCGGCCCAGGGTCGTCGCCAAGCCGGACAGAGTTCGTGTCCGATCACGCGCCCGGCGTCAAGGGTTGGCGTAACGTCGTAGCCCCACCCGAGTGCATAAGTTAATGAAATTCATGGAGAAATTAAGGCGAACCGGCCATAAAGGGGTTCACATTTTACGCCTTTTTTCGACCATGACCGCCGCTCTCGACCGCCTCTTGCCCCGCTATCAGTTTGTCGAACGCCACTGCATTACTGTGCGGGCAGGGCTGGCCGCCACCTTTGCGACGGTCGAAACGGTGGATCTGTCGGACTCGACGATTGCCAAAACGTTCATGGCGCTGTGGCGCATTCCGGCGCGGCTGTTCATTAACCCGCTGCCCGAGCGCTCCATGACAGTGCAAGACTTCATTCCGTTACTTCGGGAGCCACCACGCGATTTAGTTCGTGGCCTCGTGACGGGCGTACCCAAACGCACATGGACGGCCGATGAGTTTGCCGTCCACGATCAGCCGGGGTTCAAACTGGCCTGGGGGTTTTGCGTCACCGACTTGGGCGATGGGCGCTGTCGCGTTGATACCGAAACACGCGTGCTGTGCTGCGATGCCAAAACCAAACGCTGGTTTAATTTGTATTGGCTCGTGATCCGCATTCCATCGGGCATCATCCGACTTGATATGTTGCGGATCATTAAGCAACGCGTGGAAGCGTTATCCATTAACCGTGTTTGATAACGACCTTGCCGAAGTGCCCTGCGCCATCAAGATATGTACAGGCTTTGGGCATATCATCAAAAGCAAACACACGGTCCACAACGGGTTTCATTTTCACCGTGGCAACGCATGCCATCATGTCTTTGAGCATTTTGACACTGCCGACTGTAATGCCGCCCAGCAGAGCATTCTTTGCCACTAACGGAAAAATTTGCGGCGGCTGGCTGGCATCAAGTCCGCCAATCAGGCCGATGCGCGCACCATAGGCTGCAGCTTGCAGCGATTTGGTCAGCGAGCCGGTGCCCACGGTTTCCAAAATAATGTCGGCGCCATATCCATTTGTGGCGCTCATCACTTCCTTTTCCCAGTCGGGCGTCTTTTTGTAGTTGATCACAATGTCCGCACCGAGCTTTTTCGCTTTGGCCAATTTGTCGTCGCTGGATGAGGTGACGATCACGCGGCCACCACCGGCCTTGGCCAGTTGTAAGCCCATGATCGATACGCCGCCTGTGCCAAGTACCAACACCACGTCGCCAGCTTTCATGTGGCCCAACACATGCAAGTTATTCCACGCTGTAACGCCAGCAGAAGGCAGAGTGGCGGCTTCTTCCCACGACAGATAATCGGGGATCTTAACGAGTGACGTTGCGGGCGCAGAAATTCGCTCTGCCGCCCAGCCATCGCGCGTGTTGCCGTAGTCGGCGCTGAACAAGCCCGGCACCCACGGACCGTCGATCCAACCGGCAAACATGTTGGCAACCACTCGGTCGCCAATTTTGACGTTACTCACACCTTCGCCGATCGCGATCACTTCGCCTGCGCCGTCGGACAAGGGAATGCGGTTTTCGGGTTTCGGGCCACCGTACTTTTTCTCGGTGATCATGAGGTCGCGATGATTGAGCGCGCTGGCGTGTACTTTGATCACCGCATGGCCCGCAAGCGTTTCGGGATCGTTGCGCGTTGTGCTTCGCAGCGATGCAATGCCTGTTTGCGTGCCGACTTCCCAAACTTTCATTGTAATTCCCAACCTTTAGCTATGCTTGATCACAATCTTACCGATGAACTCGCTGTCCACCATGTACTGATAGGCTTTGTTCGCCTCGGAAAATTTGAAAGTTTTATCGATCACAGGTTTGGTGCCGGTGGCATCCATCGCTTTCAGTAGGTCTGCGAACATGCGCCGGCTGCCCGAGGTGATCCCCTTTAATGTCAGGTTCTTCAACAACAACGGCCCTGTGTTGGGTGCAGCGTCAGCGCGACCACCCAGGCCACCAACCAAACCAATGCGGGCGTTGGGTGCGCACGATGCAAGCGATTGGCTGAGCGTCGCCAACCCACCGGTCTCCACCACAATATCAACGCCACGATTGCCCGTGGCGGCCAGAATGGCCTTCTCCCAATCAGGCGTGGTTTTGTAATTCACAGTAATATCGGCGCCGAGTTTTTTGCAGCGTTCCAGCTTATCGTCTTGCGACGACGTAATCGCAAAGCGTGCGCCATTCATTTTGGCAATTTGCAAGGCAAAGATCGAAACGCCACCGGTACCTAACGCCAGCACCGTATCGCCTGCTTTGATTTTGCCAAACGGCTCGATCACCGACCATGCCGTGACGGCAGCCACCGATAAGCAGGCCGCTTGCTCGTAACTCATTGAGGCCGGCACCGGCAGCAAGCATGCGGCGGGCACCAGGATTTTTTCTCCGAGCCAGCCGTCAATCGTGCTGCCGATATCGGCACCAAAGAAGCTGGGGTCGAATTCGCCTTCGATCCAGGGCGAGAAGTGCGCGGCTGTCACCCGTTCGCCTACTTTAATGTTGGTCACGCCATCGCCAACTGCGATCACATCGCCTGCGCCATCAGATAAAGGAATGCGCGCGGCCGGGCGCGAGCCCAGATATTTACCTTCGGTAATGGCAATGTCGCGCCGATTGAGTGCGCTGGCTTTCACCGCGATTAGGGCTTGGCCGGGGCCGGGCTTGGGCTCGGGCCGATCGACCATACGCAGCGAGGCGATGCCTTTTTGCTCGCCCAGTTCCCAAACTTTCATCTCGGTGCTCCATGACCACAACAAACCGCATCATGGATTGCCCGGATAAACCGGGCAATGACGAGTTCAGCCTGGTTCGCCTATTGTTTGATTACAATCTTACCCAGGTGGGTTTGGCCGAGCATGTGCCTATAAGCCTCGCCCGCGTCTTTGAAATCGACCACCTTGTCGATCACCGGTTTTTGGTTGCTATTCACCATGGTCGCCAGCAGATCTTCCATCATCTTGCGGCTACCTACCGTAATGCCACGTAGGTTTAAGTTCTTGCCGACTAAACCCATGGTGTTGATGGCACCCTTGGCTTGCTCGAACCCGCCGATGAGGCCGATGGTTCCGTTAAAGGCGGCAGCGGCAAACGATTTTTCAAGATTGCCGGGGCCTGCGGTTTCTACAACCACATTGGCCCCCTTGCCGGCAGTTGCTTCCACAACAGCTTTGGGCCAATCGGCATTGGTTTTGTAATTCACACCTGCAGTCGCGCCGAGTTTGAGGGCGCGGGCCAGTTTGTCATCGCTCGATGACGTGATCACAGCTTTCAAATTCAACGCCTTGGCGATTTGCACGCCGAAGATCGACACGCCGCCCGTACCAATCAGCAATACAGTGTCACCCGCTTTGGCTTTGCCGGCTTCAACAATGGCGTTCCACGCCGTTACGCCCGCGCACGGCAAGCACGCTCCATCTTCGAATGACCACGCGTCGGGGAGTTTCACCAGCGCATCGGCAGGAAATACACCCATTTCGGCCAAGGTGCCGTCGGCACCGCCGCCTAAGTCGCTGCCAAAATATTGCGGTCCCCAGGGCCCATCGACCCATCGCGAAAAGAAGCCGATGGCCACCCGGTCGCCAGCTTTCACGCGCGTGACGCCATCGCCAACCACTATCACTTCGCCAGCCCCATCGCTGAGCGGGACAAGCGTTTCAGGTTTGGTGGGGCCGTACCAGCCATTCAGCACCATCACGTCGCGGTAATTGATGGAATTAGCCTTTATGCGCACCACGACTTGGCCTGGGCCTGCCGAGGGTTCGGGACGGTCTGCCTGCCGCAAACTTTCGATGCCTTTTTGCGTGCCGACTTCATAAGCTTTCATGGCGCTGCATCCCTCTGCTGTTGTGGCGTGGTTCTAACTCAACACGTCGACGGGGGGCAGGGAACTGCCATTCCATGCCCGCATGACGGCCAAAGCCCTTGACCGCGACCTTTGCTAGGCCTGGAATGGGATATTGGGGGACGTGACATGCGTATCTTAATCATCCTATTTGCATCCTTGTTCAGCGCGTCGCTTCAGGCTGCCGAAACGGCTCAATGTCGCGCGCTACTGACGCAAAATTTTGCAGGTGTTGCCGACGCGCCGACGCAACTAATCAGTGCGGCCGATATCGCCCAGGCTGGCAACGATCCGGCCTATTGCAAAGTCGAAGGCTACGTTGCGGGCCGCGTTGGCCTTGAGTTGCGCCTGCCGCACAGCAACTGGAACGGCAAAATGATGTTCCAGGGCTGCGGTGGCTATTGCGGCTCGTTGATGCAAATGGAGCAGTGCATGGACGCGCTGTCACGCGGCTACGCTTGCATGCATACAGATCTTGGTCACAAAAGCACGCCGACAGATGCGAAGTGGGCCTACAACAATCCGCAAGGCGAGATCGACTTTTATTTCCGCGCCACACATGCCGCTGCCCAAGCAGGCAAGGCCGTCATTGGCGCGGCCTACGGAAAAGCAGCCACGCGCAATTATTATCAGGGATGCTCAACCGGTGGGCGGCAAGGGCTCATTTCCGCGCAACGATTTCCCGCCGACTTCGACGGCATTATTGTTGGTGCGCCGGCGGGTGTGTCGACGGGCGGCGGATTGCATTTGATTTGGAGCGCGCTGGCCAACCTGGACAAACAGGGCAACCCGATCATGAGCGCTGATAAGGTGCCAATGATTGCCGCAGCCGTAATGAAAAAGTGCGACGCCATTGATGGCCGCACCGATGGGCTGATCGATGATCCGCGCAAATGTATGTTTGATGCTGCTGAGCTGTCGTGCAAGCCCGGTCAGGACAGCGCGCAGTGCTTGACCAGCGCTGAAGTTGGCGCAGTGCGCAAAATATACTCAGGCGCAGTCAATAATGCTGGGCTGCAATTGTACACGGCAACGCCGATGCCCGGGTCAGAACCAGCATGGGTTCCGGTGTTCATTGGCGCGAATGGTGAGAAGCCGGGCTACTATTACTTTGGCGGCGACTTTTTTCGCTATCTCGCTTTTGCCGAAGATCCCGGCCCCAATTGGCGACCGGAAGATTTCGACTTCGACCGCGACCCGCCGCGCATGGGTTACAACCGCCATCTCAACAATGCTGCCGACCCAGACTTGCGCGCATTCAAAGCGCGCGGTGGGAAGCTGATTGCGTATCAGGGCTGGCGCGATACATCAGTGCCCCCGCTGGGTGTGGTGGATTATTATGAACTGGTCGAGCGCGTCATGGGTGGGCGCAAGACAACAGCTGATTTTTTTCGGCTGTTTATGTTGCCCGGCGTTGATCACTGCGCCGGTGGTCCGGGCCCGTCGCGCATGGATTTGATCTCAGCGTTGGAGAATTGGGTGGAGAAGGGCAGAGCCCCCTATCAACTTCTTGCCGCGCGCATCAAGAATGATCCTGGTGTCATGGGCAATGTGAGTTTCCCATTAAAGCGCGATGACATTGAGCTGACACGTACCATTTACCCATACCCTGCGGCCCCGCGTTAATCTTTCTGAATCGGCGAAAAATAGTTTCGATTTGCAACCGCCCGTTTTGATCGCGCGTTATTTGAGCGCTTATGGGAAACAGCGGTGGGGACCGCCATGCATAACGCTAAATACTTTGGCTACGTGGCCATTATTGTCGCTGTATTGCTCGATCTTTACGCGGGCAATCCGGCCGGTGATGCCACCATCCGGATGCTTATCGACTGGCTGGCCTTGTTCTTTGCTGTAGCCGGACTTGGTGGCTTGGCCGTCGGCCCGCTGAATACCTACCGGCGTTAAGGCGCTTATCTGGTCTTTATGCGGCCGCCTGACCGGGCAGAACGCACGGTCGGATTTCAAGCCATTTTATATTTATAAATCAATAGCTTATTGGCACGTTCTCCCTGCGAAAAATTCCCAAGTTGTGGGCAGGCCCAAGCCAATACTTTTTCCTTTATATGTTCTTTATACGGCCAAGGGTTTTCAACATCGCCCCTTTACGGCCCTTCGCCCCATTCTTTCCTCCAGAGACACCGGTCGCCAGAAGGCGGCCACGGCAAAGGAGAGAGAGCAATGAGTGCGTTTCAAGGCGACCTGACCGACCTACTGCCTGACCTGAACAGATTTGCACGCTCGCTGACGCGCAACGAAGATGACGCGCATGACTTAGTGCAAGACTGCGTAGAGCGTGCGTTGAACAAGCGCTCACTGTTCCAGGATGGCACAAGTTTGAAATCGTGGCTGTTCACATTGATGCGCAACTTGTTCATCAGCAAGAAGCGCCGTGAAGCAGTCGACCGTCGCTGTGTTGCCCAAACTCATTACGACGGCTGGCACGTGGAAATGCCTCGGCAGGCCGATCGCGTGTTCCTCAACGAAACACTGCGCGCGATGAAGTCGCTGTCACATGCCGAGCAACAAGCCATCGTCGTGTTGGGCATCCACGACGCGCCGCAGCAAGCCTTGTCGAAAGTTTGCGGCGAGCCTGTGGGAACCTTGAAGTCGCGCCTGTCGCGCGGCCGGGCCCACCTGAAGGCGCAACTGGGTTTGGGCCACGGCCACGAGGCCTACGCATATTGAGTTCAGAGTTTTAGGAATCCACTGGTCCGGCGTCTCCCATCCCCCCAACAGCCGCCAGTGGTAACTTGGCCCCGTCGCAGAAATGCGGCGGGGCTTTTTCTTTGTGGGGGCAGTAGCCTGCGCGTGATGTAAAGGTTTGTATCGTTGTGTCGGCGCGTTGAGAAAATCGCTACTTGGCGGGTGGTTTGATATCCACGCCCTGGCGACGGAAATTCTCGACTATGGCTTTCGCATTGGCATTGCCGCCGTCCGCTAATTGCGCGATGCGCCCGGCCAAAGCTTCAGCACGCTGCCGTATCTTGTTGGCTTCTTGGATAGGTTGCTCTTGGTTGGCGCGAACGGTTGCCAGGTTGCCGCGCGCAGCGACGAGCATGAATGTCTGAAACGCCGTCATCACAAAAAACGCTAGGCTGAGGATCAGCACAGCGATGCTGAGGGTTGATGCTGGCTGAGGTGACGTGGTGTCGTTCATGTGCGCACCGTCTCAGTTAAGGTGTTTTTGCTGCGGGCGCGGCCTGAGCCGGAACCGACGGATTAGCCGTCACAGTAATTCCAAACTCGGTCAGCAACGCTTGGATTTCACTGTCCTTACCATTGACTGCCGCAGCACCCAATGTTTGCACCAGTGCGTTGCTCACCTGATTGATCTGGGCGGTTTGGGTCAGGAACTGCTGGCGGCCCTGCACCTCGGCTTCAGATTTCTGGTTACTCAGCACCAACAAGCCGTTGGCGACAATGCCCACGAGGCTGAGCCCGCCCAAAACAATGGCAACAGTATTGAAAGGATGCGTCTCAGACATGATTGGCTCCTAGACGGCACACCGTCTGTAATGCGGTGATGAAGGCTATCCACCTCACAACCACTATGCAAGCGTGGTTAATCCTGCATACCGGCCTTCGCGCGCCATCGAACCTAGGCCTACTTAACACCGCGCAAAATCGCATTGGGTAAAGCGGCGTCGTCCCAGTCGGGTCGATTGACTGCGCCGGTGCGAACGATCACCAGCTGCTTAGACGGCACAACATAAACACGATGCCCCCCGCCGCCGTCGAAGAACACCACGTCGTTTGCGATGTAGGCCTCGGAGTGCTTGGCGGCAGCAGGCGTGCTGCGATTATAAACGCGTCGCCCGCCTTTGTCGGTCATGGGGGGCGATCCCAGCCATATCTGAAAGCCGTAGTTGGGATTCCGCACCGATGGCGTGGTCATCGCGGCAATCCAACTTGCGGGCACAATTTGTCGACCGTCGTACTGGCCCTTGTTGGCGATCAGCAATCCAAGCTTCAGCCAGTCGCGAGGGCGGGCTTGGAAATACGAGAACGCCTTGGCGGTGCCGTTCGGTTTGTCGAGCCACAGTGTGGCATCATGCGCGCCAAGGGGCTGCCACAGTTTTTCCGACACAAAGTCGGCGTATTTTTTACCCGTGGCGTGTTCCACGACCGCCAGCAAAATTTGCGTGTTGGCGCTGTTGTAATTGAACTCGGCGCCGGGCACGCGATCAATTTCAGCATTGAGCACGCGGTCTTCAATGTCGGGCCCAAGGAATGTGCGCAAACCTTCGGCCCAGGGGCTTTGAGTGAAGGCATAGTTAAACCGGTAGTGCGTCACGCCCGATGCCATTTGCAGCAGTTGGCGGATGGTGATGGTTTCCTTCGCCGTGCCGCGCCATTGGGGGATGTAATTTGAAACTGAATCGTCCACCGACGAAATGTGACCGTCGGCAATCGCCAAGCCAACCGCTAAACCCAACACCGACTTCGCCATGGAGTAGGTTTCAGAAACGCTGTCGGGCCCAGCGCCGTTCCAGTATTGCTCGTGCTCGATTTTGCCGTTACGCGCCACAATCAACGATCGCGATGTCATTTTCTCGGCGTAGGTCGCCGCGTTTGAAATTGCTTCGGGCGCAATCGACCTTTCAGCTTCGCTTGCGGTGGGCACCTCGGGGCCATTGCTGCCTTTGACTGTCGCGCGCGGTTCGATCCAGTTCGCCAAGGTGACAGGCGTTTGATTTTGAATGGTGAACCAGCGCGACCAAAAGCGTTGTTCACCGGCAATGCGCTCGGACCACGTTGGCGGCTCGACGGTTTTTGCGGCAATAAACTTTTTCTGTTCAACAGGGGCGCCCAAGCCCAGCCCGCGCAATACCATGTTGGGCAATTTGGCATTGTCCCATTCAGGCTGGCCCGGCGGTGGCCGCAAGCCGGTTCGTACAATCACCAACTCTTGCGACGGAATGATGTAAACAATTTGACCGTTCATACCGTCAAACAAAAACAAATCCTCGGCGATGTAAGGCTCGGAATGAAAAGCGCCGGGACGAGGGCTCGCGTTGTTAGGCGAGTTGGGGCGATGATAAAGCCGTCGTTGCGTGTAGGGTTGGCCCAGCCAAACCATCAGCCCAAAGTTGGGATTGTTGGGCGAGGGCTTGCGCATCTCGGTCGTCCACCAATCCGGCAAAATTTGCGTCTCGCCCGCTTTGCCGCCATTGAGCACCATCAACCCAACGCGCAGCCAGGTTTCCGGCGGCAACATCAAGCAACAGCCGCCGTGGGGCCGCCCTCCCGGTCGGTTCACCCAAATTTCGCCGCCTGCCGCGCCGATGGGTTTGAGAATGGCTTGTGCCAAATATTCGGCGTAGCGTTTTTTGGTCGCGCCCTCGATGATCAGCGGCATGAGGTCGGCGGTGATGTCGCTATAGTCGTAGGCGGAGCCGGGCTCGTACTCCTGCGGGACTTTGTTGATAATCAAATCATCCCAGTTCGGGTCGAGGTAGCGTCGCGACGCTAAGCTATAAGCGCCGCCACCGCGAAACCACATCAACCCACTCGACATTTGCAAGACATTGCGAACGGTGGTTTTGGCTTTGGGTGTGCCGCGCCATTCGGGGATGTAGTCGGCAACAGAATCATCCAGCGATTTGATAAAGCCGTCTTTGATCGCCGCGCCAATAAGCAATCCGCCCAACATTTTGTGCAGGCTGCGCGAATTCACCGGCGTGTCGCGTCGTCCGCCCCAGTACGATGACAGTTGCAATTTGCCTTTGTGCCAAATCAGCAAACTGCTGCTGCGATTTTGCCCGGCATAGGCGCGCGCTTGTTCCAACACGGCGTCGGGGATGGTGTGCTCAGCGCTGGGCGCTGTGTCGATGTACTCAAGGTGCGCACCTTCAACCGCTTCGAGCGGCGCATAGACGTCGACATCGCCGCTGCCGCCTTTTCCAGACACAGCAATAAAGCGGTCCCAATAAACGCGGTTCGACGCGTAGAAAACTCCGGCCAATGCGGCGATGATGCCGAGCCCGATAATCAGTTTGATTTTCACGACGCCCCCCGGCCGATCAGTCTTGAAAGTATCTCTACGATGACTGCAGTCGATACCCGACGCCTGGTTCGGTCAAGAGGTGGCGTGGGCTCGCGGGGTCTTGCTCTAGTTTTTGTCGCAACTGGCCTACATACACACGCAAGTATTGCGTTTCCTCAACGTACCCCTGGCCCCACACTTCCTGCAAAAGCTGCTGGTGGGTAATGACCTTCCCTGGGTGCGAGGCGAGAATGCGTAACATATCGTATTCTTTGCGCGATAGGCGCACAGCCTTGCCGCCCACGGTCACCAGCCGCTTGACCAGATCAATCGTAATGTCGCCGGCCGTAATAATTGTTCCAGCTTCCGCCGTGTCCGTCGCTTTTTGGCGCAAGCACGCCCGCATACGGGCCAGTAGCTCACCCATGCTGAAAGGCTTGGTAACGTAGTCGTTGGCGCCACGATCCAGCGCCTCGATTTTATCGGCTTCGTCGGAGCGCACGGAAAGCACGATGATCGGCACCTTGCTCCACTCGCGCAGCAATTTAATAACGTCCAGACCATCGGTGTCGGGCAATCCAAGATCCAGAATCACCAACTCGGGTTTTTGTAGCGTGGCTTGGCGCACACCTTCTTTGCCGGTGTCGGCTTCAATCACAGTGTAGTCATGGGCCTGCAGGCTCGCGCGCAAGAAGCGGCGAATTTGCGGCTCGTCATCGACAATGAGGATGCGGGGGGAATCGGGCATGTGCTGATTTTAAATCGACCCTTAGATTTCTGCCATCTCGGCATCACCCGGTTCTTTGATAGGCAGGCGAATGCGAATGGTGGTGCCGTGGCCCAGGCCTTCGCTCAACGCCTCAATCGTGCCGTCGTGCGCTTCGACAATCCCTTTGCATATCGCCAATCCCAGCCCGGTGCCCGGAACAGTGCTGTCGCGCTTTTTGGTGCGGTAGAATTTGTCGAACACCGCCCCCAATTCATCTGCCGGAATGCCCCGGCCCTGGTCTGAGACATCAATGGTCACATCGTTGCCCATGGTTCGAACGGTAATTTGGATGTTGGTATCCATTGGCGCGTACTTGACGGCGTTCTCAAGCAAATTGATCAGCACATTTTCCATCAAAATAAAATCAGCATGCACCAATGGCAATTTATCAGCCACATCGACATAAATTTCATGGTTCTGCAGGCGGCGGTGCGAGGCATCGAGCGCGGTACTCACCAAGTCGCTGGCATCGGCCCACTGCATGCGCGGCACCAGCACGCCCGATTCCAGCTTATTCATTTGTAGAACGTTTTTGACAAAGCGATTGAGCCGCTCGGCTTCTTCCATGATGGTTGTCAGCAACTCGTTCGTGACGTCGGCGGGATAGTTGACGCCATAGGACAGTAAGCTGGTGGCCGAGCCAATGATCGAGGCCAAGGGCGTGCCGAAGTCGTGCGAGATCGAGGACAGCAGCGCCGAACGCAGCTTTTCGGTTTGCGCCAAGACGCGCGTATTTTCCAACTCGTGCTTGCGCAGCGTACGTTCGACGGCAATCGCGGCAATGCGGCAAAGCGATTCCACAAGCCTGCGAAAGGCTTCGCTGCGGGATCGCTCAGGCGAGATGTTTTTCAACACCAAAACGGCCACAGGAAAGTCAGAACTCACGAGCGGGAAGTAGAAGTCAGGTCCGGCACTGGCATCAGCGCGTGCCGGGAATGTGCCGTCGGTAAAAGTTGCGCGCGCCAATTCAATCTCAGCTTGGCTCAGGTGCGCGTTTGTGGGGAATGCGACCTGCAGGCTCGGGCCGCGCGTGCGCGCGCTGTCGATGGCGTCGGACAATTTGAAAGGCGCAAGCAAAATTGCGTCGCATTCAAACAGGTATTCGCTTTGGCGTACGATAGCGTGGAAAATGCCATTTGTATCGACCGCCACCGCAATATCGCGCGTGAGCTGAAACAGCGCCCGAGCTTCGATGGCTTGGCGCTCGGCTTTGTGTGCCTGGCTACGCAAACGTGCGGCCAGGTTGCTGGTGATCGAGGCGACCACCACAAACATCAGCAGTAATAGTAGATTTTCAACAGACAGCGATTTGTTGTCGAACGAGTATCGCGGCTCAATAAAAAAGAATTCAACAACCGCCAAGCTGAAAGCCGATGTGAACAGCCCCGCCGATAGTCCGTATGCGCTGGCGCTGTAAACGACGGCGGCTAAAAATAGCACCGAGAGGTTGGCCGAGGGAATGGTTGACCCAATCCACTTAGCGGCGAGTGCAGCAATACTTACGGCAAAGGCGCTGAGAACGTAGTCGTGGAACCATGGACGGCGTTGATCGAGCCGCCATTCAAAGTCTTTCCAAATTTGCGCGTAATGACGCCGCCGCCCCAGCTCTTGAGTGATGTGTGCACCAATAGAGCGTGCGGCGGTTTCGATGGTCGTCGTTGTTGTGCCCGATAAGCCGCTTTCCCACGGCCATTTGCGACGCGGGCCCAAAATGATGTCGGTGATGGCACCTTGTGCAGACTGCGCCAAACCGGCAACCAGTTCAGCTTCGTCGCGCCACCAGGCAATGTCGGCTTTCCAACGAGCGGCTAAACTTTCAACCCGCACGATATCGGGCAGGCCATGCAGCCATAAAGCCACTCCAATGGGCTGGCGCAAAAACAGCCGCATATCACCACCACGTTCGCGCGCAATCCAGGCGGCCTCGCGAATCAAAGCCTCAAGATCGGCATGGATATCCAGCACCACCCCCACAACGCGCCTGGGAACAAGTTTGGCTGGGGTGGGCGTCGTGGTGTTCATGCGAGCGCGATCATTAGCTTTGACGGGGTTGAGTGCTGCCGGCGCCACTCAGTAACGACAGAACAAACACAAAGGTTGCCGCAGCAACAATGGCCGGTCCAGATGGCAGATCCCATTGAATGGAGTAAAATAGGCCGGCACCGACCGCTATCATGCCCAGCACAACGGTGATCAGCGCCATGGCTTCCGGCCCCTTAGCAAAGCGTCGCGCGGCGGCAGTGGGGATAATCAGCAATGCCGAGATGAGCAGAACACCGACAATTTTCATGGCGAGGGCGACGGTCACAGCAATCAGCAGCATGAAGATAACTTTGAAACGATTGGCCGCAATGCCCTCGGCCATGGCCAAGTCGGCATGAACGGTCAGGGCGATCAGCGGCCGCCAGATCATGGCCAATACCGCCAGCACGCCGACGGCACCACCGTAGATCCAGGCGATGTCTGTGGCAGTAACAGCTAGAATATCACCGAACAAATAGCCCATCAGATCCACGCGCACCGTGTCCATAAAGCCAATTGCGATCAGACCAAATGAAAGTGCCGCATGCGACAGAATGCCAAGCAGCGTGTCGGTGGGCACGCGCGACTGTGATTGAAAGCCCAGCAACAATGCCCCAACGGCAATGCAGGTGATCATGACGCCGATAATCGGTGATACGCCCAACGCGAAGCCAGCCGCCACGCCCAGCAAAGCAGCGTGCGAGAGCGTGTCGCCAAAATAGGCCATCCGCCGCCACACCACAAAGCACCCGAGGGGGCCGGCGAGCAAGGCAATGCCACAACCCGCTACCAAAGCGCGGAGAATGAAGTCATCCATCAGTGCGGGCCATGTTTATGGTCGTGAACGTGGTCATGCTTGTGATCGTGATCGTGATGGTCATTCACTACATGGCCGTCGGGCGCATGGTCGTGATCGTGATGATGCGCATACAGGGCCAGCGTGCTGGCCCCCGAAGGCCCGAACAACCGCAGGAATTCGGGGTCACGACTGACGGCATCGGGGTGACCTGAGCAACACACGTGGCCATTGAGGCAATAGACGCGCGTGGTTGCCGCCATGACGATATTGAGATCGTGCGACACGAGCAAAACGCCGCAGCCTGTTCGGTCCCGGATGCGTTGAATGATTTGGTAGCACTCGACTGCGCCATTGATGTCGAGGTTTTGCGTCGGCTCGTCGAGCACCAACAAATTCGGTGCCCGCAGCATCGCGCGCGCCAGCATCACACGTTGCATTTCGCCACCGGATAAAACGTGAATACTGGCGTCGATCAGCCGTCCAACGCCCCATTCATCGAGTGCTGCCAATAGTTTGTCTTCGGTGGTCTCAACCGTCAGTGTCATTAAACGGCGCACCGACATGGGCAGTGCGGAATCCAAATGAAAGCGCTGCGGCAAATAACCGATACGCAAATCGCTGCGCCGTCTGACTTTACCTTGGTCGGCCCGGTCGAGGCCCAGCGCTACCTTCACCAACGATGATTTGCCTGCGCCATTGGGGCCTATGAGTGTGACGATCTCTCGTTCGCCAACCGTTAAATCAACGCGGTCGAGAATGCGCTTGCCGCTGCGCACCAAACCCACATTATGAAGTTCGACCAAGGCGGTCATGCTTAGTTTCCCCGGCAGTGGGGGCACAGCCCCATGACTTCAACAATCTCGCCCGAGGGTTTGAAGCCGCGCGAAGTTGCCGCACGCGCCACGGTCTTGCTGACTGCCTCGCTGGTAATTTCAGCAACGATATTGCACTGACTGCAAATCAAAAACTGTCCGCTGTGACTGCGGCCTGGATGGCGGCAGCCAATGTATGCATTTAAGCTAGACAAGCGATGCACCAAACCATTCTCAATCAGAAAATCGAGTGCGCGGTACACTGCCATGGGCGCATTGCGCTCGCCCTCGGCATTGAGTTTGGCCAAGATATCGTATGCACCCATGGGTGCGTGATCTTCCCAGATGGTTTCCAGCACCTTGCGACGCAGGTCGGTGAGTTTCACCTGACGTGAACGGCACACGGCCTCGGCTTCCAATAACGCATGTGATCCGCATGCGCTGTGGTCGTGGCCGCGTTGGGGAAAGTCAGCACTGACGGCAGAAGCGCGCGGCATAAAAAATCTCATGGGCAGGGCGATTGTATCGCCGGAATAGATGTTATAACATAACATTTATGACAGGCCTACGACCACCGATACTTTTTCTGGCTTTGGCGGCTCTTGCCGTGGTGCCTTTGCCGGCCGCCGCTGCGCCCAAGGTGGTGGCCTCGATCAAGCCGATTGCATCGTTGGTCGAGGGCGTAATGGAAGGCATTGCCAAGCCCAGCATCATTGTCGGTGGCGGACAATCATTGCACACATTTTCGATGAAGCCGTCAGACGCCAAAGCGCTGAACAATGCGGAAGTTGTGTTCTGGGTGGGCGAGGGATTGGAAGCATTTCTGGAAAAGCCGATTCACGCTTTGGCTGGACGCGCGCGTGTCGTCCCGTTGATAGATGCGACAGGTTTGCGATTGTTGAAAGGCCGCGAAGGCGGCGTGTGGGATGAGCACGCCGACGACCATGAAGAGCATCAGCACGAGGATCATCAAGAAATTGATGGTCATATTTGGCTCGATCCCGCCAATGCCATAGCGATGGTGAGTGCTATTTCTGCGGCGCTGTCAGAGGTCGATTCTGCCAATTCAATAAACTACGCCAAGAATGCAAAGTCGTTGACGGCAAGAATTGAGACATTAGATGTCGAACTCAAACAGAGCTTGGCACCGGTTGTAAAGCGACCCTTCATCGTTTTTCACGATGGCTATCAGTATTTCGAAACGCACTATGGCTTGAATGGCGCGGGATCAATTACCGTTAGCCCCGACCGCATGCCCGGTGCAAAGCGCGTTGGTGCGATCAAAGACAAAATACAATCGCTGCAAGCGGCATGTGTGTTTGCTGAGCCGCAATTTGAACCTAAGCTTGTTCAAACATTGATTGACGGCACCACGGCTAAAACCGGCACGCTCGATCCCGAAGCCTCCACGTTGCCGGCGGGGCCCGAGCTTTATTTCAACTTGATGCGCGGCTTGACCAAAAATTTGAGAAACTGCTTGCAGCCTTAACTGATTTCGCGGCCGCCACGAACCACAGGGCCCTCGCGTCGGTTGTCGAGTTTGAAACGCTGGCCGAACATTTCGAATGAAAGAGCATGATGCGGGCCTTCACCGATGGCGCGGTAGCGGCGCTGAAACTCAGTTTCAGTCACGTTGGGTGGCAGCTGACACAGCGCATTGAAATCGCTGCGCCTGCGGATCGGGCCCGCCCAAGTTTCCGCAATATGCGCCAAAGGTTTTGTTGTGTCGCACAAAGTGGGCGCGCATTTCTCAACAAGGTCGAGCATCGCGCGATAGGTGAGGGCATCTAAAACCCCGCGATTGGCATTCGCTGGGATGGCAAAGCGCTGCACGGCAACGATGGCGCCACTATCGACCGTCGCGGTCATCTCGTGACAGGTCACTCCAAAGTTCGCGGCATTGTCATACAGCGCAAAAACCGATGGAAAGAGCCCGCGGTATTCCGGCGGCCCCGGATGAAAGTTATAGGCGGGCCCCGGAAGCGAATTCAGCACTTCGGGCGGTACAATCACGTCGCTGCCAAAGGCCATCAGCCGGGTTGGGGAACTCGATTGCGACAGCGCCGCCGCGAGTTCGGCCTGGGATCCGGCGATATCGATATTCAGGCCTGCGTTTGGCGCTACGAGCCGGGCGCGCAGATCTTCGGAAAAAGCGTTATCTGTCAGCAGGATAAGGCGGTTTGGCATGGGCGGTAGAATCACTCAATTTGGTAACTCGAGGCTTGAAAGCGCCCCGCAGCAGGCTTATGACATAGAATAATGCAGACCAATTTGGTCTGATTAATTCCCACCTCGGGGCGGCGCGGCCTCTTGGAGCCAATAAATGTTCAAGGTCAATAAATTAACAGATTACGCGATGGTCGTCTTGATCGACATTGCGTGCGCCGATGGGCGGCGTTCGGCGCACCAGGTCTCGGACCATACCGGCATTCCGCTGCCAACTGTTGCCAAGTTGATGAAGAGCTTAAACAAGGCCGGTTTGGTGGCATCGCAACGTGGCGCGACGGGTGGCTACGCCCTTGGGCGTTCGCAAAACGACATCACCGTGGCTGACGTCATTCAAGCCGTCGAGGGGCCCATTGCTTTAACGGCATGCGCCGATACATCCGACGAAACCTGTGGAATGGAACGCAATTGTTTGGTGCAGGGTAAATGGAATCGTGTGAACACCGCCGTGCGTGCCGCGCTTGCGGAAGTGACGCTGGCCGAAATGATTTCCGATATCTCCTCATTTGGTATGACTCCACCCGCAGTGAAGCTGGTGCGAGATCCTGCGGCCGTGGGGACCTAAGTCACGATGGCAGCCACTTCACAAACGGCAGCAACGGTTCGTGATATCGAAGCCTACAAGTATGGCTTTGTGACGGATATCGAGAGCGATCGTGCGCCCAAAGGTCTGAGCGAAGACATTGTTCGTTTCATTTCAGCCAAGAAAAACGAGCCCGCCTGGATGCTCGATTGGCGACTGAAGGCGTTTCGCTATTGGCTAACGCAGGCCGACGAGGAACCCTCGTGGGCCAAGCTGCATTTTCCCAAGATCGATTATCAAGACGCCTACTACTACGCAGCGCCAAAACAAAAAGCCAACCTCAAAAGCTTGGACGAGGTCGACCCAGAGTTGCTGGCGACTTACAAAAAGCTCGGCATTCCCTTGCTCGAACAGCAAATTATGTCGGGCGTTGCGGTCGATGCGGTGTTTGACAGCGTGTCGGTGGCCACAACCTATAAGAAAAAGCTCAACGAGCTGGGCGTGATTTTCTGCCCCATCTCTGAAGCGGTGCAAAAGCATCCCGAACTGGTGCAGAAGTATTTGGGCTCGGTCGTGCCGGTGGCCGATAACTTTTTTGCCACGCTCAACAGTGCGGTGTTTACCGATGGCTCGTTTGTCTACATCCCCAAGGGGCTGCGTTGCCCCATGGAACTGTCGACGTATTTCCGGATCAACGAAAAGAATACCGGGCAGTTTGAGCGCACGCTGATTATTGCCGACGAAGGTTCGTACGTCAGCTACCTCGAAGGATGCACCGCGCCGCAGCGCGACGAAAATCAACTGCATGCCGCAGTGGTGGAACTCATCGCACTCGACGATGCGGAAATCAAATACTCCACGGTGCAAAATTGGTACCCCGGCGACAAAAACGGCAAGGGTGGCATATATAATTTTGTCACCAAACGTGGCGCGTGCAGGGGCAAGAACTCGAAGATTATGTGGACGCAGGTGGAAACCGGCTCGGCCATTACGTGGAAATACCCCAGTTGCATTTTGCAGGGCGACGGTTCGGTGGGCGAGTTTTACTCGGTGGCGATTACCAACAACCATCAGCAGGCCGACACCGGCACCAAGATGATTCATATCGGCAAAAACACGCGCTCGAAAATAATCTCGAAGGGGATTTCGGCGGGCAAGTCGTCAAATACTTATCGCGGTTTGGTGCGCATCCAGGGTAAGGCCGATGGTGCGCGCAATTACACGCAGTGTGATAGTTTACTGATCGGTCAAACCTGCGGCGCGCATACCGTTCCTTATATCGAGAACCGCAACCCAACGGCGCAAACCGAGCACGAAGCCACCACCTCAAAAATTAGCGAAGATCAGCTGTTTTATTGCATGCAGCGCGGCATGACGCAGGAAGAGGCTGTATCGCTGATCGTCAATGGATTCTGCAAAGAAGTCTTACAAACGCTGCCCATGGAGTTTGCGGTTGAGGCACAAAAGCTGGTCGGCGTCAGCCTTGAAGGCAGCGTGGGATAATTCAAATGGCTCTTATTGAAATCAATAACCTTCACGTCTCGGTTCAGGGAAAAGAAATTCTGAAAGGAATTTCTCTTTCCATCAACGCGGGCGAGGTGCACGCCATTATGGGCCCCAACGGCACGGGCAAAAGCACGCTGTCCAATATTATTGCCGGCCGTGATGGGTACCAGATCACGCAAGGCTCAGTGACATTCGATGGCCAAGATTTGCTGGCCATGGAACCCGATGCGCGTGCACGCGCCGGAGTGTTTTTGGCGTTTCAATACCCGGTAGAGATTCCAGGCGTCTCGACGTCGGCATTTTTGAAAACGGCGATCAACGCTAAGCGCCGCGACCAAGGTAAACCTGAAATTGATGCGATGGAATTTCTGAAGCTTGTCAAAGCAAAGAACAAGGCGCTCGGCATCCCCGATGATATGATTAAACGCCCGCTGAATGTGGGTTTCTCGGGCGGCGAAAAGAAGCGCGCCGAAGTACTGCAAATGACGTTGCTCGAGCCGCGCTTTGCGGTTCTGGACGAAACCGACTCTGGGCTCGATATCGACGCTCTGAAGGTCGTGTCGGATGGCGTTAATGCCTTGCGTGACCCCAGCCGGGCATTTTTGGTCATCACGCACTACCAGCGTTTGTTGAATTACATTGTCCCCGATCATGTTCACGTGATGGCGGGTGGGCGAATTGTCAAAAGCGGCGGCAAAGAATTGGCCCACGAGCTTGAGGCCGAAGGCTATGCCAAATATTCGACGGCGGCATAAATTACGCCCATGCGCGCCACCGGCCTTCTTGATCATCCGTTTCGCGAGGCTTACGCCGCTAAGCTCGGTGCGTTGCCCGGTGCGACGCAGGCGTGGGTGGATGGCTTGCGTCAAACGGCTCGCGGCATCTTGAACGCATCGGGCTTACCCGGCCCGAAAATTGAAACCTGGAAATTCACGGGCCTTGGGGATTTGGCGAAGGTTCCGTTTGGGCCAGCCGCTTGCGCCCAGGACATCGACGTGCGCGATATTCCGTTGGGAGTGCCGCGCATTGCGGGCGCTCGCCGCATCGTGCTTGTGAACGGCGTGCTCAGCGAAGCGTTGTCGGATGTGATTGCCGACCCGGCGGGATTACGAATTGCCAGTCTCAAGTATTTGCTGGCCCGCGAACCACAGACGCTGAAACCCATTTTAGGTGGCCTCGCCGCCAGCGGCTCGCTTCCGTTGGCCGCCCTCAACACCGCTTATATGGCTGATGGCGTTGTGATTTTGGCGGACAAAGATTTCCCCGGAACCACGTTGCATATTATTTCTATAGGCGCTGCGGGATCCGATCCTGTTGCCTTTCATCCGCGGCATCTCATTTCGCTTGCAGCCGGCGCGCGTCTGACCGTGATCGAAACGCATGTGGGCCTTCCGGGCCAAAGTTACCTGGCCAACCCTGTCACCGAGATCAGCGTCGCCCAAAACGCGAGCTTGAAGCGTTACGTGATGGTGGCCGATGACAACGATGCATTTCATTTAGCGGCCGCTTCGGTTTCATTGGCTGCGCATAGCTCGCTCGATGCTTTCCATCTGGGCCTCGGCGGCGGCAAAGTACGCCAAGAAGTGAATGTGTCCATCAACGGCGAAGAGGCCGATTGCCGCATCAACGGGCTTTATGCGCTGAATGGCAAACAGCACCACGATTTGACCACCGTCATTGATCACGCTGTGCCCCATGGGACATCGTCGCAACTTGTGAAGGGCGTCGTCGACGGCGCATCGCATGCTGTGTTCCAGGGGCGCATTCATGTCGCTAAAGACGCCCAAAAGACCGACGCGCGTCAGCTTCACAAGGCGTTGTTCTTGTCCAAAGGCCCCGCCGTTGACTGCAAGCCGGAGCTGGAGATATTCGCCGACGATGTTCAGTGCGCTCATGGCGCGGCGACAGGCGAACTAGACCCAAACCATTTATTTTACCTTATGGCGCGCGGCATTGATCGTGATGCGGCGCGCGCGTTGTTGGTCGCTGGGTTTTTGGAAGATGCGATTGTGACCATCACCGATGAAACCGTGCGCGCGGCCTTTAGCAATGTGGTGCAATCATGGTTGAAGCGCAGGACCGCATGAGCGCGTTAGCCCGCACATTGCCTATCCGCGCATTTGATGTGGCCGAGATCCGCATGGATTTCCCCATTCTGTCGCGCCAGGTTCATGGCAAGCCGCTGGTATTTTTGGATAGCGCCGCGTCTGCACAAAAGCCGCGCGCTGTTCTAGATGCCATGACGCAGGCGTTTGAGTGTGAGTACGCCAATGTTCACCGTGGGGCATACTGGCTGAGCGAGAAAGCCACCACGAACTACGAAGCCGCGCGCGAAAAAGTGCGTGCCTTTATTAACGCCACATCCGACTCTGAGATCGTGTTCACCAAAGGTGCCACCGACGCCATCAATTTGGTTGCAGCGAGCTACGGCCGGATGGTGCTGAAGCCTGGCGACGAAATTGTGCTGACGGCGCTCGAGCATCATTCCAACATTGTGCCCTGGCAACTCATAGCCGAGCAAACCGGCGCGGTGATCAAAGTTGTCCCGATCAATGCCGATGGCAGCGTCAGTGTCGATCGCTTTGCCGATGTCATCTGCGCCAAAACTAGAATTGTCGCTGTGGCGCATGTGTCGAACGTGCTGGGGACTGTGTTGCCCATCGAGCTGATCGCCCAGCTTTCTCACAAAGTCGGCGCGAAGTTGCTGGTCGATGGTTGCCAAGGCATTGTCCACGAGCAGGTCGATGTGCAAGCGCTGGGCTGCGATTTTTACGCCTTCTCGGGCCACAAGCTTTATGGCCCCAATGCAATTGGCGTGTTGTGGGCGCGTGCGGAATTGCTTGCAGCCATGCCGCCCTATCAAGGTGGTGGCGAGATGATCGCTATCGTCACGTTCGAAAAAAGCACCTGGGCCGAGGCGCCGGCGAAGTTCGAGGCGGGCACACCGCCAATCGTTCCGGCCATCGGTTTGGGTGCGGCGATTGACTATTTAAATGGGATCGATCGTACGGCTGCCGCAGCGCACGAACGCGACTTATTGCACTACGCTATGGCCGAGTTGCCCAAAGTGCCGGGGGTAAAACTCGTTGGTACCGCGCAAAACAAAGCATCGGTGCAGTCGTTCACCATGGACGGGGCGCATCCGCATGATTTGGCGACGGTTCTTGACCGCTCGGGCGTATGTGTTCGGGCGGGGCATCATTGCGCGCAACCGTTGATGGATGTGTTGGGAGTTACGGCCACGGCGCGTGCTTCGTTTGGCATTTATAATACCCGCGGCGAAGTTGATGCGCTTATTGTAGCCTTGCACAAAGCGCGCGAGGTGCTGCAATGACGGCCCTCGCGCAAGTTGAAGCCGATGACTTGAAAGCGCTGTATCAGGAATTGATTCTTGATCACGGCAAAAACCCGCGGAATGCGCGGCTGGTCGAACACGCGAGCTGCACAGCCAAGGGCAATAACCCACTGTGTGGTGATCGCATTACTGTTACGGCGCGGGTTAATGCCGCAGGTGTGTTCGAGGACGTGGCCGCCGAGGGTAAGGGGTGTGCCATCTCCATTGCCTCGGCCTCAATGATGACTGAAGCATTGAAAAACTTGCCCGTGGCTACTGGGCGCCAAGTGTTCAACGCTGTTCAACAATTATGCACGGGAAAGATAGATGTGGCGGCGGCCAAAGCCATGCTGCCCGCCACGTTAAATGACGAGATTGAAAAGCTTGCGTCGCTCGGCGGCGTGAAGCAATTTCCGGTGCGTGTGAAATGCGCGACCTTACCCTGGCATACGTTGTTGTCGTGCCTGGATGGTCAAGCTGATGCGACCACAGAGAAAGTGTAAGGGTTAAACGCGATGATGCCTCCGTATGACATGCCCGCGAGCGAGGGTGAGCCGCCGGCTGAAGGTGAAAAAATTATCTCGGGCGCGCCGTTGCCGCCCGGCACCAAGGTTGCCAGCGAGGACAGCATTGTCGAGGCGATGCGTACGGTATTTGACCCCGAAATCCCGGTGAATATTTATGACCTGGGGCTCATTTATGACTTGAAGGTGCAAGACACCGGCAATGTCGACGTCCTGATGACTCTCACAGCCCCGGCGTGCCCCGTTGCTGGAACACTGCCTAAAGAAGTGGCCGACAAAGTGGCCGCTGTGCAAGGCGTTGGCGAGGTGGGCGTGACCATTACGTGGGACCCGCCCTGGACGCAGGCCAACATGTCGGAAGTCGCCCGAGTGGCACTGGACATGTTTTAACCCTATATTTGACGCAATGGCCTAGGCTTCGGCCCAACGCCAGAAAGGACTGAACGATGACCGATATGACGGCAACCGAAACTGTCCCAAGCCCGCGCCCCTTGCGCGCCAAGCCGCCAGCGCCAATCACCATGACGGCGCGCGCCACTGATCGCGTTCGTGAGCTGATGAACAAGGCTACCAAACCGGTGCTGGGCTTGCGCGTGGGCGTGAAGGCACGTGGATGTTCAGGCCTGTCGTACGTTGTCGAATACGCCGAAGAGCAACGAAAATTTGAAGATGTGCTCGAGCAAGATGGCGTGAAGTTGTTTATCGATCCCACCGCCGTGATGTACTTGCTGGGCAGCGAGCTTGACTACCGCGAAGATAAAATGGAAAGCGGGTTTGTGTTCACCAACCCCAACGAAAAAGGCCGCTGCGGCTGCGGCGAAAGTTTCACGATTTAGAACTCTTGCCTGGTTGCATTTTCCACGCCAAGTGGAAGACCACTTCCGGGGAATATTCGCTGCATCTAAGGGGCGCCGATCAAGCGCTCTACTTCGGCCAGCATTTTGACCGGGTGAACCGGCTTGAACAAAATATTCATTGTGCCGTCAATGTAGTCGGGGTCGTCTTCGACCAATTGCTCAAATTTGTCGGGCTGGCCGGTGACAAAAATTATTTTGACATTGGGCGCGATGGTCGCCAGCTCTTGCCGGAACTCAAGGCCGCCCATGGTGGGCATCATCACGTCGACAATCGCCAGTTGGCACGGCGCACGGCGGATCATGGTGATGGCAAGTTCTCCGTCGGCAGCTGAGGCGACGTCGTAACCCCGTCGAGCGAGAAGTTCCACAAAGGACTCTCGCACCAGCGTGTTATCGTCGACAACGAGAACTCGAGCCATGGCAACGCGCTTCACTACCAAGAAACAATGGCTGATTGTTTTAGTCTGCCAGCGCCAAGTCAAGCATGCATCATGAATGGCCGCATGCAGGATCAGCATACCCGCCGCTTGAGCCAACCTGGGATTGGGCGTAAGGATAGTGATGCAACGATGTGAGGCGACCGATGGTGGTTACAATCTTGAATGTCCTCGTGGGCATTGCGTTATTCTCAGTCGTGGCCGTGTTGCTGACGGGCGTGGCCGGCATGGCCATCGGTGGCGATTTTAATCGCAAGTATTCCAACAAGTTGATGCAACTGCGCGTGGCGACACAAGCCAGTGCCTTGTTGTTGTTGGCGTTACGCGTATTTTTACCAAAGTGGCTGGCGTAAGACCTTAAACAAACTTTGGCCGTTCGGGCCGGTACACCACTTTGTTGGCCTTCTCGAAATTCTCGAGGGCCTCAATCAATTCACGACGACGATTGCGCGTGGCCTGCACTTGCGACGGCGTGATGCCTGCCTGACTGATTTTGTTTGTCGCAATCAGTTCCTGTACGCGATCAAGGAACGATTTCAACGTCAGTGTTTCCATCATATCGGCGCAAAAAGAAATGAAATGGCTCAGCCGCACCGGCTTTTGCGGCGTGGGGTGATACACCGATATGGCAAACGAACCGGCTTTACGGTCGCGTCGCTGCAAAATAGCTGCGCGGTGATAGGACGAGAACGGCTGGAACACAAAGGCGGTTTGCATGTCATGCTCCACCACCAGTTCGTCGCTTTTGCCTAAAATGCGGTTCGAGGCTTGCAAGACAATGTCTTCGGTGACTTCGGCCGAACCCGCGATGGACTCAATCACGTCCATCACGTCTTTGCCTTCGCGCGTGGTAAAAACGCTTTCCCCGCCCATGTGCAGCGACACCCAATTGTCGGGGTTGTAGTCGCTTTCATAGTTTGAAACTTTGCGTGCCCAAAAGGCTTCCCAATCGTGCGCGGCAGCGTCGTGCAGCAGGGGCCTTCGTCGCGGCGAAATTCGTCGATCACCAACGCGGTCATGCGCAGCGTACTGGGCACATTTTGGCCGCGCACCACAGCCGTAATATTTTCGACCCGCGTCTTGATGGGAATCACGACACGGTTCGAGCGAATCATCAACGCCGGCTCACCGTTTTGATCGCCGGAGCCCGACGAAAACCGATGAACGGTTGATTTCTCGCGATATAGGGTGATCGCCCCAATTTCGATCATACGTGCCTTCTAACGGCTCATAGCGATACTTAACAAGTACCCAGCCTAAGTTTTGGAGCCTAGGGGTTAATAAAGCCTAATTGATGTAAAACTATACTCTAGGGCGAATGGCGCACAAGAAAAATCACCCAACGATTGTAGGCCTTATTCGGCACTCATGCGCTGGTATTTCAGGGCTTTTTCCGATTTGTCCACCGCCCTTGCCAGCGCCTCGATCACGCTGCGCAAATCGGACCGCAGTTTGCCAAAGGCTGCCCGGCGCATCAGGGTAGCCTCGTCCACATACAGCGCCCGGTTGATCTCGATTTGCAGGGCATGCACCCCGTTGGCCGGGTCGCCGTAATGTTGTGTTGTGAACCCACCGGCGTAAGGGTTATTGCGCAGCACGCGGTACCCAAGTTTGCGCAGCGCATCATCCGTCGTGTCAATGATCAGCGGGTGGCACGACAACCCGGTGCGATCACCTAGCACAACGTCCACACGCTGCGGGGCGCTGTCGGCATCCAGCGGCAAGCCCGATGACGGCATGGAATGGCAATCGACCAACACGCAGTAGCCAAATTTATCAAGCGTGCGGTTAATCATCATGCGCACGGCGCGATGGTAGGGCCGGTAGAATTCGGCCAGGCGTTGTTCGACATCGGTAAACGATAGCTTGTTGCGGTAAATCTCTCGCCGGGTCGCCACAATACGCGCCACCGTGCCCAAGCCTGCTGCCACGCGTGCCGACGAGCTGTTCACAAAAGCGGGCAGGGGCCCATCGAACATCTCGGGGTCCAGTTCGTAGGGCTCGCGGTTCACATCGAGGTACGCGCGCGGCAACAAAGCGCGGATCAGCGGCGCACCCAGTTCGGGCGCATCGCCGAACAACTCATCGACATAGCAATCTTCTGATTTGCGAAGCGCCCCTAAGTCGAGCGGCGAGGCGCCGATAAAATGCGCTGGGTAACTGCAGCCCGAATGGGGCGAGGCAAACACCAACGGCAGGCGCAATGCAGCGGGCTCGGCGATCTCGATGGCCTTGCCCAGCGCATTCTCAAGTTCCGTATCGCGGTGTTGAATCGGCATGGCCAGTGTTGAACGTCCCCAGGGGGGCGGATAGTAGCCTGGAACGGGCCAGCCGCAACCACAACTGATCATGACAAATCGCGTCTTTTTGGGCGTCTGCCCGGCGGATGGGCGAGGCTTGCCAAGGCGCGGGCAAGTGGCTAAACAACCCGCTCTTACCGCCCCGCCCCCACAAGGGGCCGGGATTTGTGGGCGCGGTTAGCTCAGCGGTAGAGCACTACCTTGACATGGTAGGGGCCACAGGTTCGATCCCTGTACCGCGCACCAT
>CANJSF010000005.1 GCA_947476925.1 Rhodospirillaceae bacterium | reverse complement strand
GTCCAATGGGGTGTATTGGATAAATTTGCAGCTCGCGGCTACCTCGCAGTTTCTGTTTCCTTGCCGGGGTTTGGAAATTCGGACGGGCCTAGGGACTTTGCTGGCCCAAACACACAGCACGCAGTCTCGGCTGTGATCGCTAAACTAAAACAGGACGGCCTAGCCAAAGGTGACAAAATTCTGATCCAAGGAATTAGTCTCGGGGCAGTAACGGCGGCGTTAATTGCGACGCAAGACCCCACGATTGCTGGCATGGTGCTGATTTCCGGCCTTTACGATTTTACTGAATTTTTGAAACAGCCAACGTCACTTCAGACACTGCTGGTCAAATACGCTCTGTTTAGTGAAACCGATGGCAGCGCCCAGGCGCTTCGGGCTCGCTCTGCGCTGAACTTTAATGAAAGCATCAAGGCGGCAGCGCTCATCTTAAACGGAGCGAAGGATGATCGGACCGATCCTGATCAGGCTATATTGTTGGCTGAGCGCATTAAGTCTCAAGGCGGGAGAGCGACGGCACATGTTTTCTCGGATTATGGTCACGAGATTCCGGTTTCCGTGCGTGATCCGGAGATTGATGCATTTATTACAGAAGTCCTTGCCCCTTAGGTTGACGGCAAATTGGGCAATGGTGCGACAAACGCCCCGAATACTTCCATAAACAGCGGGAACCCGATTTGTCTCATTGGCCGCTAACTCATTGATCTGATTAAATTGAGGCCGACCGGCCTGGGCATAATTTTCCGCTGATTCAAAATACCTCCATCTTTTGAACTCGCGTGGCTGCTGCAATTATGCATAGCTATTCACGACACAACTGCGGTGCTCCGGCGCCCAAGACGCGGAGCATATCCCTTGAGCAGCCTTGCTGAGAGTGAAGACACCGAGCTCGCCCAGCGCACCGTTCGCAAGGTGATGTGGCGGCTGGTTCCGTTTGCCGGGCTGCTTTATTTGCTGGCCTATCTTGACCGCGTGAATATCGGCTTTGCAGCCTTAACCATGAACGCCGATTTGCAACTGAGCGCGACAGCTTATGGCGCGGCGGCGGGCATTTTCTCGCTCGGATACATTCTGTTTGAAGTGCCCAGCAATATCATGCTGGAGCGTGTGGGTGCGCGGCTTTGGATTACGCGCATCATGATCAGTTGGGGGATGGTCTCCGCCGCCATGGCGCTCGCCCAAGGTCCATACTCGTTGTCAGCGCTGCGTTTTGTGCTGGGCGTGGCGGAAGCAGGGCTGCTGCCCGGTATTGTGTTTTATTTTTCGCAATGGATTCCCACCAAGCAACGCGCCCGAATCATGAGCGGCTTTTTCATTGCGCTGCCGCTGGCGTTTATTGTCGGCGCGCCCATTTCCACGGCGATCCTAAGTTTGGACTGGTTGGGTCTGCGGGGTTGGCAGTGGATGTTTATTCTAGAGGGTGTGGCCTCGTCGATCGTCGGCGTTGCGGTTTTCTTCTACCTGACCGACCGGCCAAGAGATGCCAAGTGGCTTACGGACGAAGAACGCCATTGGCTTGTGACCACCCTTGAGGCCGAGTACGCCGCGCGAGGCGGCGCCAAGGTGTCGGAGTTGCGCCACGGATTGACCAATCCACACGTTTTGCTGTTAGGGGTGATGTATGCGGGCGCGCTGGCCGCATCGGGTTCGTTCGGTTTCTGGTTGCCGCTGATTATTAAAAGCCTGGGCGGGTTAAACAATGTCCAGGTCGGTCTGTTGACGACCATGCCTTATATCGTGGCCGTTTTTGCTATCATGCCGTGGTCGCGCCATGCCGAGACGACGGGCGAGCTGAAATGGCATGTCTGTTTGCCTATGCTTCTGGCCGCGATAGGGTTTGCACTTAGTGCCTGGGTCAGCGACCCCAGATATATGGTTGTGCTGATCGGCTTGACCGTTGTTCTTATCTATATCGTGCCGCCGGTGTTTTGGACCATGGCCACGCGCACATTAAACGGCCCTGCGGCGGCGGCTGGCATCGCGCTGATCAACTGCATCGCAAGTTTTGGAAGCTATATTGGCCCGCAGCTCATGGGCTATCTGAAGGATGCAACCGGCAGCTATAGGCCAGGCCTGGTACTGCTGTCGGCGTTCCTATTTCTGGCCACCGCATTGGGCTTGTGGCTGAACAGGAAAACAGCATTGCCATCATCTGCTCATTAGACGTCTTGCGCGGCTACGGCGCGTCGCTGCGACGCGCTTTGACCGAAATATTCAGCTTATTCCTGACAAAACACGTCAACGGTTGGAGTAACCAACACGCGCCTCCACTGCCGGTGCCTGCGCAATCACATCTCAACAATCACCTTCAATGCCTTCGTCTTTGAAGCATTTCCGAATGTTTCATAGGCTTCAAAGATTTGGTCGAGTTTGAACCGGTGCGTGATCAGGCGATGCGCGTCAATCTTTTTTGCCCGCAGCACCTCAAGCAGCATCGGTGTGCTGACGGTGTCGACAAGTCGGGTCGTGATCGAGATATTGCGGTCCCATAGCATTTCCAGATGCAGATCGACCTTGGCACCGTGCACGCCGATGTTGGCGATGGTCCCGCCGGGGGCGATGATCTCTTGGCACATGGCAAAAGTTGGGGCGATGCCGACCGCCTCGATCGCAGTATCGACACCCCTGCCGCCGGTCAGCTTCATAATGGCCGCGACTGTGCCGCTGTCACCGCTGTTCAATACGTACTTGGCGCCAAATTTTTTGGCGACGTCTAGTCGGTTGTTGTCGAGATCAACCACAATGATTTCTGCGGGAGAAAAGAATTGCGCCGTCAGCAATGCGGCCAAACCAATGGGCCCCGCGCCGATGATCGCGACAATGTCGCCTGGCTTGACTTTGCCGTTGAGGACTCCGCATTCGAAACCAGTCGGGAGGATATCGCTCAACATCACCAGGGCTTCCTCGTCGCCTCCGGCGGGGATTGGGTAGAGGCTTGAGTCTGCATGTGGAATTCGAACAAACTCGGCCTGCGTCCCATCAATGGTGTTGCCAAGGATCCACCCACCAGTCGTGCAGTGGGAATACATTTGACGACGGCAATAGCTACACCGTCCGCACGCGCTGACGCACGAAATAAGCACGCGATCACCTGACTTGAACGACGTTACGGCCGTGCCAACTTCCTGGATAATTCCAACACCTTCGTGCCCCAGGATACGGCCGGGCTGGCAGGTCGCGACATCCCCTTTAAGAATATGCAGATCTGTTCCGCAAATTGTTGTCTTGGTCATTTTGACGATGGCGTCGGTCGGTGCCTCGATGCGCGGTGAGGGGCGCTCCGCAAGCTCTTTTTTCCCGGGACCTAAATAAACTAATGCTTTCATGTCTCGCCACCAAACTCAAAGCAGCTCAAGTCGTTGCGCCGAATTGGCGCACTGACGGCCGATTTAATTTCAACACACTTGCTCGCGATCTGAACGTCATAGCGCGGCCTACGTCGCGGTATAGAAACGGCGCAGGGAAAGCCTATGCGGTTCCACACTGGCTCGGTGGGAGTGCTCGTACGCACCATAGATGTCGCCATGACAGCAGACCCAAAATGACAAGCATTAATGAAGTTCTTTAAATTTCCGCTGAAAAGATAGGCGCTTAAATCGAGCGGCGGCTACGCTCGGAAAATACGTAGATGGCATCATCGCAGCCGCAGCCACTCAGCATCACGGAAGCAATGGTCGCCGGATCAGGGTTGGTTCTGGTGGGTGTAAGCCAACACGCACGCTGCGATGCGCTATCAGTGTCCGCGAATAAAATGCAATTACACTGGCCTACATTGTATTCAGCGCATCATCGATATCTGCGATGACAAAGTAAGTGAGCTTGCGACGGCTCTCAAGGTCCGCAGCTATTGGAAAACTGTTGCCCCGTTCATTGCCCCCAACTGCCGCCCTCGCCTAGACTTTCAGCATGATCGGGGGTGCCTCTTTCTGGCTAGGGCGTTGCTGAGACCCGGTCGAGAAAGGCCAGCGCTACCGCCGCGCTTTCTGGGCCGCAATCAAGAGGCATCATGTGCTCGCAGCGTGGCACGACCACCAGCGACTTGTCCTGCGAGCCCAGAAACTTAATAGCATCTTCGGCGACGGGCGTTGGTGGTCGCTCGGAATCATTTTCCGACCACAGGACTAACGTGGGCGCGGTTATTTTTCCAAGGTCACTCGGCGTGCGCGCGCCAAGCACGCCTGCCGGGCGCGGCTGTTGCGCGGCATGATAAGACGCCGGGCGGTTATTCAACTCGGTGTACTCAGTCACCAGGGCGTCGGTGATCTTGCTGTGGTTGACCATGTTCACCTTCAGAACCTCGCGCCATTCCCATTCCGGGTGCCAACCATTCAGCACAGCGGCCACCTTTCGGCTTTGTCTCACGATCCAGGGGTTGCGGGTTGGGTCAGCGGGCATCGGTTGCACTGCTATGTTTGACAGCACCAAACCTTTGATCTGTTCTGGGTGCTGGGCGGCGTATTGGGTGACTGATGCGCCGCCGCTGGATGTTGCGGCAAGATAGAACTTTTCAAGCCCCAGCATTGTCGTGAGGCCTGAGATGATTTCCGCTTCGCGCGCGGCGCCATAACGACCCTTTGGATCGGGCCCCGACAGCCCATAGGGCGGCCGATCAAAACGAATGACGCGATAGTGCCCGCTCAGCGCGCTCACCCAATCGCTCCACATGCGCAGGTTACCGAACGTGCCATGAACCAGTACAACGGGTTCGCCTTGGCCTTCGTCGGTGTAGTGAATGGTTTCACCGTCGATCTCGACGATCTTCGAGCTGGGCAACATATACTTGGTACGCAGTTCCGCCTCGGTGGTCGACAACGCCCCTGAGCGCGCCGCGAGGCCAAATGCAACGACGCCACACGCAATAACAGCAACGCCTGCTGCGATGCCATTTCCTAGTTTACCCATCGCCGTTATCTCCCGTGCCGTCATGACTCTAATTGCGTTTAGATGCGGTTTGTCAGATCGCCCACTCAGGATATTTCGAATTTGCCGTTATTCTGGCTCCGCCCACGCTTGCGCGCGCTGCACGGAAGCGCGGAACGCCGACCGGCCTATCACAATCAAACTCAAACTCAATCCGCCTGCAATCAAATACACAAGGGCCATGCTATAACGAATGCCATTGGCTTGGGTGAATACGGTGTCCGATAGCATTCCCACCGCATAAGCCCCAAGACTAAGCGAGATCAAGCCGCTGAGCAGCGTATAAAAAGCGGTGAGTTGTCCGCGCATCTCGTTGGGCGTGACTTGGCTGACGCCCATGAGGGCTGCCGACGTCGACCAATTCGAGGTGAAGCTCATGAGAAGATAGAACGGCGCGGTGAGCCAAATGACCGGGCTGAGGTACCCCAGCGGACCAAGGACAATTAGGCATGCGGCATGAATCAACGCGACGATCAGCGGCGCGTCGGATCGCCCTTTGCCGAGCAACCAGCTCATGAGCCAACCGACACTGGGTGCGCTGGTGGCGCCGATGATCGAACTGATGGCCAGGAAGTTTGCCGTTTGCTCGGGGGCCCAGCCATAAGCCCGCACGAAGAAAGTTGGTCCCCACGTTATCTGTGCATAGATGCACAATACGTTGAGCGCAGCGCTGCACAGCAGTGCGGCATAAGCCAACTTATTTTTTCCGATGTGATCTACCAGTGGCTTTAAGCTTTTATTGTCGATTTTGGCTTTCTCGCGGCGCACCGGCTCGCGCACGGTCAGGGCGAATGCCGCTGCCACGACGACGCCCGGCACGCCAACCACGAGGAATGCGATCTGCCAATCATGAAGCACCGCAATGAACGGCGGCGCGACATCGCGCACCATCGCAGCAAGGCTTACAGCATACCCGCCGACCTGAAAGCCAAGCGCAGTCCCAAACGTACCGCCCAACAACAACATGCCGAAGGCCTTAGCCCGGCTTTTCGGCGGCAGGTAGTCGGCGATCAACGAGCCCGCGATCGGCAGAACGCCAGCCTCGCCAAGGCCGACGAATACCCTGGTCACGAAAAGCATCTCAAAGCTTTTTGTGAATCCGCCCGCAATGGTGGCCGCGCTCCAAACAAAGATGCTCAGCGCCAGCAACAGCCGTCTGTCCGTGCGGTCTGTCACGAAGCCCAGAACCAATCCAAACGTGGTGTAGCAAATGGCGAACGCGAGCCCTTGCAAAAGCCCCATTTGCGCGTCCGTCACACCTAGGTCAGCCTTCATAGGCTGAACAAGAAGGCCGATGATTGATCGGTCACAGATGGCAAAAGTATAGGCAACAACCAATATCGCGATCACGTACCATGCGTAGATTGCTGGCGGCCAAGCCTGTACTGGCGATTTCGTTGCCGTGGTTGTGCTGACGTCCCCAATTGTGCTCACTTGGCCCCCCGTAAAACTGCGCCACCGACCTCGAGCCTGAACGAGCAAAATGCGCTAACAGGGCAACGATAGGCGCCGACACCCCACAACACTGGTCCGCATCTGGCAAGCGCTCATTCACACGCTGTTCAATGCCCATGCGTGAACGCTGCGACGGAAGCCCGATCTGATTGATTCATGGCCGCTAACCCATTGATCCTGTTGCATTGGCGTAGGTCGACCCGATGCGCGAATGGCCGCCCATCAGCGTGCGGACGGCGCAAGTCGGTGGTGTTGACACCCGCTTTCCAAGGTTCACAATATGCAGACGTGGAGCTTAAGAATTCTGAGTATTAGCTCTTGCAGGCTGGGGAGGCTGCATCATGGCAAAATCACCGTTGAAGACAAGTCGCGAAACATACGCTGCCGATTTCGTTAAAGCCGACTATGACCGGGCCGTATTCACCAACAACCCGTACGTCGATAGTGTCATCACGTCATTGATGGCGCTTAGTGCAAACGTTTGGTTGATCCAGCGCCGCATGATGATTGTCGAAGTGTTGCTCGAGAAGAACGGCGCGGTTACGCGTGACATGATTGAACAATACCAGCCGACACGGGAAGAAGCGGCGGCCTGGCGCAAGCAGCGCGACAACTTCGTTGCCGAGATCAATGATCCATTCAAAGAGATCGGCGATCTTCCGTATGCGGCATCCATCGATGTCCCCGATCCATCCGTCAAAAAAGCCCGTTGAAATTTGAACGCAGGAGATCACCCATGACCGACAGTCGTTTATTGACCATGAAGCGGCGAGATGTGTTCTTGACGGCCGCTGCTGCTGCGGCGTCCGCAACGGCGCTGAATATGCAATCTGCCGAGGCCAAAGAAGTCGTGCGAACACTGGCTGTTCGCGGTCACGACGGCGTTTACGCACGCTTGCCGACTCTCGCTCTTGAGAGCAAAGGCGATTTCTACGCAGGCCAGTATGTTTGGCGGGCAGCTCATTTGGAGCATGCTGCGGAGGAGCGAGCGCTGGAAATTTTGAAAGCGAAGGGCATTGACCCAAAATCCGACATGTCATGGGCAGAGGCCGTCGCCCTGTTAGAAAGCGATCCGTTGATTGCCATGACCTGCCGTGCCCGCAGCAGCCAACAAAAGCTGAAGTACCAATTGCTTCAGAAGGCCTATCACGAGCGTGCGGATGAATTTTTGTCAGAAATGGAACGCGCCGACAAAATGGGTCCAGGCTCGCTTGAACTCAATCCGAAAATGTTTCTCCCAGAATACACCACTCACGAGATTCATTCGATGCCCGGCGGTTATGTGGGCGATGCGTTCGCCGGGCATATGTATCATTCCGGCACCGATTGGGGCGCCTATGTGGACTACAATTCCCAAGACGGCGCACATATGGCCATGGCAACTGCCGCGCAGATTCCGAAAGATGGAAAGGTGCGGCGTATTCTCGATATTGGAACGTCCATCGGACAACTTGCGACATCCATGAAACGGCGTTTCCCGGATGCTGAAGTGTGGGGCATTGATGTCGGCGGCCCGATGGTTCGCTACGCTCATATGAAGGCAGCCGATATGGGCGTGGCCGTGAACTTTGCGCAGCGTTTGGCCGAGGACACCAAGTTTCCGGCAAACCATTTTGACATGGTCGTATCAAATTTGTTTTTCCACGAAGTCAGTGAGCAGGGTGCAAAGAACATTATCAAAGAAGTCGGTCGTATCCTTCGCCCAGGTGGGGTGTTCTCGCCAACCGACACCAATACGCCACCACAGACGGTGAAAGCGAAATACACCCTTTGGTACAACTATCGTTGGAACCATGAAGACTGGTATGCCGACTGGCACTCGGTCGACTTTGCAGGTGAAATGCGTGCGTCGGGATTGAAGACCACAAACCTGCAGAATGGTCGAGATCGCTATTCACCCCAGGTCATCGGCGTGAAAGCGTAAAGCAGCGCGGCGGCTGATTAGGAAGCAAGCCTGCTGGCTGGCAACAGGACAGTCACGCATGTTCCGCTACCCAGTTGGCTTTCGATGGTCAGCGATCCGCCGTGTAGTTCGACAATCGAGCGACTGATAAAGAGGCCCAGGCCGGTTCCAGACGCGGATTGGCCGGGCCTTGCGATGCGCACAAACGGCTTGCCTAACGAACCAATTTCATCTTCGGGAATGCCGATCCCTCGGTCCTGAATTTTGATCCAAACCGCAGTTGGGGTTTGACCAATATCGACAATCACGGGACTGTGGTCGGGGGTAAACTTTACAGCGTTGCTGAGAATATTGAGCGTAACTCGGCTCAGGGCTTGGCGATCGGCGCGCACTTTGATGTGGGGCAAAATGCTCGCCACTTTAATTTGCGGATCATGCCCAGCCTTCGGTGCATCAACAAGGCTGGCACATTCGTTGACTAGTGCGACCAAGTCTGTGATTTCATCAAGAACGTGAGGTGCGCTCGATTCAAGGCGACGTAAATCCAAAAGACCGTTGATCATTTCCAAAAGCATTTGGCCGCTGGTTTGGATATGTCGAATGTACTGAACATAGCGGTCATTATTCATCGGACCAAAGACGCCAGATGCAATCGCATCACTAAAGCCAATAATGGCATTCAGTGGCGTGCGCAGTTCGTGGCTCATGTTGGTCAGGAATTCAGATTTCGCTCGGCTTGCATCTTCGGCTTGTGCGGTGGCGTTGATCAGTGAGGTCTGGCCCCACCTGTGTTCTATGGCCACCGCCACGGCGTTCGAAAATAGGCTGGCGACTTCAATCTCGGCAAGCAGCGGGGTGTGCTTCTCTCGGTGATAAATCGCAAATGTGCCCAGCGGATTTTGCGATCCATCCAACAATGGAATCGACCAACAGGCCGCTAAGCCATGCGCCTGGGCAAGCGCCTTGAAGTTCGTCCAAAGCCGATCCGTCATGATGTCTTCGGCTACAATCGTCTTCCGGGTGTGAGCGGCAGTGCCGCAGCTGCCGACTTCGGGGCCAATTTCCAGGCCTTCGAGGGCGGTCATATAAGTGTCCGGCAAACTAGGCGAAGCGCCTTTGTGTAGTCGCGTACGTGACGGGTCGAGAAGCAGAATCGAGCACAAACTTTGCGGGACCAAACTTTCGAAATGCAAACACGCCAAAGTGAGGATGTCGGTCAGGCTAGCGCCCCGTACAATGGCAGCCAGGATATCTTGTTCGGCGTTACGCATGGCATCACGCCGAGAATGCTCGCTGGAATCGCGTAATGCGCAATGAATGTAATCTCCCGCGCGACGTGCACTGAAATCGCTCCATCGCACTCGTCCAGCGCTCGTCACAAATCGAACCGTGATGCGCGCGATGCGCCCACCAGGGCCAAGATTGGTCAGCGCATTGCTAATTGCCGTGCGATCATCCGCGTGAACAAAATCGATGAAAGGTGTGCCGCTTTGCCGGCCAGTCGAAAGGTCAAGCCATTCTGCTGCGGCATCATTTATGGCGTGGCAGTTCAAATCGAGTGTGAGAACAAGCAGCATTTCCGCTGCCGCGTGAAACAAGTCAGGCGGCGCATTGGTTGTCGCAGGTGCAGCTTTGCTCAGCATGCTCGTAGCCTACCCAATATGAGCCCAATTGCGAAAATCAACCGAGTGGCGGTTTATATGGTCAACGGAGATCAAATCGTACGTTTTATGGCTCTTATCGTTCCTGACTAATCGGCCAAATGCAACCGCGGAGTGGTATTGGTCGCTTTGTCTTTTGGCCTGAGTTCTGAACAACCGCCGATTCCTGATCAATATCTATCGAGACGGCGTATGGGTCGCGCACCTTTTGGCTCTGGGTTGTGCGGACAAGCACAGTGTCGAAAGTTGCCGTTTCGCCATTCTCGTTTGCGGGCACGATCGCCAAGCCTGCCGTACCGTTGCAGCTAGCGAGCAGGTCGAGGCCAGCTTGCGGGCCCATCACAAATGCAGCGGTTGAAAGTGCATCTGCGGCGGTCGCATTGGGCGCGATAACAGTCAGCGCATAGATGCCGTCTGCAGGCCACCCCGAACGCGGATCAATCAAGTGTGAATAACGTTTGCCTTGCACTTCGATATAGCGATCATAGTCGCCCGACGTTGCCACGGCACCGCTCCAGAACTTAATTTCACCGATCAGCCGGGCTTCGCGGGGGTGTTGAATACCAACCTTCCACGGGCGATGCCCGGGCGGCTGTCCATGTACGCCGATGTTTCCGCCCAAATTTACAAGCGCGGCAGCCACGCCACGGGCCCGCAAAACATTTAAAGCACGATCGACGGCATAACCTTTGGCAATGGCGCCAAGATCAATTTGTGTTCCGGCTTCGAGGCTTGCGGAATTGTTGCCGACATCAAGCGAGAGCTTGTTGAAGCCTACCACACGTAATGCATCTTCAACGCTTCGTGCGCTGGGTATCGCGGCCTGGTCAACCTTGTAGAAGCCCCACAATTTCACCAACGGTTGCGCAGTCGTGTCAAAGGCTCCGGACGAGATTTGCGCGTAATGCTTCGATGCTTTTAAAATTTCAAACATTCTAGGGCTGAGTTGGAACGGACCTTGACCGGCGTGTGCGTTAAGCGCCGATAGCTCGCTGTCGGGACGGTATAGGCTCATCAGGCGGTCAATGTCAGCGATCTCAGCGTAGGCAGCCTCTAGGTCTGCCGCGGCTTGTGCTGTTTCATCTTGATGCCGGTAAACGGAGACTTCGAGGGAGGTCGCCATCACGGTCCATTCGCGTCGTGAGGCGACCAGGTCACGCGTGGGCGTTGCACAGGCGTGCAGGCAGAGAAGCCCCGCAATGATCAACAACGTCCGCAATGCCATCATGTGGCGGCGGATGAAAACTTGGCGAGAGTTTGTTTCAGACGCTTTTTATTGATCATCAGCCAGTGGGGGCACTTCGTCTCGCTACTATAAAGTATCTCGCAGTCATCACAGCGCACACACTCGCTCACGGCGATTTTTGGCCCCTGTATCGCGCCCCACTCGCAGGCTTTTTGGCAAAGCTTGCATGTGTTGCATTGCTTCCATCGTTTAATGCGAAACACGCTTAATTGTGACATAAGGCCTAGCGCTGCGCCGACCGGGCAGAGATACCGGCAATAAAAATTTCGGATGAAAACGGTGGTTAGTAAAAGCAACGCCACCAATGTCCAAGTCACTGTCGTGCCATTCAAAGTAAACATCCAAAATGGCTCGACGTATTTGTATATGAACTTGTCATGCGTGAGACTGAAGTAGCCAATCGTCGAGGCTAACAACACATACTTAACGTAAATGGCGCGCCGTTCGATGTGGCGTGGAAGTTCGAACCTCAAACGCTTGGGTACAATTTGATCCAACAACTGCGTGAAGGCACCAAAGGCACAAATGCGCCCGCAATACACCCGTCCCCAAAGTACCGTTGATGCGATCGTAAAGATCATCAAGATGTACCACGATACATTGTACTGAAAGATGGGGAATGAAAATTCCACCAACCCGAAAATGTGCACCAGGGAAACAAGGTTGCCTTTGATAAAACCCATGTACCCAACGGCACAGACCATCGTGAGGTACTTCAACGGCTTACTTTTCTTAAAAAAGCTGATAAGCGCGAGTGTCAGGAATGCCAAAATTCCGGCAATGTCTAGAATCTCGCGTTGGCCGAATGACGGCATCGGCGTGCTGTCTTCAGCAATCAACGCATTGAGGTCATCCAAAGAAGGCGTTTGTTGAGCATGCGCCATCGCACATGCGAGGAGACATAGTGCCGCCGCTTTGACGGTATAGAGGGCGAGCGCTCTCACTTCTTGCTTTGCTCTTCGGCAAGGTACTGACGCAGAATATGGCGAGTACTTTTTTTAATCACACGTGTCGCGCCATCTACGCTAATGGTCGCGCGCGTTACGCCATCGATGTCGCGGCCGACCTCAAACGCGTCGAGAATCTTTTTGCCCTTGAATTGCGCGGCAAACTCGGGCGTAGCAATCGAGAACGAGCCGAAAGGTTCGCGGTGGTAGACAACTTTCACAGCCGTAATGACGCCATCGGTCGTGAGGCCAACCAAAATTTCGATCGGTCCCGCGTAGCCCCACTCATCGGGCTCGACTTCATTCGTCATAAACACAAAGCCCAACAGTGTGCTCTCGCCGCCTTGGGGGGCGGCCTTAAAGGCCTTGTTGTGGGGGTATTTCCCTGCTTTGACTGAGAAAAAATCGGCTTGCGGAAAGACTTCTTTCAGCAGTTTTGCGTCTTCGGGCTTGGCCTTTTCGATTGTCTCGGCCGCCCGAACGGGGCCAACCAACAACAGGCCAAGCGCCGCAAGAATAAAAATGACTTTGAAGCGGTTATGGAAATTCATGGTTGTCCATGCGACCTGAAAATGAGCGCCCAGTATCATGGATACTCCAATAAACAGTTTGCTTAATCCACCCCAATTTATGACCTGATGGCTAAAGGAACGTCGCGGCCATTTTGGCAGCCGTGGCCAGCAAAAAGGCCGCAAACGCGAACCGCAAATGGCGTGGCGAAATGCGGTGCGCAAGGCGTGCGCCCACGGGCGCAAAAGTCATGGCCATTGGCACCAGCAGGCCGACACCAATCATATTCACATAGCCCAAACTGAAGGGCGGAAGGTTTGGCTCGCCCCAGCCACTTGCCATAAAGCCGATTGTGCCGGGTATCGAAATCACAATGCCAAGTGCTGCTGATGTTCCCACAGCTTGGCGGACGGCCGTGCCAAATCCGGTTAACACCGGAACTGTGAATGTGCCCCCACCAATGCCCATCATCGTCGAGAGCGCGCCGATGGCACTGGCGATGACTCGTTGAAGGCCACGGCCTGGGGATTGGTCCCCGGTGCTGGGCTCACGGGCGACCAGCATGTAGATCGCGACAGCAAACGCACCCACGGCGAAAATCGCATTCAAGGTAGGTCCGCGCATTTGACCGGCAGCCAGCGCGCCGCAACACGCCCCAATAAAAATCGCCGGGCCCCAAAGCCAGAGCAGTTCAATCTGCACGCCGCCTCTGGCGCGATGGCTGCGCGCTGAAACGATGGACGTTGGAATGATCGCTCCGAGTGATGTACCCACAGCAACGTGCATGCTGAGGCCAGGATCAACGCCCAACACGCCGAGAACGATTGAGAGCACCGGCACCGTCACAATGCCGCCGCCTACACCCAGCAGTCCGGCCAAAAGGCCGGCCACAACACCCACTGCCGCCATCGCGGCAGCCAGTTCCATCAAGCTCGCAATGTCGACGCCATTCACGAGCGGCTATTTCTTTAACTGTGCCATCAGGTCGTTGGCATCGGGCGAAGACGTGTCCATGTTTCGCCAAACCTTCCAACCCTCGCTGGTCTTGCGCAAGAGGGTGAAAAACCGGCCGGCGTGATAGCGCGGTTCGTCGCCTGCTTTTGGTTGCTTGGCCGAGCGCTTTGAGGCAAATGTGCCTTGAATAAACGCCCACGTACCATTGAACTCGCCTTCCTGCACATCGATCAGCATGTCGATCTTGCTGGTGGCAAACATTTTGGTCATTCGCGGGCCCAAGACGTCGGGGTAGGTGATGGGTGCGCCCTCGGCCATCACGAAGCCTTTGGGGTCATAACCATTGGCGACAACTTGGCCATCGGCCCTTGCATAGGCCACCTTCCAGCTTTCGATAATATTCTCCAGGGCCGCGTGATCTTCAGGTGTACCGCCTCGCCATTCGGTGGCACTGACCTGCCCGGCCCAAAATAAAGAAGCCACAATGACTGCAATGTGTCGGATTGGCATAGAACTCCCCCCTCACTGATTTCTGCACATATGTATAAGTGGCGATCATACTCAGGGTTGCCCCGGTCGGCGTCATGAATCTGTAAGAATTTTGACACGATAGCGTCCCACCCCAGCCCTAGAACCTCACCCAGTCTGAATATTTATATGAGGTTTGCCATGAATCGGGTTTGGGTCCGCGCCGCCCTGCTTGCCACTGCAGCTGCCGTTTCTTTTAGCACTTCAGGTCGCGCCCAGGTTCAGATTGCCAGCCCGAATATCATCAATGTGGCGGGGTCAACGCAAGCCACCCTCAATGGCCAGACTTTCGTGAACAGCGGCATCGTCGGCATGGGCCGTGTGGCTGCAGGAACACGTGATTTTAACGGCGATACGTTTGGCGCGTTTTCAGGCATGGACATCGACCTCAGCACATGGCGTAGAACCGCCAGCGGCTACACTGGGAATATGTTTGCTTTACCTGATCGTGGACCCAACGGAATCGGATCAGTCACATTCAGCGACTATGCAGGTCGGTTGAATGCCTTCTCCATGGCTTTTACCCCATACACCGGCACGGCCAATTTGCCCGCCGCAACGACCTCACAAAATCAACTGACGCTAACGCAAACCGGCGGCCTTTTGTTTCGCGATTTCAATGGCAACACGACGACGGGGTTTGACCCGGGTACGGGTGCCGCCAGTGTCATTACCCAAAATGGCATTTCGCTTCCCGGCTTATCCACCGGCCCGACGGCGGGCAAAATCAGTCTTGATGCCGAAGCCATACGATTTTTGCGTGATAAATCGTTCTATGTGTCGGATGAATACGGCTCGAACGTTTATTACTTTGACGCCAATGGCCGTTTACAAGGCGTAATACGTCCGCCCGCTGCCCTGATTCCGCGCGATAGCACAGGCGCCATTTCCAATAGTTCGCTGGTTGATCCGGTGACTGGGCGCCGTCCGAACCAGGGTCTTGAGGGCATGGCCGTCACGCCCGACGGCAAAAAGCTCGTGACGCTTGCGCAGAGCGCCACCATTCAAGATTCAACGGGCAACCAACAGACGCGCACCAACACGCGTTTAATGATCTATGATATCTCGGCCACGAAAACGCCTACCGCGCCGACGGCCAGCTTCGTATTGCAACTCCCGATCTTTAATCAAACCGGCGCGGGCGCGCCCAACCGAACAGCGGCGCAGTCTGAGCTTTTGGCGTTGAATGATAATCAGTTTCTCGTGCTCTCACGCGATGGTTTGGGCTTGGGGCAAGCCACGGGTAACTCAGTCTTCAAAAGCGTTCTGTTGATTGACACAACGGGCGCGACGAACATTGCCGGCACTGCGTTTGAAACCAGCACAACCCCGATTGCTCCGGGCGGTGTGCTGAACTCTGGCATTCGCCCGGTTCAACAAGTCGAAGTCGTCAACATGCTCAATGCGACTCAACTGACCAAATTCGGCACAAACCTGAATAACCTCACGCCCAATCGCCTGACCTTGGCCGAGAAGTGGGAAGGCATGGCCTTAGCGCCGGTATTGGAAGAAAGCGCGCCTCAGGACTTTTTCCTATTTGTCGGCAATGACAACGATTTCCTGACGACGAATTGCCGGGTGAATAACCAAGATTGCTCGCAAACTGTCGATAGCGACGCACACATGATGATCTATCGCCTCAGCTTGCCAACGTATGTTGATCCGGAATATCGCGCCGCCATGGTCGCGGGCGGCCCTGTTGTGTTGGAAGCATTGGGGCAATCGGGCTTAAGTGTCGCACAATCCAACGCCTTCAATATCGCCGAGCACATGAATGCGGTGCGTCGCGCGGGCTGGTCGGCTGAAGGTTTCACAGGTTGGCTGTCAGGCGTGTACAACAAAAACGATTGGGATGATTTCACGGCCGCGACCGTGAAGTCGAAATCCGACAGTTTCCGTGGCACGCTGGGTTTTGACTACGGCGTATCGGAATCTATGGCCATTGGTGTCACGCTGGGTTACGGCGACGCCAAAACGGACGCAGGTGCCGGTTTTTCAGCCAAAACGGATGGCTATACCTTCGGCGTGGCAGCACGGTTTGCGTCGAACGGTGCGTTCTTCAACGGCGGCTATTCGTACGGTGATTTGAAAGCGAAAGATATTACGCGACCTGGCGCATATGGTTTGACCGCGCTGGGTCAAACAGATGCGAACAGCGATACCGCTTTTGTGAACGCGGGCTACATCATGCCCATGGGTTCTGTAAGAGTAGGCCCGGTGGTTGGCTTCAACTATTCCAAAGTGAACTTCGATGCGTACACCGAGACGGGCGCGGCGGGCGGCAACGTCGCGGTGCTGGGCCACAGCATTGAATCACGCATCTTCAAGATCGGCGGAGAGACGTCATTTGAGATGGGTGCGATAACACCCACCGTGCAGGTGGCTTATAACGCCGAAACGGCGCGCAATACACGTAATGTGATTTTGAAACTCGCCAGTGCAACGGCAGCTATGGCCAGCGAAGCAGTCAACATCCCATCCGCGAAGGAAGATTTCTTCTCCGCAGGCCTCGGCCTACAAGGGGCGGTTGGCGCAGGCCTTTGGCATGTTGGCTACACAGCCGAGATCGGTCGTAACGATCGGTTCGGGCATGTGGTCAACGCTGGATTTGGCTTCAAATTCTAGTTTACTCCGCTGCCAGCGCTGACGCTTGCGCGGCAGCACGCAGTTTCGGCATCACCTGATGGGCGAATAAGTCCATGCTTTTGGCTGTCAGATCCGCAGGCAAGGTGCCGAATTGCAGCATCGACAACAGGTGTTCAAAGCGCATTTCTTTCCAGCAGAGTTCTAGCTTCTGGCGCACAGTCTCAGGGCTGCCACAAATGAACATGCCCATGTCGATGGATAATTCGGCCGTGATGTCGCCAACGATTTGCGCCTTCGTTGCCGCCACGCCCTTCATCGATTCAATCGACGAATAGCCCGGCGGCAGCAGCATCTCTATCGGCATTTTCAAGAATCGATTACGAAAGTTCTCGTAATGAACTTTGGCTTCCTTGCGTGCGATCTCGTCGGTTTCGGCAACATAGATCGGCACGGCCCAGCCGAGTTGATCGTCGCGGCATGTGTAACCATAACGTTCGCACTGATCGCGATACATCTTCAGATACTTTTGCACTGATTTGATGGGGCTAAAGGTTTGCAAGTACACATATCTGCGCTTTGGATGTGCCGCCCATTCAATTGTTTCCCGCGAACCTTGTGACGGCACCCAAATGGGTGGATGCGGCTTTTGGTAGGGGCGTGGCCAGACATTCACATACTCGTGGTTATAATGTTTGCCATGAAAGCTGCTGATGCCGGGCTCCGTCCAAGCCTGAATGATCAGATCGTGGGCTTCGTGAAAACGTTCGTGGCTGAACGCCGGGTTGACCCCCCACACGTGATACTCGGCTCCAATGCCGCGCACCATGCCGGTGATCAACCGTCCGCGCGTGATGGTGTCGATCATCGCGTGTTCTTCAGCCAACGTAAGCGGGTGGTCTCGCAATGGAAGCGCACTGCCAAGAATAGCGATCGTCACAGTTTTAGTGCGGCGCGCGAGTGCTGATGCCGTGACAATGGGTGATGGCATCATGCCATAGGCTGTCGAGTGGTGCTCATTCACGGCGATGCCGTCAAAACCCAACTCCTCGCCGCGTTCGAGTTCGCCGAGGTAGCGGTCATAAAGTGCCGCGCCCTTTTCGGCGTCATAGAACGTGTTGGGTGTTTGCAGCCACGACGTGGCGTAATCCTTCGTCGCCGCGAGGTCGAGGTCGGCATAGGGCATCAGGTGAAACAAGGTGAACTTCATGCGGCGGCTCCCCTGCCGACGAGGCTATCGATAAAGCCAGTGATGATGGCCTTGAAGCGGTCGGCCTGTTCCACGTGCGGCAGGTGCCCACATTTGGGAATGACGGTGAGTGCAGAGCCCGGCAAGTGGCGTTGCAGTTGTTCGCCAAAGGGCAGGGGGAACACTTTATCAGCATCACCCCACACAATCTGCACCGGCACATCAATGCGATGCAGCCACTTGTGCAAATGTGGATCAAAGAAGCGCGGCTCCCACGCCAGCCGTGCCGTGGCGAATTCGTTCTTCACGGCAATGGCGGCTTGCTCATCGGTTGGCTTAATGCTCAGGATTTTGTCGGCGAGCGACTGATCGACAATCATGTTGCGGATGCGTTGGCTCGGCTCCCACATAAAAATGTCGCCGCGCCGCGCGACTTTGCTGTTGAGGCCCGCAGCACCCGACAACACCAAACTTTTGATGCGCTCGGTGGAGCGCACGGCAATTTCCATCGCGATCCAGCCGCCCAGCGATGAGCCGACGACGTGCACGTCGCGCAAGTTCAGGTGTTTCAGGAGGTCAAGATAGAAGTAGGCTGCATCGTGGATGTTATCCAGCCAGCCCGGCAAATCGCTTTCTCCGAAGCCCGGATGATCGGGCAAGATCACGTCGAAGCGCTCCGCCAGTTGTTCGGCAAAGCGCAACACATTTCCCGAGCCCCCCGCGCCATGAAGATAGAGCAAGGTGGGGGCACTTTGCCCCTGTGGCCCGCCGCGCCGGAGGGTGGTTTTACAGCCCGAAATCTCGACAACGGCTTTGGTCAGTGCGGCCATGGCTTTCCCACAATCCCCAAAAGTGTATACAGAAATGGTAGACTAGCTTGTATTTATCTCGTATTAAACAGTTGTGCTGCCGCTTCTGTATGCAATCGTGCAGAATCAAGGACATAGCTTCTCCGCCCCAACCAAAGCACGGTTAGCCGCCTGCCTATGCCTCGCTCAACCTCACAAAGTGCCGCCGCCCGCGCCTACGACTATATCCGCCACCAAATCGTCCAAGGTGACCTTGCTGCCGGTGCATTCTTGATCGAACAAGATCTGGCCGCCGAGATCGGCGTGAGCCGCACGCCCGTGCGCGATGCCCTGGGCCGTCTCCAAAGCGAAGGGCTTGTCTTAGCGGAAGGCAACAAGCGCGCCAGGGTGCGTGCGTTTACTGAGGACGAGGTCGAAGAATGCTTCGAGCTCCGCGCCCAGTTTGAAAGCTATGCTGCCGCGCGCGCCGCCACGCGCATCACGCAGGCGGCAATCGCTGACCTCAAACGTTACGCGACGCAGATGGAAGATGTTGTGTCGAAAGGCGGGCCGCATGCGGCGCAGATCTTCTCAGATATCAACAACCAATTTCACGATGTCATTCTGGAACAAGCCGACTCGCCGCGCCTGTGCGATTTGCTGCGCCCGTTGTTGCAAATTCAGTTGGCGCTGATGAAGCGATACCAGCACACCATTGAATCGCACTTGCACCGAAGTTGTTGGCACCACCGCGAATTGATCGCGGCGTTCGAGGTCCATGATTCACAATGGGCTGAGGCGCAAATGAAAACGCACATGCTCAGCGCGAAGAATCCAGGCTAGATCAGCTCGATGCCTTATGGCGTCTCCTGCAAGCGGCAGATGGAAAGCTGCCGGCTCTCCAATTTCAAGGCGGTCGGTGGTTAGGTGCGCCGCCAAACAATAGGCAGCACCGACTCAGGAATGGGCTCGCCTTCCTTGATACCAGCTAAGCCTTGGAAAGGTGGGGTCCGAGCGGTGGGGTTGTGCTCGTAGCGAATATCGCTGCCGATCCAGCGCAATGAAAAACCAATGCGCCGGCCGTCTTTCTGTGTGGTGCGGGGCAACGACGCATGGATGGTTTTGGGGTGTAGCACGATCATGTCGCCAGCTTTTGCTGGCCAGACGCGAATGTCGGCGCCCGGCGTATTCACACGCTCGAGCAGCTCGCTCCAGGGATGAAAATTTGGAGGAGGCTGCACGCCGCCTTTGGCCCAAGAGCTAACATAGCGGTGCTTATCTTTGTTCGAGGCGGCCAGTGTTTGCAGTGGCGCGTTGTCGTGGTCCACATCGGTCAGCGCAATCCACATCGAGGGGCTGTGCTCGCCGCGCAGCGGAAATAAACATTCGTCATTGTGCCACGGCGTTGCCGTTTGCGGATCGCGGCCTTCCTTAATGAACGTACCGTCAATCCATGGCTGCATCGAATCTGCGCCAATGACATCAGCGACAATCTCGGGGCAATCACTTTGCTCCACAACCTTGCGCATGTTGGCGTCGTGCCAGTACAGCTTGATGAGGCGAATGTAGCCATCGTGGTCCTCAAACTCGGCTGGCCCCAGTATTGTCGACGGGAGATTTGCGTAATTCTTCGCTCTCAAATCGGCAATGGCGCCATCCAGCACGCGAGTCATATCTGCCACCCATTGCGCCGAAACGGCCGCCTTAATGTGGGCCACACCGATGTCATGGTAACTATCGATAACGGCCTGATTAACCTTGGGGTGCATCGTTCAGCTCATTGAATGCGCGCGGTAGGGCGATGTGGCGATAGTGGCTCGCGCCGATGTTGTTCGCAATTGATTACTGGCCTTAACCGCTGATCGAACAACCAAGGAATCTCATGGGCGCGGGTTGCGCTCGGTGTTTATAAATCCCTTTCTTCAGTGTGGAAGGAAGCTGCCCATGTATATGAACTTTTGGTATGCCGCCGCGCAATCCAGTGAGATCGCCGACAAGCCCGTAAAAGTCAAAATGCTGGGGCAGAATTTTGTCGTCTTTCGCGATAGCACCGGCAAAGTTCATTGCTTGCACAATGTTTGCACTCACCGGGGCGGCAATTTGGCGGGCGGCAAGCTCAAAGGCGACCGCGTTGAGTGCCCATACCATGGGTGGCAATTTAATGGTGCTGGCGAGTGCGTAAAAATTCCTTCCATCGGCAAGGATGGCAAAATTCCGGCACGCACCCGCATCGATAGCTACCCGACGCAGGAAAAATATGGCCTCGTGTTTTGCTTCCTGGGCGATGCGCCCGAGCACGAGCGCCCGGCAATCATGGATATCCCAGAGTGGGGCAATGAGGGCTGGTGGCCGAACCTGCTGACCAACGATTACAACGCAAGCTACGAGCGCGCAGTTGAAAATACGCTAGACCCCGCGCACAACGAATTTGTCCATCCTACGCACGGCTACTCGGGCGAAAAAGAAACCTATGCTGTGCCTGATTATAAACTCGATGAAGTGCCCGATGGCTGCGGCTTCATGATGATCTTCAAAGCGCCGCCGCTCAAAGACGAAACGATGGCGAAGCTTCGCAACTTTGGCGGCGATCTCGAGGCTGGTGCAGGGCATGTGGGTCCCCACCAAACCTGGACCCAAATTCACATGTCGCCGACCAATTGGTTTCATCAATACACTTTCCGCACGCCTATCTCGCGCACGCAAACGAAGGGGTATCTCATCAATATGCGCAATGCTCTGCAGGGCGCCGAGCATGATGAGGCGATTAACAAGCGCCAGCGCGTGATCCAGGAGCAAGATGTTGTTGTGTTGGAAGCGATTGAGCCTGCCATTCCGCCGGTCACCAACACTAAAGAAGTGCTGATGCCTGCGGATAAGGCCATTGTGCGTTATCGCCAGTACACCAAAGAATGGAACGCCAAAGGGTGGCGTGTCGACATCGACGCTATTGAACGCGAAGCAGGCAAATCAGTTTTCGCCATTCCGTGCCCCGCCCGGCGCGAAATAAAAGGCTGGGTGACGGATGCCGCGCCCGTGGTTCAGGTTGGTGTTACAAAGCAGGCCGCCGAGTAGCATTGTAAATTAGGCATGTCACCTCTCCGCAAAAGGGGGGTGCGCGCATGGCGTAGTTTGGGCTAAATTCAGCATATGACTGAGACAGTGCCCTCTGCGCCGACACAAACTGTGCCGCCACCGGCTGCCAAAGCCACGCCGAAATGGATGTGTCCGTTCTTTATGGCGTTAGGTTTGCTGTCCACCGCCTTGGGGATTTTGGGCGTCTTTGTTCCAGGTTTGCCGACGACGGTCTTCCTGATCATCGCGCTGTGGGCGTTCTCACGCAGTTCTGATCGCTTAAAGCTTTGGCTTTGGGATCACCCAAAATTTGGGCCCAGTCTACAGGCGTGGCACTTGCATCGGGTGATTCCGGTGCGTGCCAAAATTTCAGCGGTGGTTGTGATGGCAATCAGCATGGCGATTCTAATCGCCATGCGTCACTCCTGGACGCTGCCATTGATTGTCGCCGCCATCATGATCCCAGTTGCCATCTGGATTTGCACCCGGCGCGGTGTTCCACCGAGCTCGGCGCAAAATTAGGTTTTTTGCATCCACCTGTGTGATCAGCTCACCGGGCCAGCGCGCCAGTTCCTTATGCTTTCGGCGGCTTCGGTTTATTCTGGCTCATGTAAACCGTGAATGAGCTGTCGTTGGGTTTGCCCCAAGTTTCATCGCCCGGTGCCTTGAGGAAATCCGGATATTTCTTTTCCATGTAGGCCAGCAGTTTTGGCGGCAGGTTCTCGACCTTACCGGTCCGGTTCATGAAACTGCGATACAAGATATGACCATCGGCTTGTCCCATCAGCATCCACGGCAGCCAGGGTCCAACGCGCGTCCATGTGCCGACATAGTTAGCTGCACTCACATCGTCGCGCTCAAGGTCTTCTAAGTTGCACATGCGTTGGAACATTTCGCTCGTGCGATTGATGGGCCCCGCGGACTCGCGCGGCCATGCGTCGGGCTTCATCGGGTTGGGGAATGCGGCGTGAATTTCCAACAGTGAGAATGCTTTGTCGGTTTGCGTAATCCAGGGCGGTGCAAAGGGGAACGTGACCTTATGGCCATCGAAATCTTGCTCGATGATGGGGGATACTTTTGCATTCACGATCATGTTTTTGATCGGTACAACCTCAACCGTTTCCTCGGTGTAGGGGTTCTTCCATGTCTCCATGATTTCGCCGGTTTTCAAGTCTGTGTAGGTGGCAAATTCACGATTGAACACATGGTACACATTGTCGCCCATCGGTTTGATGCGCATCATGCCGACGCCTTGCACGCCCACGAGTGGTTTGAGCGCCTCAACGCCGCGATTGCCGTAAATCGTGCCGCCGAACCATCCAACCGACGTTTTGGTTGGATCAAGATCCCCTGTGATCTTGATGAAGGCCTTCAAATTTTGCGCGGGGTCTTTGAAGTCTACAGGCACGCGTTTGGCTTTGGCAGCTTGTGCTGGCAGGCTGCCCATCATGGCCATTCCTGCGGCAACTGTGGAGCCACCGGCCATGGCGCGAATGGCGTCGCGGCGGTTGGTCATCGCGTCAATCACACTTGAAAACATCATGAGGTTGCTCCTGCAAAAAGCGACGGTTGGTTCATGTCGGCGCGAGTGTCATGCGCTCGGGGTATTCTTTCATGGCGCGCATCCGGTGTTCGTCTGGAATGTCGGCCACAGATTTCAACTTCGCACCTGATGCGTGCCACATAATGTGGCCGGGCTTGTCGCCCATCTCCATCCATTTCGGCCATGGCATAAACACCGCGGCGGTAAACATGGCGGCTAGGCTATCGACCTTGGGATCAAGGACCTGATCGCGGCGGATGAAATTGGTTTTGCGCTGCATGCGCGGGGCTTGCATGCCCGGCGGATACACGGTGCTGTCGTGCAGCCATATATAATCGCCTGCGGCCGTCCACCACATTTTAAGGGGTTGGTCGGCGAATTTGTCTTTGAACATTTTGGGCCGAATGCCGCGCACCGAGTATTCAAAGCCGCGGCCCGCTTTGCCGCCTTGCACGGCGGCTTCCACTTTGTTCGTCGCGCCGGTGTAGGGGTTCTTGTAGTCGTACAGAAACGCGTTGGTCTCCAGGTCGCGGAAGAATGTGACGGTGTTGCCAATCATTTCGTATTCGTCGGCAGCAACATGAATCATCCGGTACATTTCCATGCCGGTGAATGTGTACAACGGGCGCGGCTGTTCTTCGCCAACGATGCCGTAAATCGTGCCGTTGTAATACCAGGGGCAATCCACTTCTTTAAGGCTGGCAGAGACCCGCACGATGGCGCGTAAGTTTTCTTCCGGAGTATTCAGTGGCAGGTCGGCGCTTTTTGCTTCAGCGACGCTGGGTATTGCCGTCAATCCCAACCCGGCCAGCGCCAACCCCGTGAACAGGTCGCGTCGATCAATGTTTGTCTCGGTGGCTTGCATCCGCCCTCTCCCCCAGCTGGACATGTCCATTCTTGCGGCGAGCCTTCCAGAAGGGGAGCGCGAAGTTGACGTTGACCGCTACCCGGAGGCCCGGAGTCGAACTTAGGTCGAAGGCCTCCCTGCATAATGCAGGATTAGATAGCCGACCGCGGCCGATGCCAACGAACCCGACAAAACGCCAAGTTTAACCAACGTAATCAGGGCGGTATCGGTGAAGGCCAGATCGCCGATAAACAAGCTCATTGTGAATCCAATTCCGGTCAAAATAGCCACGCCATAAATTTGCAGCAAGTTTGCCCCAGTCGGTCGTTGCGCAATGCCGAGCATCAGGCACAAGCCGACGGCGGCCATCACGCCGATTTGCTTGCCCACGAACAAGCCCAGCCCAATACCTTGCGTGATCGGAGAGGTTAAGGCCGTCATATTTGCAGCGCCGAGGCTCACGCCCGCGTTAGCAAATGCGAACAATGGTAAAATGAAATACGTCACCCACCCATGTAGTTTATGCTCCATGTGTTCGAGCGGCGAAAACCGAGTGGCATCGCGCGCCAGCGGAATGGCAAAAGCCGTGACAACGCCCGCCAATGTCGCATGAACGCCCGATTTCAGGACCGCGACCCACAAGATGATGCCGATGCCGATGTAAATGTCGGTGCGGCGTACGCCAAAACGGTTGAGCGCAACCAGAATGGCGATTGCGAAAGCCGCAACCGCCAGAGCAACCCCAGACAAATCTGCCGTGTAGAAAATCGCAATAATGATAATCGCGCCAAGGTCATCGATGATGGCCAGTGCTGTGAGGAAAACTTTAAGCGAGGCGGGTACGCGCTTGCCCAGCAAGGCGATGACGCCCAAGGCAAAGGCGATATCGGTTGCCGTGGGGATGGCCCAGCCGCGCATCGTGGCGGCATCATCGCCATTCACGCCAATGTAAATCAGCGCTGGTCCGATCATGCCGCCCAGGGCGGCAGCGATAGGCAGGGTTGCTTTTTGGCGCGTCGATAATTCGCCCTCGATCACCTCGCGCTTGATTTCAAGCCCGATCAGCAAAAAGAACCAGGCCATAAGCCCGTCGTTGATCCAAAGGACCATCGGCTTGTTTATGGCAAGGTCGCCCACGGTGACGGAGATTGGTAGGCCCAAAAGGCCGGTATAAAGGTCGGCCATCGGAGAGTTCGCCACCGCAATGGCTAACGCGGCCGCCATCACCAGCAACGCTCCGGCGGCTGATTCTTTTTTCATGAAATCGTCGAGGGCCGAGATGAGCATGTTATCGTCACAGTATCTTGCGGGTGGTCCAAAAGAAAACGGCGGCTTCCGAAGAAGCCGCCGAATTCAAAAACTCGGTTCGACGTTAGTTAGGCGGCCTTTAAGTTGGTCGCTGCCGTTTTACCGCGCTCCGTCATCAGTTCGTAGCTGACCTTCTGGCCCTCGTTGAGGGTGTCCATTCCGGCGCGCTCGACGGCCGTAATGTGCACGAACACGTCCTTGCCGCCATCTGACGGTTGGATGAATCCGAAACCCTTAACTTTGTTGAACCATTTCACAGTACCGGTAGCCATGTCGTTCTCCTTGTAGATATTGGAATACCTCCTCACCCGCAGGTGACGGCGGCGTCCTCTCGAATTTTTGGTATTGCGGTCAGCGGGAGCCCGGGCGCGCGAAGGCGGGTCGGGATAGCCTACTCAAGCAAGCCAAAACGTCGATGGCAGATCGATAAATGAGCAAATGCCAAAAAAAAGTCAAGAAAATTGGCGGTTTTCCTAGGAACTCAGGGGGCGGGAGGGCTGTGGATTGCGGGAACCAAGGGGAGCGCAGTCCGACTTTCCAATATCTAATATTACCCGTATAATAATAAATCGCGAATTATACCCGGGTATAATAGTACGCCTAAATGATCAGCAAGCCTAAGATCAGCTTTATTGCATTCGATGGCTCCCAACGCATCGCGTTGGGCTCGTTGGCCTATGTCGCCCTGAAAGTAAAAGTGGCTGTCGACGAGGGGGTGCCGGGGCCCGTCGTGGTCCTTCATGCGGCGACCAGCGAGCCTGTCGAACTCGACTTGCGGGGAACCCCTGCCGATGTTTTGGCTCGCCTTTCCCCAGCAGCCGCCGCGGTACCGACTCCCGCGCCGGTCCCGCGCGGACGAGGCCGACCGAAGCTTGGCGTTGTGCCGCGTGAGATCACGCTTCTGCCAGCACATTGGGATTGGCTGAACGAGCAGCCCGGCGGTGCTTCCGTGACCCTACGAAAACTCGTCGATCACGCCAGCCGAAGCAACGCCCCCAAAGACGACGTTCGCTCAGCAGTGCAAGCTGCCACCCGGTTTATGGCTGCTGTCGCACGCAACTTGCCAAATTTTGTCGAGGCGACCCAGGCACTGGCTGTCGGTCAGGCCGACAATTTTAATGCCCTTGTGGCGGCCTGGCCCGCCGATGTACGAGACCACGCAACCACGCTTGCTGCTGCGGTGTTTAATTACTCCGTTCCGGCTACCACCTCTTCGCCCGCAGCCTAAGGAATTCATCGTGCAAGATCTCACCCAAGGCTCGATCCCGAAGCATCTTGCCTCGTTGGCGATTCCGATTGCCGCGGGCATGCTTTTCCAGACGCTCTATATTTTGGTCGACCTCTATTTCGTCGCGCGACTTGGCGATGCGGCTATCGCAGGCGTTAGCGCAGCGGCCAATATTTTTATGATTGTTATGGCGCTGAGCCAAGTTCTGGGCGTGGGTTCGATGGCACTCATCGCGCAAGCCACAGGCCGCAAAGACCAGCCCGACGCGAACCTGATTTTCAATCAAAGCTTGGTGCTGGCGGGTACTTGTGCCGCGATCACGCTGGTCGTCGGCTATATTTTCAGCCCGGTTTATATGCACGGCCTTGGTGCTGATGACGCCACGGCTCAAGCCGGCATCGATTACCTGAATTGGTTTTTGCCAGGCATGGCGCTGCAATTTGCCTTGGTGTCGATGGGCTCGGCTTTGCGCGGAACAGGCATCGCCAAACCGACAATGGTTGTTCAGGTGATCAGTGTGTTGCTGAATACAATTCTCGCACCAGTCCTCATCGCGGGTTGGGGCACGGGCCATGCGATGGGTGTCGCTGGCGCTGGCTTGGCCAGCTCCATTGCAACGGCCGTCGCTGTCCTCATGCTGCTGATTTACTTCGTGCGGCTAGAGCATTTTGTCAGCTTCACTGCGGCGATGTTTGTGCCGCGTTTGGAAGCCTGGTCGCGAATTTTGCGCATTGGCCTGCCGTCGGGCGGCGAGTTCGCGTTGATGTTTTTGTTCAACGCCGTGATCTACTGGATCATTCGTGATTACGGTGCTGAAGCGCAAGCCGGTTTCGGTCTTGGCATGCGCGTCATGCAATCCATTTTTCTGCCGGCGATGGCGGTGTCGTTTGCGGCGGCGCCCTTAGCGGGGCAGAACGTGGGTGCAGGCCTGTACGATCGCGTGCGCCAAACTTTCCGCACGGCGGCAGGCACAGGTGCATCGATCATGTTGGTGTTGACGATCCTCTGTCAGTTTAAGCCTGAGGTGCTGATCATGGGCTTCACCACTGATCAAGCCGTGATCGCCGTGGGCGCTCAATTCCTGCAATACATTTCGTGGAATTTCATCGCGTCAGGATTCATTTTCACCTGCTCGGGTTTGTTCCAAGCTTTGGGGAACACCGTGCCGGCGCTGTTCAGCAGCGCCAGCCGTTTGATCACGTTTGCCCTGCCGGCGTTGCTGCTCTCACGCTACCCATGGTTCGAAATGCAACACTTATGGCTGCTTTCGGTGGCCAGCGCTGCGGTGCAGACGCTAATCAGTTACCTGCTCTTGCGCCGAGAGTTTGCACGCCGGGTGCCGCTTACAGCCCCAAGCTCCCCGGATTCATCAGTCGTTTTGGGTCAAGCAGCGCTTTAATGTCTTTCAACATCGCGGCGTTGCGCGGATCGCGACCTTTCATGTACGGGTAGCTTTTGCCCACCTGTAGATGCACCGCGCCGCAGCTGGCAAATGCATCACGGATGGCTGAGCGCATTTCCTCGACCTTCACGCGGGCTTCGGGGTTCTCGCCGTAAGTTGGCAGTACGGCCAAGAACTCCTTAGGCAAATAGCGCTCGTGGTAAAGGTGACGCGTGTCTTGCCAATAAAACACCGGCTCGTACAAAAATCCTGTGGTGCCGATCGTGGTAAACATGGCCGCTGAGTGAATTTTCAAACGCTCCATGTCGGCCGCAAACTTGGCGTGCAGCGCCGTGAGCTTGTCGTGAAATGCTTTGACTTGCGAGAACGCTAGAATTCCATGCAACGGCACCCATCGTTCGCCCGCAGGCCCCATGATGGGGTATAGAGGCATGAACGGCATACTGCCCACGACAGTCGGAATGGTATTGGGGACTTCGACACCATGAGGTTCGACGGCGCGGCGCACAGCGGCTAATAAACTGCGGGCATGGTCGACATCCAAACCTTCAACAATGAAGTGCGCCGAGTATTCCGACTTGTCCAAAAAGCTTTTCCCGGCCACGGCCATGCGCACCAGCTTGAACAAACCTTCAATAGGATTGCGCGCAGTTTTGTAAACGGCAAACGCTGCATCCAAACTTTGCTTCATGTTTGTGCGGCCCAGCCACGCTTTCTGTAGGCGCGGATTGAGTCCGAAATTATCACTTACCGCGCCTTCTTTGGCGGCCGCCTCCATGCCGGCGGCCATGCCTTCGAAACTGGCAAACCCGAACGATGCCGACATGGCGATGGGGAGTTTTCTCATGAGGCGTAATGTGATGCGCGCCTTCACGCCCATCGCTCCGGTATCGCCGGTAAACAACGCCGACAGGTCGGGGCCGTAGTGGCGAAAGTGACCACGGCCATTGGCCGCGGCAAGTGAACCGGTTTTCAAAATCGTACCATCGGCCAACACAATTTCCATGGCCAAGACCGAGTCTGCCGATGGACCGTGTAAGCTGCTGCCCATACTGACCGAGCCTTGCGACATCGAGCCGCCGACCGTCGCCTTCAGCCCCGAGAACGGCCCCCAGAACGGTGTGCGCAAACCTTTTTCTTTTAATGCTTCGTACATCTCGGCCCATGTCACACCGCATTCGACGGTAATGAACATGTCGCGTTCGTTGATCTCCATACGGTTCAGGCGGGTGGTATCAATCGACAATGAGTCCTCGGTGGTTGCGCAATATCCATCCGAGTACGATGCACCGCCGCCGCGTGGCACAATCGCAATGCCTTCCGCGGTCGCCATTCCCACAACGCGCGCCAGTTCATCAACGCTGCCGGGGCGCACCACGGCTAAAGGGGTAGCCATTTGCCGATAGACATCATGGCTGTAAAATTCGCGGTCCTCTGCGCTGGTCAGCACATGGTCTGGCCCCACCGCTTGCACAAGCCGAGCGATCAGGGGGTGCGAGGTGACGTCTTTCGGAGACATGGCAAAGTCCTTCGGAGGTTTTGATCGTGCCGCATTCTAGAAGTAGCAACTACGAATCCAAGGTGTAGGCAGTTCCCGCCCGCGCGTTGGTCGTTATGGTTTAGCGCCTGGCCTGAATGAAGGCGCGCACTTCCGACGTGAGGCGACGCAAGGACGGTTCATGCGTATAAATCATGTGCCCGCTCTCGAAGTAGCTCATCTGGATGCGGCTGGGGTCGATGCCATTGTTAGCCATTGTCAGATCGGTCGCAAAGAACGGTGTGGCGAGGTCGTAATAGCCGTTAGCTTGATAGACCCGAAAGTCGGCGTTCTCGCGCATTGCCGTCCCAATGTGCGGAGCAACATTGACGTGGGTCGCCCAGCCGCCATTGCCTTCGTTCCACTTCCATTTTGAGCTCGGTTCGCCATCCAAAATTTTGTAGCGACGATCCAAATCCACCTTCAACACGCGTGTCAGGTAATCGTTGACCGAAGTGACAAACGCACCATCAACGCCATAGCCCGAAGGGTCATTGTCGAATGTTTCGCCCGCGGCGTCGTAATCCTTGCCCGTGTAGCGGGCGTCAAAACGCCCTACGACCTGGCCTTGGTCACGCAGCAGCTGTTTCATAAATCGAAACGCATCAACGCGCAGGTCGGTTTGTTCGAGGTACGTTTCGCTCAAGCCCGTGAACCGTGCCAGTTTGGCGACGATGGCCTTGCGGTCTGCGCCCTTCAACTTGGTGCCCTTTAGCAAGGCCACTGAGTATTCGTTAGTCGCAAACTCGCGCGCCTCTTCCATAAATTTGTCGAGGCTCTCAGGCTTCGGGCTCACTTTGCCGTGGTACCACGCTGCCGCCGCATAAGTCGGCAGATAGCTGACGTAGGGAAGGTCGTTGCCCTTGTTAAAGTCAGCGGTATGAAAATCAAGAATCGATGAAATCAGAACGACGCCGTTGACGGTGACGCCATTAAATCCGCCTTGTAACGAGGCAACCAGACGTGCCGCGCGGGTCGTACCATAACTCTCGCCCGCGATGTACTTGGCCGAGTTCCATCGGCCATTTTTTGTAATCCAGATGCGGATGAAAGACCCAATAGACTCGGCGTCTTCTTTCAGGCCCCAGAATTCTTCATTTTTTGTTTTGCCCAGCGCCCTTGAGTATCCAGTTCCGACAGGGTCGATAAACACAAGGTCCGTAGCATCAAGCACACTCAGCGGGTTATCTTCAATTTTATAAGGCGCAGCGCCAGCCGGTTTTCCATCGCTGGGAACGATCACACGCTTAGGGCCAAACACCCCCATATGCAGCCACAACGAGGCCGAGCCGGGCCCGCCGTTAAACACAAACATCACCGGGCGCGTGCGCGGGTCAGCCACATCTTTTTTAGTGTACGCGACTGAGAAAATTGCTGCGGTATCTTCGCCCTTGTCGTTTTTGAGGAACGTCTCACCAGCTGTCACCCGGTAATTGACGCGCTCGGTGCCGAACGTGCCTGAAAAATCACTCGTGAAAACCTTGGGTTTTTCTTTTTCGGCTTTGTCTTTATCGCCCTTTTCCCCCTCAGTTTTTTCAGATTTTGTGGGCTCGTCTTGAGCCACTGCCACCGGTGTGATGTGAGTGACTGCAACAGCATAAACAATGAAAGTCAGCAGAAGCGTAAGCCGAAGCGACATGCGTGGTCTCCAATTCGCGCTGAGATTAGGTAAAGTTTACGGTGTGCCGCCCGCGTTTGTCCATGGACTGGCTGCCCACGTAATCGATGGTTTGTCGGCGAAAATTCAGGCTAATGTTACGCCGATGTCATCTGATCGGGGAGGCAACACGATGCGGTACTTTCGGACAGGGTTGCTCTGTACGGCTTTACTCACTCTGGCGATTAACGCACTTGCCGCTGATCGCGGATATCGCACTGAAACCATCGTGCCCGGTTCGCCGATGCACGGTGTGCATGGTTTAGCGTTTGGTCCCGACGGGGCACTGTATGCATGTAGTCTTACAGGCCACAGCATTTACCGCATCGATGTGAAAACCAGCGCGGTGAGCACGTTCGTGGGCCCGTCGCGGGGCACGTGTGATGACCTCGCCTTTGCGCCGGACGGCACGTTAGCCTGGACGGCTGGAAGTTTTGAGTCCGTCTTTGCGCGAGCGCCCAACGGCAAGATTCAAACTTTAGCTGAAGGTATGTCGGGTCTTAACTCAATCAACTACACCAAAGATGGCCGCCTTTTCGCCACCCGCATTTTCCGAGCCGATGGCTTGTATGAGATTGACATCACGGGCCAAACGCCGCCGCGCGTGGTCGCCGAAAAACTAGGCGGGCTCAATGGCTTCGAGATTGCCGCCGATAATACTTTGTATGGTCCGCTGTTCTTGAAAGGTAAGTTGGTCAAGATCAACATCGAGACTGGCGCTGTCACCGACTTTGCATCGGGGTTTATGCAGCCATCGGGGGTCAATCTTGACTCGAAGGGCCGTGTGGTTGCCGTGGACTATATATCGGGCGAGGTGATGCGCTTCTCCATAGACGGCACAACGCGCCAATTGCTGGCCACGGTTCCGCCAGCTGCTGACAATCTTGCTATTGCCAAAAATGACTTCATTTATGTGTCCAGCACACCTTTCAATGGCATCACCGAGATCAACCCTGACACAGGAGCCACGCGGCGCGTCACCTGGGGCAACATCAGTGCGCCAGGAACGGTGTCGTCGATTGAGCGCGATGGTCGCGAGCAGTTGATTGTTGCCGACTCGTGGGGGCCGCGAATCGTTGATCCCGCGAATGGACAAGTCACGCCGATTCCGCGCGGGCCTGGCGTACTTGGCGCAAGCGGGATGGCCGTAATTGGCGAGGCTTATGTGCTCTCCAACATCTGGCCATTCGGCACGGTGCAAATTGTGGCGCGCGATTCGGGCAAGCTCATCGCAAACCTTCCAGGCTTCGGCGCGCCTTACGATATTAGACCTGTGCCGGATGGCTTTATCGTTGCGGATTTTTCTGCGGACCGTCTCATTCATGTGGCTAACGATGCAGAGCATACGCGCAGTCAAGCGGCATGGGGCTTGGAAGGCCCCGTGGGTCTGGCTGATGCGGGCAATGGCGTGTTTTACGTCACTGAATACGGCAAGAAGGACAAACGAGGGCAATACACGAATGGCGATGTGAGCCGTGTCGAACTGGCCACCAACACGCGCACGATCGTGGCGCGCAAGTTAAAACGGCCCGAAGGCATTGCGCTCACGGCCGATGGTCGCCTGATCGTTGCCGAGGTTGGTGCCAAACGCCTCGTTGCGCTTGATCCGAAAGGCAAATCGAAAATGGAGGTGCTGGCTGAGAACCTCTCCATCGGCCTTGATGTTGGCGACCAAGTTCCCGCGCCGTTTTTACCGACGGGTGTCATGGTCGCTAGAGACGGCGCAATCTACGTGACCGGCGACATCGACAACACGCTCTATCGTATCACCAAGCGTTAGAGACTTTACTCTGCGGCTGCTCGCGTAGCCGAGGGCTCGGACTTCACGGTTGGCACGGGGTCGAGCGCCCAGCCCTTATTTGTGCGCCGCGCGGGTGATGGGATGGCAAACGCTTTTTTCTCGCGCATGGCATTGACCGAGGCGACATCGATGCGCCACCCACTCGCTTCGTAGCCCTTCAGCATCTCGCGGAAACGCACAATCACGGCATCGGCCTTCACCATCACTTCTTCCGTGTGTGATTCGGGTGTGAAGAACGGCTCAAGGCGCGTCACGACCTGCTTATCCTGATCGACCACCACCAAATTGCGCTCATTCACAGGGGCATCCATCGCTTCATCGGTGCGGAAGTTGCGGCCTTGCAAAAACCAACGCTTGATGTGGTGCTCATCGACCGGCGTGGTGAATGTGTATTGATGCGCCCAAGTCACCGGCGAGAAATGCAGCTTGGTCACCGACTGGCCAATGCCCCATGTCGTGGATCCAGCTTCCATTTGGCCTTCGCCTTTCAGGCCTTTCATTTTCTCATGCGGCAAATCGGGCGAGACAAATTTAGTCATCGTGCCTACGCCCCACGCATGCTCGACAACATCCAAGTCAGGCACGTTGTAATCTTCGCGGCCACCTTGGTAGCCCATCGAGGGATGGACAAATTCCGTGTGCGCGGGGTCCAGCGAGTTTTCCATGGCGCGCTGCCAGTCAGCCCGCCATTCGTATGCCAGAGTTGTGAAACGCCACTTGGGGTCATTCCATTCTTCGATGTCCATAATCGGCACGCGTTCAGCTTCGGGCAGGTCGCCCAGGAAGCAGAACACCAATCCATATTTTTCTTGAACGGGGTAGCTGTCGACTTTGGCGCGCGCTGGAATTTTACCGTCTTTGCCCAGCGATGGAATTTTGGCGCACACTCCATCGGCCCCACCGAATTGCCAGCCATGATAGGGGCATTCAATGTTGTCTCCCTTCACTTTGCCATGCGCCAGTGATGCGCCGCGATGAGTGCAGGTGTTTGACAAACAATGCGCCGCACCTTTGCTGTCACGGAAAAGGACGAAATCTTGCCCCAGCATTTTGGCGTGCATCGGCTTGTCGGTGAGTTCGCGGCCTTCGGCAGCGACATACCAGAAGTTCATATACATGAGGCTTTCTCCTTTGGCAGGCGCACGCAGTGTGACATGGCCAGGCTGCTTGGCTAACAACTCCTTGTCATGCCTGACAATACTGGACTGGCTTGGTGACCACCCCGAGGTGGCAGGGGGTTTGTCGGCTCGGTCTACCGCACTGCAAAATCGGGCTTCGGGCAGTATCGGTGATGCGCATTCGAAGGGTAACCGGAGCCACAATTTGCTGGCTAAGGCTTTTGGTGGGCGTACTATCATCCCCACGCCTATTAATGTTTTCAAGCGCAACTTCGGTCGAGACTGGGCCTGATCCGGCCACCGACCTCACAGCGCAGACGAGGGGAGAGAAAACCAATGGCTGACGCCAAAACAGATTTAAAAAACTACACCAGCGATTTTATCAAGTCTGACACTGACAAAGCGGTATTTTTGGGCAACCCACTGCTTGATGACATGATGACGGCTCTTATAAACCTTGGCGCGGAGACGTGGGCCAATCGCCGACGAGTGAAGATTATTGAAATGCTGTTTGAGAAGAACGGCAAGATCTCTCGCGACATGGTTGAGGCCTACATGCCTACGCCTGACGAAGAAAAGAAATTGGTGGGCGAGCGTGATGAATTCATCCGCACGGCCTTTGGGCATTTCGCGCGTGGTGCGGCAGATATTGTCGCACTCAGTAGCGTCAACCCAACGTCGAAGAAATAGTGGAGGAGCAGTCATGACCATGCTCAATCGCCGCACACTCTTTGCATCAACAATGGCCGTTGCGACAGCTGCGAAAGAAGCTGTATTGGGACGTTCCGCTGAGGCCGCACTGCCCAAGGATGTTGAGCCCCGCGGCACCGTGGGTCGGCTCGAGCGTTTGCCGCGCCTCGATTTGGAAAGTCAGCACGACTTCATTACGGGCTTTAGACAATTCGTGAACGTCGATATGAACCGCGCGGCCGAAGCGCGCATGAATGCTATTCTGAAAGTCAATGGCGTAGACCCTGCGAACGATCCGCCTGTCGAGAAGGTTTTGGAGCTGACGGCCAATGATCCGGTCATCGCCAACAGCGCGCGGTCGTGGCTTAGCGCCCAGCAACTCAGCTGGAAGACATTGCGCAATGAGTTCCATGGCAATGCCGACGCGTATTTGGCCGAAATGGATGCGGCTGATAAGGTCGGGCCCGGCACGCTCGAGCTCAATCCTGATCTCAAACTGCCCGACTACACACGCCATGAAATTCACATTCAGCCCGGGGGTTACGTGGGTGATCCGTTCGCGGGTCATAGTTATTTATACGGCACGAATAATTTTTATACCGGCCGCAATAATCAGGATGAACTGCACATCGCTTTAGCTAACGCTTTGCCCTTGCCGGCTGACGGCAAAGTTTTACGCATCCTGGAGCAAGGCACCAGCTGTGGGCAGCTGGCTGTCGCGTTGAAGCAACGCTTCCCCAATGCCGAAGTGTGGGGCATTGATTGCGGGGCGCCGATGGTGCGGTTTGCGCACATGCGCGCCGCTGACTTGGGCGTTGAAGTGCATTTTGCGCAAAGATTGGCGGAAGACAGCAAATTCCCCGACAATCACTTCGACATCATTACCAACAACATCATGTTCCATGAAGTTTCGCCCGAAGGCACACATGCGGTTCTCAAGGAATCGCTGCGTACACTGCGCCCGGGCGGCGTTTACTTCCCCATTGATTTTTACACCGGATCGCCACCGCCCAAGACTGCATTTGGCAAGTTCCGCAGCTGGTGGGATTCGCGCTGGAACGGCGAAGTCTGGCGATTGACCTATGCGGCCTTCGACTTCAAAGGCGCGATGAAACAAGCCGGATTTGATGTGAACGAGAACGGGCCATCGGCACGTCCTGGTGCGAAGGCCAACATTTTAGGTACCAAGCGCGCCTAAATTCATAAGGGAGAAGACCTATGTTTCAGCGTCGTTCATTCCTGTTGTCATCGGCGGCCGCTGCGGCGGCTGGGTTGTCGGCGTTTAAAGCCAACGCAAAGGGCTTGCCCTTTGACGTCGAACCGCGTGGCACCAACGGAATCCTCGAGCGCTTGCCGAGGGTGGACTTGGAAAGCGCACAAGACTTTATGACCGGCTACCGCGTGTTCACTAATCAAGAGCTCAACAAGGCCGCGCTGACTCGGTGCAACGAAATCCTGAAAGCCAACGGGCTTGATCCCAATGCGCCATTGTCCATGGAAGACACGATCAAGCTCATGGCCCCCGACCCGACGATGGGTCTTTACATCCACAATTGGGAAAATACCCAGCGCGCTATGTGGGCCACGGTGCAACGCGAAGCGCACAAGAATGCTGATGCCTACATGACGGAGATGGACCGGGCCATGACCACGGGGCCCGGCACATTAGAGCTCGATTCAAATCTGGTCTTGCCACCCTATGTGAAGCACGAAATTCACATCCAGCCCGGCGGCTATGTGGGCGACCCGTTCGCGGGCTTTATCTATTTGCACGGTCAGAATGTCGTCTTTAGTGGCGGCAATTTCCAAGACAACGCGCAAGTGATGTTTGCCGGTGCTGTGCCGACACCCGCCGATGGCAAAGTGAAGCGCGTCCTCGAGCAAGGCTGCAGCATTGGTCAGATGACCATGGCGTTGAAGCTACGGTTCCCGCAGGCCGAAGTGTGGGGCGATGACGTTGCAGCGCCCATGCTGCGTTTTGCGAAAGTACTGGCGGTCGACCGCGGCATCGACGTCCATTTTGTCCAGCAGCTCTCGGAAAAGAGCAAGTTTCCCACTAACCACTTTGACGTTGTGACCAATAACCTGCTGTTCCATGAGGTCACAACTGAAGGCGCGCGCGGCATCATTGCTGAAGCGTTCCGTACGCTGCGGCCGGGTGGCGTGTTCTATCCGATTGATTTATTTACGGGCAGCGCGAAGCCCAAAAACGCCTACACACAATTCCGCGCATGGCAGGATTACCGCTGGAATGCCGAGGTTTGGCGCATGGAATACACCGCGCTCGATCTTGAGGACGAGATGCGCAAAGCCGGATTTGTTGTCAACGAGAATGGCCCCACGGCACGTCGTGGAACGGGCCGAAATGTGATGGCAACAAAACCTGCGTGAGTTGTGCCGGTGGCAAAACAAAAACCCCGCCAAAGTGGCGGGGTTTTTTTATTACTCGGCGGCTACAGCCAACTGTTTTTGTGGCGGCACCAACGGAACCGGGTCGAGCACCCAGCCTTTATCGGTGCGGCGCGCAGGGCTTGGGATGGCGTGAATCACATCGCCCTTGGCATGCGCTGCGTTGAGCGCATCCATGTCGATCTTCCAACCGCGATGTTCGAAACTGTCGAGCATGTCACGATACTGCAAAATCACTTTGTCATGGGGCATCAGCAGTTCTTTGGTGCGCGATGGCGGCGTGATGATCGGTTTCAGTTTATCGACGACCACGATGTCCTGACCGGCGATCACCATATTGCGCTCGTTGATCTTTTTGTCGAGGAAGCGGTTCAGCCATTCGTACTTGGTAATGCCGACATTGCGGAAGTTGACCAAGAATATGCGGGTTTTGCGCTCCGAGATCGGTGCCTCGAACATGTACTGATGCATGAACTTGGTTTCGGAGAAGTGGATGAATGTCCACATGTGGTTGGGCCCGACAGTGCCCGAGCCCGCTTGCATTTTGCCGCCGGCCGGGCGGAAGCGTTTGAACAACCAGTTTTTCAACGCCGGAGCATCAAACGTGGCTAAGAACCCAAATCCCCAAGGATTGTTCTTGTGGGGTTCCAGCTGATCCATCCGGTACTCTTCTTCTTTCTCACCCCGGTTGCCGTGGGTCGGGTGCACATATTCGTTGTGCGCCGGGTCGAGGCCGTTCTCGATGGAGCGCTCGTAGTGATAATTCACATCCAAGCTGACGACAGTTGACCGCCACTTGGGGTCGTTCTCTTCTTCGATTTCCATGATTGGCGGACGCTCGGCTTCGGGAATGTCGCCCAGGAATGCAAACACCACGCCGTACTTTTCTTGGACAGGGTAGCTATCGACACGCGCGCGGGCGGGAATTTTGGCTTTAATGCCCAGCGAGGGAATGCGTGTGCATTCGCCTTCGGCGTTGAAACGCCAGCCGTGATACGGGCACTGCACAGTGCCGTCTTCTTTGCACTTACCGCCCGCAAGCGACCCGCCGCGATGCACGCAGGTATCAGACAGCACGACCGCAGGGCCCTTGTGGTCGCGGTAGGCGACGAAATCATGTTTGAGAATAGTCACGCGCACCGGCGTGTTGGTCAGTTCGCTGGAAATTGCGACTGGATACCAGAAGTTAATGTACATCGAAGTTCTCCCCGCATTCGTGGCGTCGTTATAGTCACATACTGCTACGCTTGTAATACCACGATGGATCAATGGTATTCGACCGCTCTGTGGGTGGCTATCCGAGCGATGGCGGCATTGTTAATCGAACAGGACTGGAGCTTTTTGATCGTAATTTGGCGCAAAAGCGCCAAAAACCGTGAGTAGATCTATGCCCGGCCCTCAGCTACCCGGCCATCAGCCACGGCGATGGTACGCTTGGCCAGCCGGGCCACCTCACGCTCGTCGTGCGACACATAGAGAATCGGCAGGCTGACCTGATCACGCAGCCGTTCCAGGTAGGGCAAAATCTCGGCCTTGCGACGGGCATCGAGAGAGGCCAGGGGCTCGTCCATCAGCAGCAATTGGGGGCTCATCAACAGTGCTCGCCCGATGGCTACTCGCTGCTGCTCGCCACCCGAGAGCGACATCGGTTTGCGATCCAGAAATGGCAGAAGCTCTAACATTGCAATCACGTCGGTAGGTTTTTGTGTTCGCAGGTTCGGCGCAAGCTGGTTGTAACCGAACAGCAAATTTCCCTCGACCGAGAGGTGCGGGAACAGGCGTCGATCCTGAAACACGGTGCCAATGCGCCGGTGTTCCGGCGCAATGTCGATATTGGCAGCAGAATCATACAGCACGCGTCCGTCGAGTTTGATCTGCCCTTGGCGCGGACGAACGACACCCGCGATTGCGCTGAGGATCGTGGTCTTGCCCGAACCCGAAGGACCAAATAGCGCGGTGATGCCGCGATCTGCCGTAAAGCGCGCTTCGACCACAAATTCGCCGCGCAAGGTTACGATGTCGATCTCAAGCATCGTCGCGCTCATGTGTTTTTGGCAAGCGCCGATTCAATACCTCGGCAATCACAATGGCGATCAGCGCAATGGCAATAGCCACAAGCGATAACTTGAGCGCGGCTGAATCTCCCGACGGTGTTTGGAGCAACGCATAGATGGCAATCGGCAACGTTCGCGTTTCGCCAGGAATATTTGAGACAAAGGTGATCGTCGCACCAAATTCGCCGAAACTTCTGGCAAAGGACAATATCGATCCGGCCAAAATGCCAGGCAGCGACAGCGGCAGTGTCACGGTAAAAAATGTGCGCCATGGGCCTGCACCTAACGTGCGCGCGGCCATCTCCAAACGCCGGTCGACGCTCTCAATGGAAATGCGCATGCCCATCACCATCAGCGGCAAACCCATAATGGCAGCCGCAATCACTGCGCCCGTCCACTTAAAGGCCACGGTGATGCCAAACCACTGATCAAGAATTTCGCCGATGGGGCCGTTTTTGCCGAATGCCAAAAGCAGAAAAAAACCTGTTACCACCGGCGGCAATACCAGGGGCAGTAAAATGGCAGCGCTGACAACTGGTTTGAATGCAAACTCAACGCGCGCCAATACATACGCCAAGCCAAACGCAAATGGCAGGCTGCACACAACACTCCACGCGCCAACCTTTAAGCTAAGCGCAATGGCCTCAAGATCGGCGGGGGAGAGATCGAGCATGATTATTTGATGGTAAATCCGTATGAAGTATAGATATCAGCTGCCGCAGGTGAGCGCATAAAAATATAGAACCTTCGCGCGTCGTCGTTCGGTGTTTGGCCCACAAGGGCCAGCGGATAACTGATCGGCGGGTGGCTTGTCTCAGGGAATGGACCGACAATCCTGACATTTTTTGATTGGGCCGCGTCGGTGGCATAAACAACGCCTGCTTTGGCCTCGCCGCGTTCGACATACGCCAGTGCGGCGCGCACGTTCTCGGCACGAACCACATTGGCTTCAACATCACGCCAAGCGCCTAAGTGTTCCAGCGCGGCTTTGGCGTAGCGGCCAGCGGGAACTGAATCCGGGTCAGCGATGGCAAGTTTGCCTTTGCCCAATGCGTTGGCCAGCGGGAAGCCGGGCGAGATCTCAAGCGTCAATGGCTCACTTTTTGCCGCGACCAGCACCAGGCGATTGCCCAACATTGCTAGACGCGATGCGGGTTCGATCAACTTGCGTTCGGCGACATAGTCCATCCATTGCTCGTCGGCCGAGACAAAAATGGCAGCCGGTGCGCCGTTCTCGATTTGGCGGGCCAATGTGGCGCTGGAGGCAAATGACAAAATCGGCCTGGGCTGGCCGGTTTTTTCGTAACTGTCGGCAACAGCCGTTAGCGCATCGGTCAGGCTGGATGCAGCAAAAATTAGCGTTGCCGCCTGGGCCAGAGTGGGGACCAGACTGGCAAGGCAGAAATAAAGTGCCGTGATGCGAACGCTTGGTGCCATAGCGGGGGTTCAAAAACTCACTGAGATGCTATTATAGCGGAAGTCTGTCGGGTTCTGAGCACCGTACAATAGGTGTTGTGATCAGGGGAGCACTCATGTTTATCAATTTTTGGTATGCCGCCGCCGAGGCCGCGAAGGTCACCGACCAGCCCCAGCATGTCAGAATGCTGGGCCAAGAGTTCGTGTTATTTCGCGACAGCAAAGGCAAGGTCCATTGTTTGTCCAACACCTGCATTCATCGCGGCGCGTCGTTAGCCCATGGCAAAGTGAAGGGCGATAACATCGAATGCCCCTATCATGGCTGGCAGTTCGGTGGGGCCGATGGCGTATGCACCAAAATCCCCTCGTTGGGCAAAGACGGTAAAATTCCGGCGCGCGCAAAGGTGGATAGTTATCCGACGCAGGAAAAATATGGCCTTGTTTTCACCTTTCTGGGCGACCTGCCCGAGGCCGAGCGCCCACCGATTATCGACATCCCCGAGTGGGACAACCCAGCCTGGCGCGTGAGCTTGATGACGACGCTATGGAGGGTGAACACATTGCGTGGCGTCGAGAACACACTGGACCCCGCGCATACCGAATTTGTCCATCCGGTCATGGGCTTTCAAGGCGAACGTGATGATTACAGCGTGCCGCAAATTGAACTGATCGAGCGTGATTGGGGCACGGGCACCAAAACCAAGTTTGTGACGCCAGGTGCGGCAGGCACCGTCAAAGCAGAAGTGCGTGGCGGCGGTTTTCAAACCGAAGCCGAGGCTGGCCATCATGGTGCGACCACAACTTACACCTGGATTCAGTTCAGTCCTGTGGCCTGGTCGCGGCAATATACGTTCAACACCCCGGTTGATGCCCATCATACCCAGAAATTCTTCTTGCAGGCGCGCAACTTCGCGCTCGATCCGTCGGGCGATGCGCGCATGGATGTGCGCACACGTGAGGTGATGGACCAAGACCGCGTGGTGATGGAGCGCGTCCAGCCTTTCTTTGTGCCTCAAAGCTCGACCGAAGAAGTCATCGTGCCCGCCGACCGAGTGATCGTGCGCTACCGCGAATGGCAGGCACAGTGGCAGGCCAAGGGCTGGCTGATGGATGTAGACGCGCTCTTGGCTGCCGGCGAAAACAAGAAGTTTGCCATACCGTCACCCGCGCGACGCAGCAATAAGGGCTGGGCGCTCGATGCAGTTCCGATGGTAGGGGCCAATTCGACGGCCCGTGCAGCGGCAGAATAACTCTACTTCATCGCTTCAAAGACAAACCAACTTGCACCGTTGCCATGCGTTGGCGGGGGGACCTTGCCCTCGACGAAGCGACGCATATTGTCGTCTCCAAATGATCGCCAGCTGGGAATGAAAACGTGCGAGCATGACGAGGCGCTAAAGCCTGCCTCCGCGCATAGCTTTTTAGGAACTTGGCTTCGGTAATCGGCGTAGTCCGGCTCGTAGTTGTAGTAGTTGTCCCAGTCGAGGTAGAACGCGTAATAGGGGTCTACTTCGCAATTTGGCGGCAATTCTTGATGCGCCAAGCGCCCGCCCTTAGACAACAAGCGGTAGTTCTCGCGTAAGATTTTCTTTGTGGTCGCCACAGGAATCTCGTGGAAGAAGAAACACGAGACGACCAAATCGAAGAAGCCATCGGGAAAGTTGGTGGCCTCGGCATTTTGCTGCGACAGATGCAGGGGCTTGCCCTTAAATTCCCACTGAGCATGCCCGTACCTCAAAGCCGAAGCAGCCACATCGATTCCGTAACACTCGGCGTCGGGATACACTTCAAGGTAGGGCGCCAAGTTCTTGCCGCCCGTAGTGCCGCAATCCAAAATGCGCTTGGGCTTAAAGTCAGGATGCTTGTACTTCAAGTAGTGCGCGATGGTTTGAGCCACGTCGCCTGGGTTATCCTTGCGATGAGGTAGGGCACCGGCAAAAACTTTTGTACCAAAGTGCGCCACGGCACCGATGGCCACATCATCTTTGGCCACCTCGGCTGTGAATGAGCCGGGGATGTGATGTACGTCGACGTTGGCCACATACGCCGGCGGCTTGAATGCAGGGTCGGTTTTAACCGAGCCGCCAGCGGGATTGAGACGCGCTGCCGTACGGGCCACCTCGATCATGTCGGGTAGGACGCGCTCCACGCCGTCCATCACCGAGGTCCAGCTCAGCTCTTGGGCATTGAGGCGCAAACTCGAAAATACCTTGAAGGTCATGTCGTTCAGCATCGCCTTGCGGATCTGTTCGTGATCCTTGGGTGCGTGCCCGTGTCTGCGTTTGTAGGCGGGCTTTGCCTCGCGGTCGTAGGCAGCTTTCATTTCAGCGGCCTTATCGACGAGAACATGTTTTCGCACAGCACTGACGAACCGCTGCCGGGCGATTTCGTCGTGAGTAGGGCTATAGAGCGAATCAATGTCGCGAAGCTGATGTGCTTCTGCGGGCGTAATGGGTGTGTCTAACATAAAATCCCTCCCCGTGCTGTTCGGAGAGGGATTTTGCCGCTGTTCGTCGCACCTCAGCCTTGACGGACGTCAAAACTTGCCAAGGGGTCGACCAATTTCGACGCTATTTCTGTGCGCCAAAGATATACCACCCGCCAACGCCATGACGAGGAGCGGGCATTTCGCCCTTCATAAACTTAGCGAAATTGGCGTCGCCAAATGAAGCGCGATTGGGGACGGTGATCTCGTATCCGGTTGCGGCGGAAAAGCCACTGTCGGTGCAGAGGGCAACGGGGTCTGAGGCGCGGAACGCAGAATAGGCGGGCTCATTGTTATTGAGTGTGTCCCAATCCCAATAGAAGTTGAGATACGCATCGCAATTTTTGCGCGGTGGCAATTCCATGTGCGCCATCAGGCCGCCCTTGGCCAACAAGCGATGGCACTCCGCCAAGATCTTCCGGGTCGATTTCACTGGCACTTCGTGGAAGAAGAAACTGGAAACAATCAGGTCGAAGTGACCGTCCGGGAAATTGGTCGCCTCGGCGTTTTGTTGGCTGTAGTGCACAGGAATACCAACCGCTTCAGCTTTGGCATGCCCGTAGCGTAGCAACGGCGCGCCCACATCGATGCCGAACAACTCCGCTTCTGGGAAAATGTCCGCATAGGGCAGCAAATTTTTGCCTGATGACGTGCCCATATCGAGAATGCGGCGCGGTTTGAAATCCGGGAATTTGCTTTTCAGGTAATACGCGACCGACTCACCAACTGCGCCATACGAGCCCTTGAAACCCTGGCGCCAGCCCATGGCCCCGGCGAACACCATGCCGCCGAAAGCCACGACGGCACCTTGGGCGACGTCATTTTGTGTGAATTCGCTATGGAAGCAGCCTGGAATCAGGTGCACATCGAGTGCGCTGACATAACGCGGGATTTCCATAGCAGGATCAAGGGTCAGCGAGCCACCGGCGGGTTGCTCGGAGGCGGCGCGTTGTGCCACCGAGATCATGTCTGGCAGCACACGTTCAACAGGTTCTTGAACCGAGGCCCAGACCATTTCTTGGGCGACGTAGCGCATCGATCCGTAGACTTCATATGAAAGTTGGCCGGTCATGGCCTTCTCAATCTCAACGCCTGTGCGCGGCACGTGGCCATTTGCTTTTTTGTAAGCAGGCGCGACTTGCGTTTTGTAAACCTGCTCCATATCGCCCTGCTTATCGAACAGGACATGCTTGCGCAGGGCGCTGACGTAACGCTGACGTGCGATTTCGTTGTGGTTGGGCTCAAAGAAGCTGTCGATATCGGGCAGCGTCGCAGCGTTTGAGCGGGGCATTGAGCCGTCGGGCATGTTGGTCGCTCCGTGAATAATTAACTGGGTCTATTATACAACGATTCAAACGTTTGTGGCATCTCTCATATGATGTGTTCGGCGTGTGAAAGGGTCGCAAGCACCTGGAATCACAGCAGTTAAGGCCGAAAAGCGTTGTTTGCCTCGCGGCGTTGCTGCGCCACTTTGGCCAAACGTTCAAAATCACGCACCATGGCTTCTAATGTCGCGGTATCGGCACCATTCGCCGCCGCGCTCATCAGCTTGCCGCGGGCTTTGCGCAGCATCGCTTTGGCCTGCTCGGGCGTGCCCGATGCCGCCGCCAGTGCGGCCGTTTCGCGCATGGCTTTTTCTTCAAGTACATCAATACTGGTGCGGGATTTCTTTTCAACCTCGCGGCGGACCAAATCGTTGCTCAGCGCCACAGCGTTACGTCGCAATTGCTGAGCGACACTTTCGGTCGCACGTCGAGAATCGTTGATTGGGAGAACTAAGCCCGCAAGGGCTGCGTCGGGACCATCGGTCATGGTCAACTCTCATTTCATTCTGAAACCTTCGAGCCCGCTTGCTGCCGGATCGTCGTCACGTTCTGTGACGGCATCAATGTAGCAAGGGCTTTGATCGCACGCCAGATCCTTACGCGTTCAGGCTTGCCGGGGGCGAGGTGCGTGCGGCATTCTCAGCCCATTCATGTTCGGAGGTCGCATGGCGGCGAAAGTTTGGCGTGCGTACGGTGCGGGTCGTTACGGTCAGGTTCACATCACGTGCGCTCAACCTGCTTCGGGCCCTGGCAGCAAAACGCCTGTCGTATGTTTTCATCCCAGCCCGATGTCGGGCCTCTCATATAAAATCTTTCAGCGCATCTTGGCCGAAGACCGGCTGGTGTTGTGCCCCGATACACCGGGTTTCGGCGGCTCCGATGGGCCTGATGTGCCAGTTACGATTCCCGATTACGCGGGGGCCATGGCCGATATGCTCGATGGCTTGGGGTATGGCGCAAAAGGCAAGGGTGCTGTCGATGTGGTGGGTTGCCATACGGGCACGCTGATCGCGGTTGAGTTGGCAACAACCCGCCCCGATTTGGTGCGCAAACTTTCGTTGCCCAGCTTGGCGCTATTTACGGCCGAAGAGCGCACCAAAATGAAAGCGCAGTTCGGCGGCCCACAACCCATTCTGAGCGACCCGGATTTCGTGCCCAAGATCTGGCGCAACACAGTGATGGATCCAAGTTCAGGCACGCCAATCGAGCGCCGTTTTGAAATGTTTGTTGAGCGATTGCGTTCGGGAACCAAGGGTTGGTTCGGGCCCGAAGCATCGCTGAACTACGATTGCGAAAGCACGCTCAAAAAACTGACGCAGCCGACACTGTTGTTGGTGCTCAACGAAATGCTGGGGCCCAACACGCGCCGCGCGAAAGAAATCGTGCCCTTTCCCATTCTTGTCGATATCAGCGCCAAGGCTGGCCACAACGCTTGGGATGCCGAAGCCGAATTGATGGCTGACTCGATGCGCGCCTTTTTTGATGTGGCCTGACGGACCAAAGACGTCATTGCCGCCGAAGTCGGTCGTTCGTATGAGCGGAATATTATTCCTCACGGCGATGGTTTTTGTCCGATTCACGCCAAGCATTTGCGCGAACGTGATGCCCCATTGGTTGCTATCAGCGCGGGCGTCAGCCTAGACTTAAAACGCCATTTTAATTCGAAGACCGCCCTCATAGGAGAACGCCCATGCTTCGCGCCGTATTGATACCCGCTGTTGCCGCGCTCGCTCTCAGCACGTCAGTTCAAGCCCAAGAAGCTAAAGTTCAAAGCATGCTGCTGCGCTCGGTCACGGTGACGTGCAAGCTGGAGGAGTCCATTGCGTTTTATCGCGACATCCTCGGCCAAGAGGTGATGGAAGACGGCATTCAAAGCCCCGATGGTGCGATGAAGTTTCTCGATACCAACCCCAATTCGAAAGTGCGTTTTGTGATTATGCGCGGCTCGGGAGTTTATCCCGGTGGCGAGATTATCGGCGGGCGCGTGGCGTTTATGGGCATCGAAGATCCCAAAGCACCGGCCTGTAAAGATGTCGCCAAGTTGAAAAACCAGCGTGGTATTCAGGGCAGTGAAATTCACCCGCATCGCGTGTCGAACATTGACGAAATTGCCAAACGCGCTAAGGCCAAAGGTGTTGAGATTCTGTTTGGGCCCAAAGTGTCGGGCTCGCGCTTGTCGCGCAACATGATGATGTACGACCCCAATGGCCGTATCGTTGAAGTGTTCGAATTGAACTTGAGCAAAATTCCAGAGTAAGAGAAGTCGAGTCGCTCGAGTCGTTTGCGCGTTGGCATTTCTGCCCATCGCGACTCGTCCTCTAAGCCTTTGATTCATCGCGTTTTCGGGTGTTAAGGAAAGATTCAGCCTTCACGCCCGATTGTTTTCTTGCCCGACGGTTACCCCCAACCAACTCCGGGAGAGAAAGATGATCGCGACACTCAGAAAGAGTTTTCTAATCGCCAGCCTGGCGATCGTAGCGGCCCTGCTGGTCGCTGCGCACGGCTTACAGATCCACGATGGCTTCCGCCACAACGGTGTCGTCGTTTCTACACGATAAGACTCACACGCTCCTGACATCCCTCGGTCAGAGTGTGATAAATAAGAACCCCGCCTTTTCCTCCGGCGGGGTTCTTTGTTTTTAGCCTGCTGCTTTTTTGCGTGCGTCGAGAATACGCTCAAAAAAGCTGGGGCCTTCGTCGAACTCGGGCGATTTTTCAAATAGCGGCGAATGCGCGCGCGCGCGTGCCAAGTAATCTGCATCCAATCCTTCAAAGCCGCTCATTTTTACCGCATCAAAATGCCAAATGTCGTGGCCGGGCAGGGCCGCACCTTTGTCGTCGACCATCTCGAGCCAGCGTTCCCAAACGCGGATGTTCCAACCGGTGCTGGCGCCCCAGGGTGTTTCGACTTTCGGGTTAAATACTTCTGAGGCGCGGGCCACCAGCGTGGCGCATTCTTTGCTGGGCTGCGCCAAGATGGGCGGGAAGTTCGACGCTCCCCTCAGGCGTATGGTGTCGCCGTCCAGTGTCCACTCGGGCTTGACCACTTCGTCTTTATAGACGTCGGGGAAGGCTTTCTTCATGCTGCCGTAGTAGTCGCCCTTGGTCGTTTTGTATTCGCCTTCCTTGTGGCGAATAAAGCTGACGCCCACCTTCACGGTTTTGCCGTTCAACGGGTTTTTAAACTCGTCGATGAATTTGCCGGTCTCTAAATCTTGAAAGAACGACATGGTGGAAGAGTATCGCACCCATGTCGTTTCGTCTTTGCGCGTCCACCACGCGCTTTCCGAGCCGCGAAAACCAATCAGCGGTGTCACGGCGGTAGGCTGCACGCCGTAAACAATACCACGCGTTTTCCACACCACAGGTTCTTTGCCCGAAGTGCCGTACATGCGCACCAGCGTTTCAGCAATGGCTTTGGGGTCCGTGGGTAACGACTTGGGCGTGGCAGCATTGGCGGGAAATCCGCCCATCATGCCGATGCCAAGCCCCGTTGTTGCCAACCCAAATCCACGTCGCGAAATATCCTCAGACATTGTCGTTCTCCCTTATTTCAAATCAGATGCTAGCGCGCATCACCCGACAGTTCCACCAACTCATACGTCTGCTTTAGTAAATCCCACCGCAAACGTACTGGAATGCAGTCTTCGGGTGTCGCCCAGATGTCGATAGGCGGATATTGATCAAATAGCATTTGAAAATGCGCGGCCTTAAATTTTCCGGCTGTCACAGCGATGTCCTCAAGGCCGATGTACTTGCGCTGAATGTAGCTTCCCGTTGGCATCAGGTAGGGGCCCGAGCCGCCATTGGGCAAGTGCGACGATGAAAATGTTGGTCCGCGGCGGACGGAGATCTCTCCAGGCGTGCGGTCTTTGAATTCCGCCAAGCCCCAGGCGTCTCCGTGCACCGGATGAGTGCCAAACTTAGATGTCCGCCCTTGCGTTTCAAACAGTTGATTGATGCGCCCCTCATTCACGGTATAGCCCTGGCATTCGGCGGTGGTGTCGGTGAACCGGAACCACGAACTGCCATAGAATTTCTCTTCGATCATCAGGCGCACAAAAGCGTCAGTCGGTTGCCACTCTTTGTTGACGGTCATCACCACGTCGCGCAGCAAACGGTCATCGTCCATTTCGCAGGTGGCGCGCATGGTGCGAGTCCCGTCGGGCTGGATGGTGACGTAAAACATTTCCCGGCCCATCTCGCCTTTGCCATCAGTCAGGTAGAGCACTTTACCGCTGTACGACCGGTGATTCATTGCGCTTCTCCACTTAGTTTAATGAGTTCAAAAGTCTGCATGCGGTTCGTCGGGGAACATATCTTGAATATGCACCACGTGGAATTTTCCTGCAGGTGTCGTCATTGGCTGGCACCTTACGTAGCGGCGCAGCTTGCGATGCTTCATGTTTGGATTCACCCCTATAAGCGGTATGCTACCTAAGCCAAGGGGAGGACACCATGCTGAGAATTATCTGCGTCACCGTACTCTTGCTGCCTTTCATCGCCCACGCCGAGGGTCAAGGCCCTCAGGCATTCAAAGATTGCTCCGATTGCCCCGAGATGGCTGTGCTTCCTCGTGGCAGCTTCACCATGGGCGAGCCAGAGAGCGAAAGCCAAAACCGCAAATTCGGGTGGGGCGGGCCAGAAATCAAAGTCACCATCGCCAAACCCTTCGCCATGGCTAAAACCGAAACCACACGCGCGCAGTTTGCCGCTTTCGTTAAAGCCACCGGCTACGTTCAAGACGGCAAATGCCGCTCGATTTGGGAAAAGCGGTTACCTGATCCGTCAAAAGTGAGTTGGCAGGATCCGCAATGGCCCGATGGCAGCAAGCAAAAAGATGACGAGCCGGTGGTGTGCGTGTCGTGGGACGATGCCAACGCCTATGCGGCGTGGCTGACCAAATTGTCGGGCGGCAAGCATGTGTATGCACTGCCCACCGAAGCGCAGTTTGAATACGGCGCACGCGCAGGCACCGCCGCAAAACGCCCTTGGCCTGGGGCAGCAGAAGAAAGCTGCAAGTACGCCAACGTCGGCGACAAAAATTATCTGCGCATCATCCCTGAGTACGGCGCGATCGATTGCGACGACGGCTATGCCTTTACCTCGCCAGTGACAAAGTTCCCCGCCAATGCCTTTGGCTTGCACGACATGCTGGGCAATGTGTGGGAATGGGCGCGCGATTGTCGTGCCGAAGATCTCGCCACGACGCCGCGCGACGGCACCGCGTTGGAAGTTCCGCCCGCCGATTGCAAGCGCCGCGTATTGCGCAGCTCGGGTTATTCGTCGGCGGAATGGTACACGCGCACCACCACGCGCGGCGGTGACCCGGTGACGACCCGACTGGTGGTGTTAGGTTTCAGGGTCGCGGCATCGGTAGATTAGCTATTTTGCCGCTTGGCCTTGGCGAAATCTGCTGGGATGTGTTTGCCGCCCAGGTAAAAGTGGATGGCAGCCCATACGCCAAAGAAGGGCACCACGAGCATCAGCGCGTAACGCAGCGACTCTTCACCGACAAAGGGTCGTACCAAATCGCTGGCAATGCCCACCATCTGCGGGCCGATCCCGATACCAAGCACCGAGGCGATGAATAACGAGATCGCCGGAAACGCCCCGCGCATGCGCAACGGCGCAAGGCTCTGCAAAATCGAGCCGTAGATCGGCAGATGCACCGGGCACAAAAGCAGCGGCACACTAATCATCACCACGGCAAAGCCCCAGTTATCGGCGGTAAAGGCGATGGCACCCAACAGCGAGCCCACTCCAGTGGTGATGGCGGGCAGCCAGCCGCGCCAGCGTTCATCGGCCAGCGCCAAACGGTCGGCTAATCGTCCGCCCATCATGGTGCCGATGAGTCCGCCAGCCGCTACGCCCGGTGCCAGCCAACTGCCAATCTCGCCGGTGCTCATGCCGAACGAGCGCGATAGAAACGACGGCACCCAAGCTTGAATGCACGAGTACACTAATCCGGTGAACGAGGTGCCCAGGCAGCAGTGCCAGAAAGAGGGGATCGAGAACAATGTGCGAAACACCTCGGAAAGCGGCGGTGGCTTGCCGGAGTCCTGCATGCCTTCCAGGTTTCCGCGTTTCGTTTCCTTCACGGTGAAGAACACCAACGCCGCCAAGATCAAGCCCGGCAGACCCAGCGCAATGAAAGCCGTGCGCCAGCCGAAAATTTCGGTAATCCACCCGCCGCCGACAAAGGCGAGAAGCGCGCCAAAGGGCGTGCCCGCCGCAAAAATGCCAAAGGCCCCGGCGCGGCGCTTGGCCGGAAAGACGTCGGACATCAAGGAATAGGCGCACGGCGTTAGCCCGGCTTCGCCCATCCCGACAACAAAGCGCGCGCTGGCCATTGTGATGAAACTCGTGGCCATGCCCGTGCTGGCGGTGGCTAAGCTCCACACGCCTATGCAGGCGGTCATCAACTTGCGACGGCTGATGCTGTCTGACAACCGGCCCAAGGGAATGCCCACGACCGCGTAGAACGCGGCGAAGGCGAGACCAGTGATGAATCCCAGTTGGGTGTCCGTCAGAACCAGGTCTTTTTTGATGGACGGCAACAAGATGGCCGGCAACTGCCGGTCCAAATAGTTGAACACTTGGCAGAGCATCAAAAGCACGAGGAGATAGCGACGATATCCGTCGCTGACTTCGGGTTCGGGGGACGATGACACGCCCGCTATTCCGCCGCTCGTTTGGCCCCATCATCTGGGTAGGTAATCACGCCGGCCTTCTCCATGTTCTTCAAAGCCACCGCCTGAATCTCCATGATGCGAGCTTTAGAATCCATGGGCTGATCGGAGAATTGGTTGGCCGGATAGAATGTGCTGGAATTATAAAGCGGCCTGTAAATTTCAAGTCGCTGGCGCAACAATCGATTGCCAGCGCCCGGTTGCAAGCGCGCGCGACGCAGGCTTTCAACATCAATGATCGCCGAGGCGGTGGTGCTTTCCCCTGGCCCGCCGGTTTGGCAAAGCACTCGGCCGTTGAAATCGATAATTTTAGAATTGCCCATGGTCTGGCCTTCGGGAATGTACGTGCCCAGTTGGCCGGTGGCATTGCACGATACCAGGTACATCATATTTTCAGAGGCCCGCACTTTCTTAGCCGACTCCCAGGCCCACTTATCATCAAGCCCTTGATCGCTGGTGGGGTGAAGCAATACTTCCGCGCCGCGAAACATGAACATGCGCGTGGCTTCCGGGTACATGATTTCACCGCAAGGCATGATCGCCAAATTGCCCAGTTCGGTTTTAGCTACAGGGAACGTTCCCTCAATGCCGTACTTGGCCAGGTACTTGTCCATAAAGTCGTGGGGGCTGCCGGTGTGCACCGTGTTGATGCGCCGATACTTAATCAGGATGTCGCCGTTTGGCCCGATGATGAAACTGCAATTGAAATAGCGCCCCGGCCATTCAGGGTCGCGCTCGTAGGCATTCATACCGAAATAGCATTTCAATTCTTGCGCGGCTTTTTGAAAACGCTCGGTCACCGGGCCCGGAATTTCAATGCAGGCTTTGTCAATCCACTCGGCCGCCGTTTCGTGTAACGGAAAACCGGTGAGGGCAAATTCTGGAAACAGCATCAACTGCTTGCCACCGCCGCTCATGCGTGCGCCAGCTTTGGCCAGCTGCAGCCAGCGGTCGACGCTTTTGTTGACAACGGCCATGGCGTCGGCGCGCGTGGTCGTGGAATTGACGCAATGCGTGTAAACCTGCACGCAGGTGGCTGTCCAAGGTTGGATCATTTCAAGCTCCCCATTCATAGAGGGACGATCTTTTCACTGGGGGGCGGATGGCGCAACCGGTTATCCTCGGCTCGGTCAACGCATGATCGGCCATGGATCGGTGCACAAAATCGGGCAAGTTAACTTGGGGATGGTTTGGGGATCTGCAGCCATGATCAGAATTGTTCGATTTTTTTCGGTTGTGCTGGCTCTAGCGCTGTCCGCCTGCGCCGCAGCGCCCCCGGCCAAACAGCGCACTGTTGGTGTGTTGTTCGTGGTTCACGGCGGCGGGGAAGAGCAGGGCGTCGCCAACCAATGGGACAATACGCTGCAATTTTTCCAGTACGACCCGCACAATCCCATTTTCAAGAATGTGATTTGGAACCCTGAGGCGTGGCCGACGGTCGTGAAGGGGGCGGACGATCAATCTTATGCCAATGCCTCGACGCAGCTGAAAAAATACGCCTTTGCATCCGAGCGCATGGGCGGCAAAGACCCCGCGCTGAAATATACCGAAGCGCAAGAAGCCGCGCTGAAACGGGCGCTGGCGAACGCGAGCAAAAAACTCGGTGTGAAGTTTATTTCTGACCGCGCGCAGTGGATTGGTGATTTAGAGCAAACCAAGTATCTGCCTTGGCCACGATATATGTACGAGCCCAAAGTGCCTGGCGGCACACAATTGACCTACTGCGGCAGCGCCAAAGACGGCGGCCCTTGGAAAGGCTGCGACCCGCAGCGCTACAACATCGACGGCCCCGGCGAGCGGTTGCTGAAACAAGGCGCTGACGAGCTGGTGATGATCGACATGACTGTGGCGGGCACGCGGTTTTGGAAATCGTTCGACGTGGTCAGCATGACGCGCCGCATGGTCGATGATTGGAACAAAAAGAACGGCACTCATATTAAAGTGCGTTGGCTGAATGATATCACCGACCTGATGACGGAAAGCTACCCTAATGACCCACCGGGCTGGACGCGCTCGTTGGGCGAGCCGAAGTCGGACCCCAAGGTTCCGTTGGCAGGACGCCGCAATCCGGTGGTGGAAGATCCGCTGTTGGCCAATATGATGGTCGACGGCGTGGTGAAGTCGTTTAACAAAAACATTGCCCCCGCCGATACCGCGGTGATGTTCATTAACCACGCCACGCGCGAGGGCAATGAAGCCTTCGACCCGAAAATCGACGACACGTTGATTTTAGATGCGCGCATTAAAGCGGAATTGCTGCGCAGATACCCCACCATGAAGGCTGAAAACATCGTCGGCAGTTGGATGGGGCTGCGTGAACCCAACCCCAACATCAAAGTCGGCGGCCGGGTGCGCAGCAATTTAGAGCGAACGCGCGAGATGCGCGGCGAAGATTTGGGCAACGCTTGGATGTACGAGAGCAACAAGCAGTTGCCCGGCGGCGATCATCAGTATCGGTATTGGGATGCGCTGGAGATGTTGAAAAATCGCGGTGTCAAACACATCGTCGTGATCTTTTCGCAAATTGTCATTCACTCAGCGTTGGACTTGGTCGAAGTGCCCAACCAGATCGCCAAAGAAATCGGCTGGAAAACCTGGCTGTACGCCAAAACCGGCGACTACACGCGCTATCCAAATCACGGCAATCCATTCGCAGATTATTGGGGCATTTGGGTTGAGAAAGAATGCAAAGCCGGTGACGCCAAGCAAGCGTGCTGCTTTGACATGGGCGGTTGCAAAAGTGGCGGTGTTTATCCGCCGCCGCGTCAATCACCGGCTGATCGCGCGCGGGAAGATGTTGATCCGTCTTTAGCGTTTGATGTGCCGGCCTTCGGGCACTTGGGTTACGACGTGACCAAAGGCGCGCCGTCCGACGACAAACCAGTTCAAAACCAATACACCGGAACCTGGGCGATGTGGGTGCCCGCCAACGACGACCCTCGCATGGGCGAGTTGCTGGCCGGTGAAGTGGTGAAGTACGTGAAGAGTGAGTCGGACTAAGCCGATCCAAAGAACGGCGCGGCCGGGAAATCAGTTTCGGCTGGGTCAAAGCCCATCTGCTTCATCAGCGTCGTGACCTGGCCGCGGTGATACGTGGCGTGATTGAACATATGCACCACCAGGGCCCAGCGAGGTCGCGTGCGACGGACGGTTGAACTCACGCGTCCAAAGGTGAGAGGCTGGGCCAGCCAGTCGGTGGTGACGGTGGCACCGAAAGCTTCAATGCGGGCATCCAGCGCGTCGCGTTCGGTCCAAAAGTCGGCGGGGCGTTCGAACAAAATTGCATCGAGGGGCGAGGTAAATTCAGCCTCGCCCAGAAATCGCGCCATCCATATGCAGTCCGCAACCATGATGTGATTGAGCGTGCGATAGATGGAACCAAAAAACGCGCCGACATCTTTGGTCAGTTGCTCCTCAGTCAGTTTGTTGCACTCCATGCGCGTTTGCGCATTGGCCCGGGTGTTGTAGCTGGCCAGCGCTTTAACCAAATCAGTGTTCATGGGTGCTGCTCTTTTGCAATCTGTTCGCGCGTGCCTTTGAAAACTTTGGGGCCCAGCAAGATCAGCGCAATCAAGTTCGGTGCGGCCATCAAGCCAAGGGTTAAGTCCACAAATTGCCAGGCACCTTCCAATGTCACTACGGCGCCCAAGGGCACGGACAGTGAATACAAGAACCGCGCTGGACCCAGCGCACGCTCACCAAACAAGTATGCAGCGGCCCGGCTGCCATAAAGGCCCCATGCCAAGAGTGTGGTGTAGCCAAACAGCACAACACCGAACGCCACCACGGGCCCGCCAAGGCCCGGGATCGCCGCATCAAAAGCCATCACTGCCAACGCTGTTCCGGTTTCGCCCGTTTGCCATGTGCCCGAGACAACGATGACCAAGCCGGTGATGGAACAAACAACAATCGTATCAATGAACACACCGACCGCACCCAGCATGCCTTGCTGCACGGCGTCGTTACTTTGCGCGGTGCCGTGCGCCACGGCGGCACTGCCCAGGCCTGCCTCGTTGGCAAAAATGCCACGCGCCACGCCGAACTTAATGGCCTCGGCTAACGCTGCGCCGGCAAATCCGCCGACTGCCGCACTTCCCGTCAGCGCGCTCGATAGAATTTCACCAAATGCAGCAGGTATTTTGCCGATGTTCATGGCCAACACCACCAGACCTGCCAGCAGGTAAACACCCACCATGAACGGCACGAGCGCGTTGGCCGCGCCTGCCAATCGTTTCGCGCCGCCAATCAACACAGCAAGAATAGAGATGGTGAGGAAAACTTCGGTCGTCCAGGCCGACACGCCTAAACTGGAACCGAGCACGTCGGCGATGGTGTTGGATTGCGCACTTGGGCCAAACGCCTGTATGCAGGCAAACGCCGCGTACATGCCGCCCAGCCACGTCCACTTCGGGCCAAGGCCATGCTTGATGTAGTACATCGGCCCGGCCAATGTAGAGCCGTTGGGCGAAACTTCACGGTAGGTTACCGCCAAGTAAGCCTCGGCATAACGCGTTGCCATGCCCACAAATGCGCTGATCCACATCCAGAACAGTGCGCCGGGTCCGCCCAGGTGAATGGCTGTAGCTACACCGACAATTTTGCCGATGCCGACCATGCCGGCGAGCGCGGTCATCAGTCCGTCGCGTGGCGAGTATTCGCCAGCCGCACCCTTTTGCGCCACCAGGCGCTTATCAACCATAAGGCGCAAACCCTCACCGAGTCGCCGCCATGTAATGAAACGCAAGCCAACCGTGAGATAAAAGCCAGTGCCCAAGATGAGCGCAACGGTAAACGGGCCGAAAGTAACCTCAGAGGCAGCCGCTACGAACCTTTGGAATGTCTCCACCGCAGTCCCCCTCGGCCTAAAAGGCCATTCCGAAACGCAAAACTAACTTAAGACAGGCCTCGAGTCATACCTCTGATAGGGTTGATTTGACTCTAAACTTCGTTCAGAACCGCAACCATTAGTTTCGTATACGCGTTGATTGTGATGATGCTGAATATGTCCAAAGCTCTCAAAGATTGTCGCCTTTTGCTGATCGAGGACGAGCGCATTATCCGCGAGATTATGTCGCGTTTTTTCACGGCCATCGGAATTCGAGAGTTCGATGATTTTTCAACAGCAGAGTCGGGTTGGGAAGCTGTTGTAACTAAGGGCAAACCCTACGATGTGCTGATTGTAGATTTGAACCTTCCCGGCGTCTCGGGCGGCACTTTCATCAAAAAACTGCGTGAGATCAATCACCCCAAGGCCAGATCGGTGCCCATTATTGTGATGACGGGAGAGAATAGCCCCAGCACTTATAAGTCGCTCGAGCCATTCAACATTTCGTCGTACCTGATTAAGCCGGTCTCGCAAGACGGGATCAAGGCTGCCATTGAAAAGGCACTTTCGGGGCACGTTGCGCGAACGACGCCCGTGCGCTCATCTATCATTCACGAGAAAAGCCGGTTTTGAGTTTGGCGTTCGATGTGGGCGCTTTGGTTGGGGGTCATGCATGAATATTGAAGACGCCACCCAAGTTTATCTAGCAACTATACCACCCGACGTGATGGCAGCATCTAAAGCCTACACGACAGGAGGCTATTGGCTTGATCTGTGGGCATTGGCGGCAAGCGTTGCCGTCACTTTAATTCTAATGCGTTGGGGCGTGTTGGCTCGGATGCGTGATCGCATCCAACGTTCGGGCCCGCGTCCCGCTTTCACCGCGTTGATCGTCGGTGCGGTATTTATGGGCCTTAGTTGGGTGCTCGAACTGCCCTGGACAATCTATGCCGAGTGGTGCCGCGAGCGTGCGTACAATCTAACGCAACAGTCTTTTGGCGATTGGATCGGGCAAAGCGCGCTGAACGCTGTTGTGCTGATGGTTCTTGGCGGTTTTTTTCTCATGGGCCTTTATGCGCTCATTCGTCGTGCCGGAAAGCGGTGGTGGATGTGGGGCGGTGGCTTCGCTTTTGTGTCAATCCTGTTCGGCTTGCTCATAGGGCCAGTCTTTATTGAGCCGCTCTTCAACGATTTTACGCCAATCCCCGAAGGCCCGGTCAAAGACGCGATTGTCGCGTTAGCCAAAGACAGCGGTGTCCCAACTGATCGCATTTTTGTTTACGACGGATCGCGACAACGCTCGGTACTGACAGCAAACGTCAGCGGATTTGCCGGCACCATGCGCATCGCGGTGTCTGATGTTGCGTTGAAAGAGGCCACGTTGCCCGAAGTGCGCGCAGTTGTGGCTCACGAGATCGGGCATTTTGTCAGCGGCGATGTGCTGAAAATGGTGGCGACACTGTCTGTTCTGGCCATGATCGGGTTTTTCCTGGTCGAGCGCATGTTCGCGCGTCTGGTGGCATGGTTTGGTGCGCCGAGCATAACCTCGATTTCTGATCCGGCTGGTGTGCCGGTGTTGATCATGGCAATTGGGGCGTGGCTGCTGTTATGCCAACCGATCAGAAATACGCTGACGCGCTCGTTCGAGGCAGGGGCAGACGCCTACTCACTCAAGGTAGCGCGCGAACCAGATGGCTTGGCAACGGCTCTGCTTAAAACCGCCGAGTACCGCGATCCGACGCCGCATCCGATCGCCGAAATGCTGTTTCATAGCCACCCATCAGTGGCCAATCGCATTCGCATGGGCATGGCCTGGAAGGCCAAGAACATGGCTTCCGCCGACACAGCGTCCACGCCGAACAACTAGCGTATATCGGTTGGCATGGCAGGCAGGTCTGTCGGGCCGGGATCAATACCGCATTGCTTCATCAACGTTGTGACCTGCCCGCGATGGTGGGTTTGATGGTTGAAAAGCTGCATCACGAAGAACCAGTTTCTATTGGTGATCTCGCGATTGTAGGCAAAACTTCTGAACGTGAAGAGCGTGCCCAGCCATTCTTCCGTCAGGCCCGCAGCGAACGCTGAAATCTCGGCATCTTGCTTGAGCCGTGCGGCCCAAAGGTCGTCGAAACTGTCGTGAATAATTGCGTTCAGCGATAGCCCCGGGATGGGCTTTGATAAAAATCGCGCCATCCACATCATGTCACCGACCAAAAGATGATTCAAAGTGCCGTGAATGGATTTGAAAAACGCTCCCCTGTCTGACTTTCGCTGCTCATCGGGAATCTGAGCGCACCCATTGTAAATATTTTGATTCATCCACGCATTGTACTGAGCGAATGTTTGAAAAATCTGAGGTGTCATGGCGTGCTCCTATCCTGAAGCGCACTCGATCATGACAAAATGAGCCCGACTATCGAATTTTTCAAATAGCTGTGATCGGGTTAATGGATCACCGTCGAGGGACGCATCGGGCTATGTCCCGGCCATTTGAAGCGCACCGTTAATGCAACGAGCAACAACACGCCATTGGCGATGCCCATCAATATAAATGGCGCAGAAGGTTGCCAAGCGTCGAACAAATAACCGCCGAGCTTGCCCACGAACAAAATTCCCACCGAGCCGCACACGCCAAACACACCGATGACCGCGCCCCTTCCATCTTTGGGCGCTTCTTGTCCGATCAGCACCTGCGCGGCCAACACGGCGTTGATCTCACCCATGCCCAAGAAAACCGCCGCCGGGTACATGGCCGCACTTGTGGGATCGGGAATAAACCCCGCGATCAGGTATCCGCCACACGCTAAGGCCATCGCCATGCACAAGGCGCTTACGCGGTTCATCCGATCAGAGATGATGGCCACAACGGGTGCCCAAAGAAGCGCCGCCAACTGCACGACACCGAAAAATTTCCCGCCTATGGCCAAGGCCTCAGATGTTGGCAGGCCTTTTGCGACGCCCACTTGAACCAGCCACAGCGACAAAAATGTTGAGACGGTTGACAAATCTCCGCGCGAAACCATGGCAGCAGCATAGGCTAGTGCAACACGGGGGTTCTCGGCTGCTTTGATGCCGCGTTTCAGAATTGGGACAAACCCTTCACGTGTGGTCACGGTCGATGGCACGCCACCCTTCAAGCCAGCGCGCAGCACGCCCGCGTTAAACAAACAAAAGCCAGCAAAAATCCATAGGGCTGTTTGCCCAGCCTCGACCGGGCTCATGCCGCCCTCAGACAATTTTTGCGGTAACTTCGACAATGTGAAGACGATGAGAATAACGCCGATGGCCTGAAGAAAGCCCATCATGCCGACGAGCTTGCCGCGGTCGCGCTCTTGCGGGTAGTCGGCTTGCACAGTGGCCAGCATGGATGTGGCGCCAACAATGCCCAGCGCAAAGATCATGCGGTAAGCAATCAACTCAATTGACGATGTCGCGAGGGGATAGAGGATGTAGCCCACGCCGAGCATCGCGAAGCCGAAAACGAAAACCGGGCGCCGTCCGATTTTGTCGGATAGCACACCTGCCACACCTATCAGCGACAGCACGACTAGCTCGCCAAAAAACACCAAGTTACCTGCCAACGTGCCTTGTTCGTCGGCCGGAATTTTGAGGATTTCGGTAAAAATGTAGGGCTGCACAAACGACAAGAAGACGGTCGAGGCAATGGAGAAAAACGACGCATAAAGCAACGTTGCCCCGTTCCAATAACTCACACCTGGCGCAAGGTGCACAGGCCCAATTTTGGCTGTTGGCGCCTCGGTATTGATTGTCATCGTGTCCCCCAATGAGCGGTTACCTTAAATGCCCGTCGCTCGCTGTTGATACGGCCAAACTGAGCGCGCCCGCGGTTTGGTCGGGCCGCCATCGGGCTGCGAAGGCGATAATGGATCAGGCTAAGCTCTGGCCCAGGCAGTATTTGATGGAGCGGGGCACATGAGCATTTTGCGCACGGTCGCTGTGACAATTCTCCTCTGCGGGTTGGGCGGATGTGCCAGCAGCACAGCGCCCCTGGTGTCACAGGCCTTCAAACCTCAGGCGGGTTCATATCCAGTGGCGGTCAGCGACATCGTCGTGCACGACGCCGCGCAAGACAAAGACTTGCCGTTACGTATCGCGTATCCGAAAACGCAGGGAAAATACCCGGTCATCGTTCTATCTCCGGGCGGTGGTGCATCTAAGGACGATTACACACGCGCAGGCGATCATTGGGTTTCGCACGGTTTTGTCGTCATTGCGCCGACACATAAAGACGCCAAGGCGCTGGGCTTTGACATCGCAAAGGCGGGCGGGCCGGGCATGGCGGGCGTGATGATTAGCCGCATCGCCGACATGCGATATATCGCAACACACTTGAACGATATCGGCGCTCAGGTGCCTGGCCTCGCCGCGCGCATGAACACCGCTCAGTTGGTTGCTGCGGGGCATTCCATGGGCGGCTTTACGGCGCTCGCAGCGGCCGGGGTACGGATGAAAAACAAAGCCGATGGCTCAGTGTTGGAAATGGAGAGCGCGGGCTACAAATATCTGTTGTTGCTTTCCGAGCCCGGCTCGAACCCCATGATGCCCGACGAGCCTTGGAAGCAATCGCCCATTCCCGTTTTCATTTATACCGGCACGAATGACAAAGGTGGTGAGACGACCGGGCGCAAATCTCCTTTTGGATATGCCCTTGTCGACAACGCGTCAGCCGCGTCACAGCCCAAGCATTATTTATGGGTGAACGATGTGAATCACTATCTCGGCGGCCTGTGGTGCCGCACAGATGTGCCGGGGCCGCTCGATCAAGATGGTTTGAATATCTTCAACGGAGTCAGCACAGCGTTTCTAAACGCTTATACCAAGAACGATGCCGGAGCATTGGCATTTCTCAAGACAGCCGATCTTGCGCCCCTCACCAACGCGCGCGCAACATTGTCGCTGAAGTAGAGTGCAGCCGAGGTGAAATTTAACCAGCAGCTTTCTGTTGTGCAGCAGTAATCACGCGGCTGGCCGGAATAGAAACATTGACGACCGTGCCTTGACCGACAGTGCTGCTGAGAGCCAAAGCGCCGCCATGCAGCTTCATAAGTTCCTGCGCCAAATGCAAACCCAACCCCGTGCCCTGCAATTGCCGGCGTTCGACGTCCTTGCTTCGCATAAAGGGTTTGAGAACTTCTTGTAGTTCGTCCGCCGGGATTCCCGCGCCGGTATCGCCCACCAAGAACGACATCCCGCCTTCAGAATTTAGGCGAACTTCCAGGCGGATTTGCCCGCCCGCAGGCGTAAACTTCACGGCATTAGAAACAAGATTGACCAAAACTTGGCAGAGCTTGCGCTCGTCGACAAAAATGCTGGGCAGTTCTGATTGCAAGTGCGACTCGATGCGTTGGTGCGCCTTCTCGGCCGAGCTTTGCGTAAGCCGCACCACCTGATCGATGATCGCTTGCGGCTGAACAGCGCGTTCTTCCAAAGTCGCCCGCCCTGACTCGACTTTGGAAATATCGAGAATGTCATCGATGAGTGAAACAAGGTGACGCCCGCTTTCCACAATCGACTTCGCAAATTCCAAATATTGCGGGTTTCCGATGGGGCCTTTGAATTGAAGTTGAATAATTTCAGCAAAGCCATTGATGGCATTGAGTGGTGTGCGCAGCTCGTGGCTCATGTTGGCCAAGAAGCGCGACTTTGCGCGGTTCGCCGCATCGGCTTTATATGCAAGTTCGGCGTTTTGCAGCCGAAGTGCGATTCCCTCAACAAACGATCTTTGGGTGAAGCGGGCTGAGACGAACAAGAAGCCAAGGTAGATGAGAGTGTACGCTGCCAACACGTAGTCAAAGGTCGTGCCGCGAAGCAGGATGATCGTCCATGCTGGCGAGACGCTGCAAAACAAGAACGCGGCCAGCGCAGAAGGAATTGTATAGAGCATCAGAAAACTGCCGGCCGACATGCCCACATAGACCGCGCAGATGATCACCAGCAATTCCGGCGAAGGCTGCATGTAAACGAGGCCGCCGTTCAATATACCCCATAGCAAACCGAACGCCGCGGCCCACCACACAACTCTGCGGATCGTCTTGTCACTCACATGGTGCGGCCGTGGGCGGTTTCGATTTCGCCACCACGCAAAAAGTTGACGAACAGACGTGATACAAAACAACGCCAGAACCGAAATTAAAAAAATCGGCTGCTTGCTTGGCCAACTGGCATAAGCCAAAAGCCCGGCATTAAAAATGTGCGCAATCGCCGCAACGGGCTGATGACGCGACATGGTGAGCAGCCGCTCAATATTGACGGCATTCGCAATTTCAGCGGCAAGTGGCTTGTCGTGCTTTTGGTCCATTAACGTATAGATTGTGATGATCTCGTAATGTTCTTCCTATGGTAGAAGCTTACGGCAATAGCTTAAGCCCTGGGAAGTGCGTTTTCCCATAAGTTGCTTATGGTTTATGGCGGTTTTTAGGGGTAGGTTTGTCGCGCGGGAATCTGGGGAGGGCACGTATGAAGCTCAATCGGCGTCTTTTGGCGATTGCGATATTTTTGGCATCGACCCCACCCGCATGGGCGACGAACTCGCCCATGGAACTCAAATCTGTCTTGAACGATTTGATGACCTGGATGCCAGGTATTTACTCCAGTGCGCCGCAGGTGTTTTTCGAGAATGCCGCCGGACCGCCGCCTGACGGCGTGCACGAGAACTTCTATCGCGTATTTGCCAAGATCGACGCTCCGCAGTTAGGCGAGAATGTCATCTACACACAAATCCATATCGACGGAAAAGACGGCCCTATCTACTCCGGCCAGCAGGTCTTGTTCCTGGTCGACATCGACAAAGGGCGTCAGGCCGTGCGCATTCAGGGCCGTCGTATCAAAGACCCAGAAAATTTCGTCGATGCTCATTTGCATCCCGAGATGTGGAAGACCATTGCGCCCGATCCTAAGTATGGCGGCAATTGCGAATTCTTATGGCGACGTCATGGCGCGCAAATCGTCGGAAAACTGAGCGAGAATGACAAGAACAACTCGACTTGCACGATGACATCGAAAGTTTCGGACACCCAATACACATGGGATGCCGAGTGGATACTCAACGATCATGAGCTGTGGGTTTATGATAACGGCTACTTAAAAGACGGAACGCTGTTCTCAGGCCGCGCCGATAAGACTCATTTACGGATGAGCAAGACGCGCGACTACGAATGCTTTGCGAGTTATCAACCCGCCAAAGGGGACGCCGTGGTGAACAATGGGTTTCACATGCACGATGGCGGCGACCACTACACGTGGACCGTGAAGGGCGTGAAGGAGCCTGTGCATATCGAACTGATGCGCAGCATGTGGCCGTCGGAATCGGGCCGGAACTACAAAGAGTTGCTTCGCATTGAAATGTTTCAGGGCGATTTGGACGCACCGCCTGCCAAGCGAAAAGTTATCGGGAACGGTTGGGCCAGCGCCGACAGCGACCGCACCTCGTTTGGTACCGGTGTTTGGGGCGCACGGTGTAAGTTAGCGGAAGCCGGCGCGCCGCCCAAGAAAAACTAAACCCGCGTGCCGCCGACCGTTAGGTTTTCGATGCGCAAAGATGGCTGACCGACGCCTACGGGCACCCCTTGGCCTTCTTTGCCGCAGGTGCCGATGCCGGGGTCGAGCTGCATGTCGTTGCCGATCATGCTGATGCGCTTCATCACTTCGGGGCCGCTGCCAATCAGCGTTGCGCCTTTGACGGCGGGGCCGACTTTGCCTTTCTCGATCATGTAGGCTTCAGTGGCAGTGAAAGTGAATTTGCCCGACGTGATATCGACCTGGCCGCCGCCGAAGTTGACGGCATAAATGCCCTTGTCCACCGAGGCGATAATCTCGTCTTTGGTTTTATCACCGGCCAGCATGAACGTGTTGGTCATGCGCGGCATGGGATGGTGCGCGTGGCTTTGCCGCCGACCATTGCCTGTGGGTTTCATTTTCATGAGGCGCGCGTTCATGCGGTCTTGCAGGTAGCCGCGCAAAATGCCGTCTTCGATCAGCACTGTGCGGCCGGTGGGCGTGCCTTCATCGTCGATGGTCAGCGATCCGCGGCGATCTTGGAACGTCCCATCGTCAACCACCGTCACACCCTTGGCTGCGACGCGCTTGCCAATCATGTCGGAGAATGCCGAGGTCTTTTTGCGATTGAAATCACCTTCAAGCCCGTGGCCCACCGCTTCGTGAAGTAACACGCCGGGCCAGCCGGGGCCGAGCACCACGGTCATTTCGCCGCCGGGCGCATCGATGGAGTCGAGATTGACCAGCGCTTGACGCAGCGCTTCGTCAACGGCGGCTTGCCAGCTCTGCGGCTTTAAAAATTCGCCGTACGTGACGCGTCCGCCGCTGCCATAGCTGCCGCTTTCCATACGCGTGCCGTTGCCCACAACGATGTTCACGTTCAAGCGCACCAACGGGCGAATGTCCGACGCCGTCGATCCATCGCCGCGCACAATGTGCACAGCTTGCCATGACCCGCCGATAGAGACTGTCACTTGCTTTACGCGCGGGTCTTTTTTTCGCGCATACGCATCAATGGCGGCCAGCGTTTCCACCTTTTTCTCGAATGGAATAGCGGGCAGCGGATTGGCATCGGTATATAGCTGTTGGTTCGTGCCGCGTGGTGCATCGGCCAGCGTCGTGCCTTTGCCCGAGCGCACCGCTTTCACCGTGCTGGCCGCGCGCTTCATGGCGGCTTCATCAAGCGTGGTGGAATGGGCAAAGCCTGTGGTTTCACCCGCCACGGCGCGTAAGCCGAAGCCTTGCGAGGTGTCGAAGTTAGCGTTCTTTACCCGGCCATCGTCGAACAGCACGCTTTCAGACTGCGCGTACTCCAAAAACATTTCGCCATCATCGCAGCCTTTCAGCGCGTCGCTGACGATGTTCGCAACCTTCTTTTTATCCAGGCCTGCCTTGTTGTAAAACAGATCGTTGATGATTTTGCTGTCGGCCATGGAAACTGAAATCCTAACTACTCTGCTGGCTTCATATGGAGATCGCTGGTCGTGCGCGCAACCTGCGGCACCCAGACATGATGCGTGAAAACGACGGCGAGTGTGAACACAATTTGCGCGCCGGTTTGATGGGCTAAGGCCAGCGGAATGGGCACCACATATATAAGTGTCAAAATGCCAAGGGTGGCTTGCACGAACACCATGCCGAGCAAGTCATTGAGCACTTTTCGGGCTGAGGTCGACAAGGCCAAAGCCCGCGCCTTGATCCACATGGCGATGATCAGCCCGACAAGCACCATGGCCAGCACACGATGATTGAATTGCACGGTCATGTGGTTCTCGAACCAGTTCAGCCACCACGGCGATTGAGCATACAATCCCTCGGGGATGATTTGGCCGTCCATCAGCGGGAACGTGTTGTAGCCCTGGCCCGCGTCGAGCCCTGCAACAAATGCCCCGGCGACGACCACCAGCAGCGCGAACAGTGTGATGCTGACGGACCAGCCGCCCAAGCCGGCGTTGAAGTCAGTACTCGAATCTCGCCCACGTGCTAAACGAAACTGATCGAGCGCAACCCAAATGATCAGCCCATAACACACGAACGCCGTCACCAAATGTGCAGCGAGGCGATATTGGCTCACGTCGGGTCGGTCGACCAAGCCGCTGGCCACCATGTACCAGCCGAGCAGGCCTTGCAGACCGCCCAATGTAAAAAGCCCGGCGCATTTCCATGCTAAAGGCCGATCAATCCAGCCGCGCAGCCAAAACACCATGAACGGCACAAAAAACACAAAGCCGATCGTCCGGCCCCACAGCCGATGCGAATACTCCAGCCAAAAGATTTCTTTGAAATCGTCCACGGCCATCCAGGTATTTTTTTTCTGGAATTCGGGGAACTGCTGATAGGCCGCAAATTCTTCAGCCCACTCGGTATCGGTCAGCGGCGGCAAAATGTGCAGCGGCTTCCAGTGTACCATCGACAGCCCAGACTCGGTCAGCCGTGTCGCCCCACCCAGCACGACCATGATAAACACCATGGCCGCGCAGATGACCAGCCACCAGCCGATGGCGCGTCGTTGGTTTTGAAATTCCAAGGTCGTCATAGGCCAAGGTTTAAGCCAAACGCGGCGTTGGGACAAGCAACCGCGCAGCCAACAAACCTAGGCGCAACATGGCTTCTCTTGGCCCAAACAGCCGTGTATGAGGGCCTATGCCTGAAGCCCAACCCAGCCTAGCGTTTTCTATTGTCTTGCCCATGCAAAACGAGGCCGGCCATGTGGCAGGGTTGCTGGCGGAGATCGAACGCGCATTTGCTTCCTTCGGGCCATTTGAAATCGTTGTCGTCGACGATGCCTCTCGCGACCGCACCGCCGACGAACTGACGATTGCCCAAAAGAAAATACAAAACCTGCGCATTGTGCGTCACGCCAAAACCTGCGGCCAGAGCCAAGCCATTATCTCGGGTGTGTTGGCAGCCCGCGCGGAGTGGATAGTAACGATGGATGGCGATGGCCAGAACGACCCTGCCGATGCGGCGCTGCTGATCGCAGCTCGCGATGCGCGCGATGCTGCATCAAAGGATATTTTGTTCATTGGGCATCGCACCGTGCGCCATAACAGCCCGGCCAAGGTGTTGGCCTCGCGGGTTGCCAATACCGTGCGCGCGTTCGTGCTGGGTGATGCCACTCCAGATTCGGGCTGCGGTTTGAAATTGTTTCGACGTGACTTGTTCATGGCCTTGCCGCGCTTCGATGCATTGCATCGCTTTATGCCGGCGTTGGTGTTGCGCGCCGGCGGGGCGGTGGTGTCCATTCCGGTCTCGCATCGTGCACGCACGTATGGGCGATCGCATTACGGCATTTTGTCGCGCGGCCTTCTGGGCGTTGTGGATTTAGTCGGCGTATTGTGGCTGATGCGGCGCTATACGAAGCCCCAAGTTCAAAACGACCTGTTATGATGATTGAAGAATCACCCCAGTCGGTTCAAGGCCATGCAAGCATTCGAAAAATTTCTTGATGGAACCTCGCTATTGCTTTTGGCGGCAATCGTGTCGGCGGGTTTGTTTGCCGCGACCGAGCTGGGATACCGGATTCACTTACGACATCTCAAAAAGCTCGAATCAGCCGACGCAACAAAGCCCGAGTCGAGTTTTCCGATCTTCGGCGCAGCACTTGGGTTATTAGCTTTGATTCTTGGCTTTAGTTTTTCTATGGCGCTAGAGCGCTACGATTTGCGTCGCACACTTGTTTTGGACGAAGCCAATGCCATTGGAACCGTGGAGTTGCGTTCGCGACTGATCGCAAGCCCAGGCCGGGAAGAGATGGCGCAAGCGGTGCGGCAATATCTTGACGTGCGGTTGGAATATTTTGCTGCGGCTGGCGATCCGGCGAAAGAACAGGCTGCGCGCCGCCATACCATCGCCATGCAAGACAAGTTATGGCAGGTCATGTCGCGAGGGATCGAAACCCACGAGCAAAACCCTCTCACCAGTTTACTTGTGTCGTCTGTGAATGACGCGTTCGACTTGGCAACATCCAGGCGAGCGGCATTTACATCACACATCCCTGCCTCGGTGCTTGGCATGGTTTTGCTCTATGCGCTGATCTGTGCGTCCCTTCTGGGGTATGCACTGGCAGATACCCGACGACGGCATTTGGCGATGTCGTCATTGCTGCTGCTGTTGCTCTCCCTGGTGGTGACCGTGATTGTCGACATCGACCGCCCGCGTGTCGGCAGCGTGGTTGTCAGTGTTGCTCCGCTGGAAGAACTGCGTGAGGCTATGGCCAACCAGGCGCAACAGTAAAACTTAAATCCGAGCTCACCGCTCAATTCCCACCGGATAAAGCATGTACGCATCGTCATAATACGGTGTGCGGGCGTAAAACCACGATAGCCGTGCACCCGCGTCCTTCGCAAAGTCGGGTTCGGCGGCCAGCTTGGCTTCAAACGCGGCTTTCAGTTTGGGGTCCTCGGCCATCATCCGCTCGGCCATGGGGGCCATCACGTAACCCTCGGCGTATTCCGTGCGCTGTAAAATTTCGTGAAAGAAGCCCCAAGCGAAAAACGAGTCTTCGCTTTCGGGCTCCAGCAACGCGACCGCCAGTTCACCCAACGGCTGATCAGTGCTGACGCGAACACTGCCTGCGGGGAATGTCACCGTACGCTGTTCGGGCTTTGGTGTTCCAGCCGTCGCGCCAAAGCGGCCTTCAAACGGCGTGGTGGCGGGCTTGGCATCGGGCAAGCGCAGCATCTCGGCTGTCACGTTTCGCGCTGTGGTGATAGTTTCCATCACCAACCCGTGCGCGCGCAGCCGTTCAATCACCTCGGGCTTGGTCGCGGGCACCCAATAGGCGCGCGGGCGTTTGAGCTGAATGGTGGGCGCGGCCTCAAACAAGGGCATTGAAATGGTGCCGCCGGGTTTACCCAGCCAGCGCACTTCATCGACGCCCGATGCGGGCGAGCGCCAGGTCTCATGCGCGATACTCAAGAATGCCATGGTGCCTTTAGGTTTGTCGGTCAGTTTCCAGCCCGCAGCGATCGTGGCCGGCCGCGCGGCACGGTCGGCAGCAATGGCGGCGCGCAAGCCAACACCATCACGAGCCAGTGTTTTGATTGTTTGCTCTAACAACACATAAGTGCCCAGCACGCGGCGCTTATAATTTTTCAGTGAATGGTTTTCCACCAACACCGAGGGCATATGCACAAAATCACCGTACGAGTTTGAATAGCGCGGCGAGAAGCCATCGTTCGTAATGCCCTCGTTGGGCTTGCGCGGGTCGCGCTCGGTAATCAGCGGGCCGGGCACATGGCCCATCGCGCTTAAAGCTTTGTCGGCGTCGGGGACATACACGCGCTGCATCCACGCAGCGATATGGGGCGAGATTGTCCAACTCCCATCGCGTCCCTGAAAGCCATAGGTAATGTCATATTGGTAATCCATGCCGTCGGTGACATGCAGGTCCATGTAAAAGTCGGGTTTATACTTTTGCAACAGGCCCATCATGGCGCGCATCTCGGGGGCATCAATTTTCGCGTAGTCGCGATTAAGGTTCAGATTCTGCGCGGTGGTGCGCCAGCCTTGCAATTCAGGGCCGCGTTGGTTGGGGCGGTTAAATGCACTGCTGCGCTCGTGGCCATCGATGTTGAAGATCGGCACAAATAAAACATTCACCTTGTCGATCAGTTTGTCTTTGCCCTTGAAGGCGATGTCGCGCAGCAACATCAGGCCTGCATCCTTGCCGTCGATCTCGCCGGAATGAATGCCCGCTTGCAGCAGCAGTACCGGTTTGGCGGGGTCCAGCGTCGCGCCATCTTTGCTGATGATCGCAACAATCAGTTCGCGGCCTTGCGGTGTTTTGCCGAATGCCTCAAGGCGAACCAGCGGCGAGGCCGCGGCCAACCGTTCCAAATAAGCGCGCGTCTCAGGGTAGGTGGGCGAGGTGGTGATGTTGCTTTTTTCCGACGGCGTTACCCACGGGTCGGATGCCGGCACCATCAATTTTTCGCTTTTGCCATGCCACGGCAAATCAGACGGCAGCGCCTTGGCCGTCGAAAAATCAGCGGCGTGGGCGGTGCTCGCAGCGACCAAAAATAATCCGACGCATAAATTTCGAATCATGTGTGCTCCTTCTCCCTGTCCCGCATGCAGGAGAGGGTAGGGTGAGGGGTTTGCGAGTGGCGTGACAGATTGCCTAGCATCATCTCCATCGACTCACTTTACGCAGCATGGCATCTTTTGCGGTATAGTTTGAGTGAGTTTCGTTGTCGGGAGATACACGAATGTTGGGTCGATTGGTTTTAGGTGTTGCGTTGATTTTGGCTGCGAGTTTGCCGACCGTTGTGGTGGATGCTCAAACGCCCGGCCCACAGTCGCTGCCAATGCCGCCTGCCATCCCTGCACCGCAGGATGTCGCCTATCCAGGCACCATCAAGCTCGACGTCAATGCCACCGACCTCGACCGGCGAATTATTAATATGCGTGAGACGATCCCGGTGCGGGGGCCGGGGCGCATGACGTTGCTTTACCCTGAGTGGCTGCCGGGCAATCACGCGCCGCGCGGGCAAATCGAGAAGCTCGCGGGCCTGGTTGTTAAAGCTGGCGGGCAGCGCATCGCCTGGACGCGCGACGTGGTCGACGTGTATGCCTTCCATGTCGACGTGCCTGCGGGCGTCAGCGCGCTTGAGCTGGAGTTTCAATTTCTGTCGGCCGTTGAGTCCGCACAGGGCCGCGTTGTCATCACGCAAGACATGATGAACCTGCAATGGAATTCGCTGGTGCTGTATCCGGCAGGGTATTTCGCGCGCCAAATCCCGGTGGAGGTCAGTATGACACTGCCCGAGGGTTGGAAGTTCGGCACGGCGCTGGAAACCGCATCAAGTAACGGCGCGCAAACAACCTTCAAAACCACATCGCTTGAGACGTTGGTGGATTCACCTTTGTTTGCCGGCCAGCATTTTGTGAAGGTCGACCTCACGCCCAACAATCCTGGGCCGGGAAACGTGAGTTTGAATATCGTCGCCGACCGCGCGACGTTGTTGCCGGTGAAGGCCGAGCAATTGGCCGTGCATCGCGAGATGGTGAACCAGGCGCTGAAGCTGTATGGCTCGCGGCATTACGAACGCTACAATTTTTTGTTGGCGCTCACCGACCAAATGGGCGGGATTGGGCTTGAGCATTTGCAGTCGAGCGAAAACGGCACCGCGCCTGGGTACTTCAGCGAGTGGGATAAGAACGCCGATGGCCGTGATTTATTGCCGCACGAATATACGCATTCGTGGAACGGCAAGTTCCGCCGCCCCGCCGATTTGTGGACGCCGAACTTCAACGTGCCCATGCGCGACTCCTTGTTGTGGGTCTACGAGGGGCAAACGCAGTATTGGGGTGTGGTGCTGGCCGCGCGCTCGGGGCTCATTACCAAACAACAAGCGCTGGACTCGATCGCCATTCAGGCCGCGACCTATGATGTGCGCGTGGGCCGCGCCTGGAAGCCGCTGCAAGACACGACGAACGACCCCATCACGGCGTCGCGTCGGCCATTACCCTGGCGCAGTTGGCAACGCAGCGAAGATTATTATTCCGAAGGCCAATTGGTGTGGCTGGATGTGGATACGCTGATCCGCGAATTGTCGGGTGGAAGAAAATCGCTGGATGATTTTGCCAAAGCGTTTTTTGGCATCAACGACGGCAGCACTGTTTCCGTGACCTACACATTCGATGATGTGGTGAGCACGCTGAACGATGTGCAGCGCTACGACTGGGCGGCGTTCTTGCGCGCGAGGCTGAATGACACCGACAAGCCGGCACCCTTAGATGGTGTGACACGCGGCGGATATAAATTGGTTTATACCGACACGCCGACGGATTTTTACAAATCGGTCGAGACCAATCGCAAAAACACCGACCTCACCTATTCGCTGGGCATGACGGTGGCGCGCGACGGCAAACTCAGTGCCGTGCAGTGGGACGGCCTGGCCTATAAAAAAGGGCTGACCATTGGTGCGCAACTGGTGGCCGTGAATGGCTTAGCGTTTGATGCCGACCGCCTGAAAGAGGCGGTCAAAGACGCGCAGAAAATGCCCCAACCCATCGAGATGATTGTTCGCAACGGCGACCGTTTTTCGACCATTAGTTTTGATTATCGCGGCGGCTTGCGTTATCCGCGATTAGTGCGCGAGGGCAAAACCGCCGCCCGGCTCGACGACATTCTGGCGGCGAGGTAGGGGCGGTTTTCCCCACAACTCACATTTTTGTCCAACCAGTGGCCGCGTTTACCTGCAGATTTTTTTTAGCAGGTGCGATGCGCGGCTCAAAAATTCTCTGACCCCAAGACAAGCCATATAAGTTGGGCTATTGATGCCCCGTCGTCACCACTAACCGCGAGATCATCTCATGAGCTTTCGTCAGTCTCTCATTGGTTTTTCAGTCGTTATGGCTCTTAGCCTCTCGGCCAACACGGCATGGTCCATCGCCGGGGTCGACTTCCCGACGCACAACATGAAAGAGGCGATGGCCAAAATCGACGAAGGCGACTTCAGCACCGCGCTTGATATGTTGGAAGAAATTTTGCGCTTCGAGCCGCAAAACCCCGAAGTCAGCAATCAGTTGGGCTACACGTTGCGCAACTTGGGTCGCTTTGACGATGCGATGGTGGCCTACAACCGCGCGCTTGAGATTGACCCCAACTACCTCGGCACGCTCGAGTATCAGGGCGAGCTGTTCTTGAAATTGAACGACAAGCCGTCGGCCGAAGCGAACTTGGCCAAACTCAAAGTGCTTTGCCCAACCGGCTGCGAAGCGCACGACGTCTTGCAAGCCGCCATTGAGCGTTTCAAAGACGGCGACTTTGTGTGGACCAAGCGCTCAGCTGGAACCTAAGACTCTAGATCGAGTTCAAAAAGGCCAGCAAATCTTCGCGCGTGGCTTTCGGCGCGGTTCGGAACTTTTCCTTAGCGGCTTCAGCTTCGCCACCATGCCATAATATGGCCTCGGCGATTCCTCGCGCGCGGCCATCGTGCAACATATAAGTGTGACCGCTCACTTTCGCTGTCAGGCCTATGCCCCAAAGGGGTGTCGTGCGCCATTCGCTGCCGCTCGCCAGCCAATCCGGGCGATGATCGGCCAAGCCTTCGCCCATATCGTGCAGCAGCAGGTCGGTGAACGGATGAAAAGTTTGGTCACGCAGTTCTGGTAATGCAGCATCGGGCGATGTCATGAGCGTCGGCATGTGACACGCAGCACAGCCCATGTCGCGAAAGACGCGTTCGCCGCGTTGTACGTCCGGTAACTCGCTGCCGCGTTGGCGCGGCACAGCCAACAACTGCATATATAGGGTGACGTCTTCAAACTGTTCAGGGGTGATCTCGCTGCCGGTTGTCGGCTTGGCTTTGCGGGCCGCTGCTGCGCATGCATCTTGTGTCGGACGGCAAAGGTCCATGGGCAATGTTGGCGTCGAGACACCCATGTCGGTGAGCGCCGCGTTGGCGTTTTGATGGCGCAAACTCGCAATGTTGGATTTCCACCCAAAGCGGCCGATGCGTTTGGTTTTGGTGGTCATATCAAACACACGGTTGGCTTGGCCTGAAATGCCGTCGCCATCTTTGTCGTCCGGGTCGGCCAGGGCTTCCAGCGTGCTCTCGGGTACTGAATCAATCAGGCCCAAGCCGATCACGGGGTTGGATACGCGAAATGATGTCATCACGTCGCGAGGGTAGGGGCCATAACCCGGATTGGTGATCTTGATGGTTGGCGCACGTAACGTGAACTTCGTGCCGTCGGCGTATTTGCCTTTGGTTTCGGTCCAACTGATTGTCGGCTGGGCCTCCGGCGGCACGCCTTCGATGGCACGGTTGCGAATTTGATCGCCGTACACCGGCACGGGGTTGGGCCCGCCGTTGGGGTCAAAGCCCGGCACCGAGACGCGCACCAAGCTGCTATCGAGTGTTTGCTTAGGCCCGTCAGGGGCTTTGCCGCGACCGTTCTGCAAATGGCAGTCGAAGCACGAATTACGATTAAACAGCGGCCCCAAGCCTTCAAACGCAGGGTTACCGCCTGGTGTAGGCATCCACAAGGCAATGAACACGGCATTGCCGCGCGAGAACGCTTTTCTATGTTCGGGCGTGGCATTGGCGGCCACGAACGTAAACGCATCCATCGTGGCCACCGGGCGCGTTGTCAGCCCGCCTAAATCGGGAGTGACGGGCATGGCCAAGAGCTGAGCACGCAGGTCGGAGTCCTGACCAAGCGCGAGGATTGGGATCAGCGCCGTCATGAGCGCGATCAGTTTGAATGCCGTATTCATGCCTTAACCTTTAGACGTGTGCTTTATTGCAGGCTAGACCCCGGCTTTGCCAGCCGGTCTTCCGGCAAATACCCTCAATTTCATCAGGCCAACCCTTGACTCCCGCCGACCTCGCCACTACATCCGTGGCACTCGGCGTGGGGGAGTGCTAACACACGTCTACGACCGAGAAAAAATACTGCTATTTCAATGCTTTAACGGAGGACGACATGAAGTTTAAACCGCTGCACGACCGGGTCGTGGTTGAGCGAGCTGAATCCGATTCCAAGACCAAAGGTGGGATTATCATCCCCGATACGGCGAAAGAAAAGCCGATGGAAGGCAAAGTCATCTCCGTAGGCCCCGGCGCCCGCGATGAGAACGGCAAGTTGCAGCCTTTGGACGTCAAAAAAGGCGACCGCATCCTGTTCGGCAAATGGTCGGGCACGGAAGTGAAGATCGATGGCAAGGATCTCTTGATCATGAAGGAATCCGACATCATGGGAATCATCGAGTAATCGCACTCGATCATTCCGTCTCCAAGAACACTCAATCTAAGGAATTACACACATGGCAGCTAAAGACGTTCGTTTTTCGTCTGACGCCCGCGACAAAATGCTGCGCGGCGTCGACATTCTCGCCAACGCAGTTCGCGTGACGCTGGGCCCCAAGGGCCGCAACGTCGTGATCGACAAAGCTTTCGGCGCTCCGCGCATCACCAAAGACGGCGTGACCGTCGCCAAAGAAATCGAACTGAAAGACAAGTTCGAGAACATGGGCGCGCAGATGGTGAAAGAAGTCGCCTCGAAAACCGCTGACGAAGCGGGCGACGGCACCACCACCGCGACCGTGTTGGCTCAATGCATCGTGCGCGAAGGCTGCAAAGCCGTTGCAGCGGGCATGAACCCCATGGACTTGAAGCGCGGTATCGACAAAGCCGTTGAATCGGTTGTTGCCGAACTCAAGAAAATGTCCAAGCCAATCAAGACGTCTGGCGAAATTTCGCAGGTCGGCACCGTGTCGGCCAACGGCGAGCGCGAAATCGGCGAAATCATTGCCAAAGCCATGGATAAAGTTGGCAAAGAAGGCGTGATCACCGTCGAAGAAGCCAAAGGCTTGGAAACTGAACTCGACATCGTCGAAGGTATGCAATTCGACCGTGGCTATCTGTCGCCGTACTTCATCACCAACGCCGACAAGATGACCGTTGATTTGCAAAACGCCTACATCTTGATCCACGAAAAGAAGCTCTCGACCTTGCAGCCCTTGCTGCCGGTGTTGGAAGCCGTTGTGCAAACCAGCAAGCCATTGCTGATCATCGCCGAAGACATCGAAGGCGAAGCCTTGGCAACCCTCGTGGTCAACAAGCTGCGTGGCGGGTTGAAGGTTGCTGCCGTGAAGGCGCCAGGCTTCGGCGACCGTCGCAAAGCTATGCTGGAAGACATCGCGACACTGACCAACGGTCAGCTGATCAGCGACGAACTTGGCATTAAGCTGGAAGACGTCACGATCGCCATGCTGGGTACTGCCAAGCAAGTGTCGATCGACAAAGACAACACCACCATCGTTGATGGCGCTGGCAAAAAGGCCGATATCGCGGCCCGCTGCGAGCAAATCCGCCGTCAAATCGAAGACACGACATCGGACTATGACCGCGAAAAGCTGCAAGAACGTTTGGCCAAATTGGCCGGCGGCGTTGCCGTGATCCGCGTCGGCGGTGCGACCGAAGTGTCGGTGAAAGAAAAGAAAGACCGCGTTGATGATGCGCTGCATGCCACGCGTGCAGCCGTTGAAGAAGGTATCGTTCCTGGCGGCGGTGTTGCACTGGTTCGTGCGGCCACGCGTCTGGGCAAGATCGAAACCGAAAACGACGATCAACGCGTTGGTGTTGACATCGTGCGTCGTTCGCTCAGCCAACCGTTGCGCCAAATCGCCGAAAACGCCGGTGAAGATGGTGCCGTGGTTGCCGGCAAAGTGGCCGAAGCCAAAGAAACCAATACTGGTTTTGATGCGCAAACCCACAAGTACGTCGACATGATCAAAGCCGGCATCGTCGACCCAACCAAGGTCGTGCGTGTTGCTCTGCAAGATGCGGCCTCGGTCGCTGGCTTGCTGATCACCACCGAAGCCATGATTGGCGAACTGCCGAAAGCTGACTCGCCCCCGATGGGCGGTGGCGGCGGTGGTATGCCCGGCGGCGGAATGGATTTCTAAGATCAGTCCATCTGATTGCGAAAACGAAAGAGCCGGGGGCAACCCCGGCTCTTTTTTTATGGCGTTTTGAGGGTGCGGACCTCGATGCTCATCTCTTTTAACACTCGGTTGCGTCGCGCAACGCGCCACAACGGCCACCAGTCGTAAAGTGCGACCTCGAGCGGCCGCCAGAGGGCGACCCAGCCGACGATCAGCAGGCCCTCGTGTAGCACGCTTGAGATGGTGCCATCGTTACTGACCAACACTTGGCGAATAAAAAGGCACGTGAACAAGAACGCCAAGCCGATCGCCAACGACAACGCGCCGATGCCCAGCAGCCGCCGCAAGTCTTCGCGCGCGACCCATTCTCGATAGGCATAATAGTTGTGAACTGCGTCCGCCATACCTTGACCGGAAGGGCTCGCGGCTTCAATTGCGGGCAAATAAAACACCAGCTTTGCCTTCCTTGGCTCGCCGATTTCGCGCAGTGCACTCAAAATGTAGGCGTCCACTGCCGGGTCAAGGTCTTTATGGCGGAACGGAGCTGGGTCAAGCCCGCTGAACAATTGTGCCACTGATCCGGCGTTGACATCGATGACATGCAGGCCGCCCTCCTGCCGATAGTGCTGCACCGAGCCCAAGCCCTGCGCAAGGGTGTGCGGCTCGGGTGTCACGGGCTTAGTACTGTCCGGGGGAGTTGCCATGGCGCTCCATGCCGCTATGGTGCGGCGCTTAATCGATGGCCATTATTGCACACGATCAACCTGGAATCCGCCCTGATGTCGATCAAACCCACCGCGTCTTTCTTGAAAGCTGCCGGGCTGTTGGCGTTTTTGTCGCTCACACCATTCTCGATCTACATCATGTACAACCGCACGGGCGGGCCGGAATCGCAGAAGGAAATGGCGTTCCAAAAAAACCTGCGTTACGCGTTCATGGCCGAGCCTACGTCGATTGATCTAGCCCCCCTCACGGCATGGCCGTGGGTGAAAGTGTGCGCGGTCGATACCGGTGCTTCGCGCGACGAGCTAAAACAAATCATTGGCTTTGATTACAAAGACTATGACGAAATGCATTGGCTGCCGTTGAAAACGCACTGGTCGTTGGTGTTCATCGACTATGAACGCGAAGCCAGTTGGGGCACGGCGCATCCGGTGACTCCTATGCGCATTCCACGGGCGACCTTAGCCAACAGCAAGTTTCCAGATGGCGTGAAGGGGTTCTGTGTTCCACGCGATGCGGCCAGGCTTGTGTTTGCGCGCGGGCTGGCGCCGGTGGGGACATCGCCGATTGTGGCGGAGTTGAAAGACATGCCTGCGACGACGCCGACAGACAGCGAAAACAAACCTCTCACCCAACCATCTCCTGCAAACTAGCCGGCGAGCGCTAGCTCTTCGACTCTGTCGTTGGCGAGAGGAAAATCTCAATCTGACGCACCGCCTCAGCTAACCCCAAGCGCTCGTAACGCGCATCAGCAGGGAATGCGCCACGCAAGCGCGACGGCATCATCGGGTCCAGGAGCACGAACACGCCGCGATCGGTGGCGCGGCGAATCAATCTTCCAAAGGCTTGTTTAAGTCGCAGGCGCGTAACCACGTCATCATAAACGCGTTTGCCGAAAAATACGCGGCGCGCTTTGTGCAAAATATCAGGTCGTGGCCAGGGCACGCGATCACACACCACCATGCGCAGCGAGCGGCCAGGCACATCGACGCCCTCTCTCAGCGCATCAGTGCCCAGCAAACAGGCGTTTTCCTCGGCACGGAAAATATCCACCAACGTCCCAGCGTCCATATCATCCACATGCTGCGCATACAGCGGCAGGCCGGCGTGTTCCAGCGGTGATGCAATTTGTCCATGCACGTCTTTCAGTCGAGCGATGGATGTGAAGATGCCTAATGCGCCGCCGCCTGAAGCCATGAACAGCGAGCGAAAAGCAGCCGCCACTTGGGCCATATCGTCTTTGCGGACGTCGGTGATGATCAGAACCAAAGTATTCTTGGCATAGTCAAACGGCGAAGCCTGCGAGCTGCGCGATAGTTGTGCGCCCAAATGCGGTGCGCCCACACGCCGTTCCGCCGCCGCCCAGTCAGCTTCAAGATCTCCGCTGCCATCGAGCAACGTTGCAGACGTTACCGCAATGCCGTGCGCCTGGTCGGCAATGGCGCGCGCGAAGGGCAGCGTTGGGTCCAACCAATGACGATGCAAGCCGACATCCAGATCCATCCCATCCATGCGGTCGATGCTCAGCCAGTCGATGAACTCCGGTGGTGTTGTACCTCGCAAGGCTTTGAGCATATCGCGCCAGGCGATCACATCCATCAACCCACGACGTTCCAGCGTGCGGATCAAAGCTTCGATGCGGATGCGCGCCGAGGTTTCCAGCGTTTCGGCATCGGCATCAAGTTTTGATTTAAAGCCTGCGATCAGCCGCCGCACGGGGCCTTCGAGACGGCTGAGTTTTTCATCCAACGCCGTAGCAGCTTGCAGCAAGCCGTCGACCGGCGCGGTTGCTTCCGTTTCCAGCGAGTAGGGTGATTTTGCGTCGGCGCGGGCATACACCTGTTGGCGCACCAGCACCAAAAATTCTTCCGCTGCCCCTTGCGGCTGGTCATCCTTAATGCGGTTGCGCCAGCCGGGGCCGGGCAATACGCGCGCCGCCGCTAATGTTTCTTCGAGCGCATTCAACAGCGCGTCGGGCGAAGATGTTCCTTCGGCAATCAAATCTTCGGCGCGCTTTTTAAGGCCCCGGGCACGGTCAGTGCCACGGTCTTCGGCGCCCAGCAACCATCGACGCAGTTCCGCGCCTTCCATGCCGCTGAGGTGCGCCGAGAACGCTGAGTCGGCTGACTCAAAAATATGATGGCCTTCGTCGAATACATAGCGTGTGGGCCGCGTGCCATCGTCCAGCCCACCCATGGCTGCTTGGACCATCACCAGCGCATGATTGGCCACCACAATGTCGGCGTAACGCGCGCGACGCACGGTGCGTTCCACGAAACATTTTTGGTAATGCGCGCACGCCGCGTAGATGCACTCGCCGCGCCGGTCGGCCAGCGGCAAGGTTTTTTCTCGGCCAAAAATTTCGACGATCCAGCCTGGTAAATCCCCGCCGATCATGTCGCCGTTGTCGGTGGCCAACGCCCAGCGCGCCATCAAGCCCAGCAACACCGCATCGGCAGGTTGTGTTGACAGCCGGTTCACGGCGTCTTCAAGGTTTAACAGGCACAAATAATTCTCGCGCCCTTTGCGAATGACTACCCGACGCTTTTTGTCGTCGGGGTCCGGGCAAAGTCGATCAAGCTCGTCATTCAGTTGGCGTTGTAAGTTTCGGGTGAACGTGGAAATCCACACTGTGCCGTCGTTCTTCTCGGCCCACATGCTGGCGGGGGCGATATAGCCCAACGTTTTGCCTACGCCGGTACCGGCTTCGGCCAGCACCAAGTGCGGTGCGTCAATCGCCTCGCGCGGTTGAAATGCTTGCGTCACCTCACGCGCGAAACTCACCTGCTGCGGCCTGCGTTCCGCTGAGGCACCCAGCAGGCTTTCCAAACGGTCGGCTGCCTCATCGGGTGTGATGGGGTTGTTGGCGGGAGGGGCAGGGGGCGCACGTTCTTGCCATTCAGGCAAGCGTGTCCACACCCGCAGGCCCGAGCCCACACCGAACGAGCCAGTGTCGGTTTCATCACCGCCCAACGCCGCCAACACGCTTGGCCCCCACGGCCAGCGCGCGCGCGCCATGCTGCCGGCGATGGCCCGTAGTGACTTGGCCTCAGTTTCGGGGATTTGCGATAGTTCCCTCAGCAATGCAATGCATATGCTCGCCAAAAGCTCTGGCCGGTCTTCAATGCTTTTGGCGCGCGTCATGTTGAGCGCCAATGCCAGCCCATCAACCGTCGGCACTGCAAACGTTGCAGGTCGCGTGAAGGCAAACAGTTCCAAAGCGTCAGCCGCCTCGAAGCGCTCAAGCTTCAGCCGCTTGGCTGTGGCGCGAGCATGGCAAACGATCATGTTCTTGCGCGCCACCAACTGCGCGGCTTTGGCAGGCGCCAGCACTTTGACTTCGCCGTCCGGGTCCAGCACGGCGGCCTCGGACCATTCAGCCACGACAATATGGGCTGGCGGCAAGCCAACGCGGCGCGCAGAAGTGGAGGGCAAGGGTGAGGGGGCAGTCATGGGCAAAGAACACTTATATATAAAGCCGCAAAAGCTCTAGTGTGCTTGTCAGGTCGTACCTGCTTGACCTGGGTGGGGCTGCCGCCTACACACGGCCATCTTTGAATGCAGTAATCGTCATGACCTCCACAGACCACATATCTTCATTGGCTCGACAGTCCAATGCTTGGCCGTTCCAAGAGGCCCGCGCGCTATGGGATGACCGACTGAAAGCCAAAATACCCGAAAAGGGTTATGTGCTGTTCGAAACCGGGTATGGCCCTTCAGGTCTGCCGCATATCGGCACGTTTGGCGAGGTGGTGCGCACCACAATGGTTCGCCGCGCGTTCGAGGCGGCCAACCCGGGCGTGAAAACCCGGCTATTCACGTTCTCCGATGACATGGATGGCCTGCGCAAAGTTCCCGATAACGTGCCGAACAAAGAGATGATCAGCCAGCACCTGGGCAAGCCGCTCACCAGCATCCCCGATCCGTTTGGCACGCACGACAGCTTCGGCGCACACAACAACGCACGGCTGAAGGCTTTTCTGGACAGCTTTGGTTTTGAGTACGAATTCAAGAGTTCGACGGTCAGCTATAAGTCTGGCGAGTTCGATGCCGCACTGCTGCGCGTGCTGGAACGTTATGACGACGTGATCAATGTTATTCTGCCGACGTTAGGGCCAGAGCGCCGTGCGACCTATTCGCCGTTTTTGCCCGTGTGCAAAAAAACCGGCGTCGTATTGCAAGTGCCTATCATCCATCGCGACGTGGCGGCGGGCACTATTGTTTATGAAGACGAGTCTGGCCAGAAAATTGTAACGCCTGTGACAGGCGGCCATTGCAAACTTCAATGGAAGTGCGATTGGGCGATGCGGTGGTATGCGCTGGGCGTGGACTACGAAATGTCGGGCAAGGACCTGATTGATTCCGTGCGCCTCTCGAGCCGCATTTGCCAAATCCTGGGTGGCGTTCCGCCGGCTAATTTGACTTACGAATTGTTCCTAGATGAACAGGGCCAGAAGATTTCCAAATCCAAAGGCAACGGCATTTCGGTTGATGATTGGCTGAAGTACGCGCCGCCCGAAAGCTTGGCACTTTATATGTACCAAAAGCCCAAGGCCGCGAAGCGCTTGCACTTTGATGTCATCCCCAAGGCGGTCGATGAATACGTCGACTTTTTGGAAAAGTTCCACGCCGAAGACGATGCCAAGAAGTTGGAAAATCCGGTTTGGCACATCCATGGCGGCAACCCGCCCAAAGAAGATGTCCCACTCACATTCGGGTTACTGCTCAACTTAGCCGGCGTCTGCAACGCCGAAGGGCCCGAGGTCATGTGGGCGTATGTGTCGCGCTATGCGTCAGGCCGTTCGCCAGCTTCAGCGCCGCTGCTCGATAAGCTGGTGAAATACGCTGTTGCCTACTACCACGACTTCGTCAAACCATCGAAAGTCTATAAAAAGGCCTCGGCGGACGAGATCAACGCCCTGGTTGATTTACGCGATAGTGTGGCCGCCTATACTGGCGAGCCCACGGCAGAACTTCTGCAAACCCTTGTCTTTGAAGTGGGTAAGCGACACCCGACAACCTTCCCGTCGCTGCGCGATTGGTTCAAGGCGCTGTATCAAATTTTGCTGGGCCAAGACCAGGGCCCGCGGATGGGCTCGTTTATCGCGCTCTATGGCGTTAAAGAGTCGTTGGTGCTCCTCGACCGAGCCATTAGGGGCGAAGACCTCACTCAGTAGAGGTGAATATTGCGTTGCACCTAAAAAAATACCGCATCGCACTTGCCCTTGCCGCCGTGTGTTAACTGCCCGTAATATATTAGAAATCAACGAACTGAGGGGCTGGGCGACAGCCACTGTTTTCTCATCGCCCAGGCTATTAACCGCGGAGGGTGTCTCAAATGCTTTTTCATTCCGTTCAACGGAAGGCCGTGAAATTTGGTGCAGCAACTTTGGCGGGAACAACCGCGGTGGCTGCTTTGCTTGCTTTCGCTGTACCAGCACAGGCCGTCGATTTTAATTTGGGAACCGACATCACGGGTTCGCTCGATAGCACCTACTCGGTCGGTGGCGCGATGCGCACCAAGGGTCGTGACCCGGCGCTGGTGGGTGTTGCCAACGGTGGTACGGCGTTTTCCATCAATGGTGATAACGGCAACCTCAATTTCTCGAAGGGCGATTTTGTGTCTCTCGCCGCGCGCGGCACGAATGAGTTGTCGATTAAAGGCGGCAACATTCAGCTCTTTACACGCGTCAATTATTTCTACGATTACATCAACAACGATAAAACGCTCGACCGCACTCAACTGAATAAGGCCGCCCGAAATTTGGCAGGTTTGAAATTCGACCTGCTTGATCTCTATGTGGCGGGAAACTTTGATGTCGGCGACAGCCCTCTAAGCGTGCGCGTTGGTAAGCAAGTGCTCAGCTGGGGTGAAAGCACTTTCATCCAAAACGGTATCAACGTCGTCAATCCGTTCGATGTCACCAAGTTGCGCGGCGCGGGTACGGAATTGCGCGAGGGCGTAGTGCCGGTGCCGATTGTCCAAAGCTCGATTGGCTTTGGCAATTTGTCGCTTGAAGGCTTTTATCAGCTGGGTTGGGATCACACCGAGATCGAAGCCGAGGGCACGTTCTTCGCGACTAACGATTTCGCCAGCCCTGGCGGCCAGTTCGTCTATTTGGGCTTTGGCTTGCCCACGGGACCCCGTGACAATCCGCCGTCGCTCAGCCGTGGTCCGGTTGGCTCGCTGGTGTCGCGCAGTCCAGACCGCGACGCAAAAGATAGCGGCCAGTTCGGCCTGGCGCTGCGTTACCTTGCGACCGAGCTGAATGACACCGAATTCGGCGCTTACTATATCAAGTATAACAGCCGTCTTCCCGTGCTGAGCGCACGCACAGGCACGTTCGGGGGATTGGTTTTGGGAGATTATGCCAAAACCGCATCTTATAACCGCGAGTTCCCCGACGGGATCGAACTCGTCGGCGCAAGTTTCAATACCACCATTGGAACCACTGCGATCCAAGCCGAGTACTCCTATCACTGGGACCAGCCAATTTCGGTAGACGACGTTGAACTGTTGTTTGCAGCGTTGTCGCCGCTTGATCCTTTCTTAGGTTTCCCATTCCCGGCGGGCACGCCGGTGTTTGGGCGCAATCAGCTCGGTCGCTTTAGTTTCGCCCAAGAAATTAAGGGCTGGCGCCGCAAAGACTATTCGCAGGCTCAAACCACGATCACGCATCTTCTCGCCAATGTTGGCCCCTTCGACCAAATCGCTTTGGTCGGTGAAGTGGGCGGCATGAAGATTCATAAAATGGAGAGCAAAGACGTCTTGCGCTATGAAGGCCCAGGTACGTTCACCAATGCCAATCCGTTCTTCACGACGCTGCGTCTTCAACCCGCCACGCAAGACAGTCGCGGCTTCGCTGATGCGTTCTCGTGGGGCTATCGTTTGGTCGCCCGTGGCGACATCAACAACGCGATTGGTTCCATCGCGTTGCAGCCGCAAATTGCCTATAACCAAGACGTCAACGGCACCTCACCGTCTCCGGTGTCTAACTTCGTTGAAGGTCGCAAATCGGTCACAGTCAGCTTAGGCGCCAGCTACCAAAATGCCTGGCAGGCCAACTTGGGCTACACCAAGAACTGGGGCGCTGCGCCTTACAATCTTCTGAAAGATCGTGACTTCGTGTCGTTTACCGTCAATTACTCGTTCTAACGCGCAATTCTGGGGAGGATCAAATGACTGTTCGTGCGAAACTGACCTGGAGCACTGCCGTAATCGCGGTGGCGACCTTGTTGTCGGCCCAAGCTATGGCCAAGGTAACCGCGCAAGAAGCCGCGCAGTTGGCGTCAACGCTCACACCGCTGGGCGCCGTGAAAGCCGCCAATCAAGATGGCAGCATTCCGGCCTGGACGGGCGGGGTGATTCAGCCGCCGGCGGGCTATCAAAAAGGCCAGCCGCACGTCGACCCGTTTGCCGCCGATCAACCGTTGTATGAAGTGACCGGTGCCAACGCCGACAAGTACAAAGAGCTTTTGTCGCCTGGCCAGATGGCGATGTTGAAGCGCTATCCGACCTTCAAGATGAAGGTCTATCCATCACGTCGCTCGGCCGGTTTTTCCAAGGCCATTTACGATGCCGTGATTCAAAACGCGACAACGGCTGAACTCACCGAAGGCGGCAACGGTATTAAAAATGCGACACGCTCGGTGCCGTTTCCGATTCCCAAAAACGGCCTTGAAACGATTTGGAATCACCTGACGCGCTATCGCGGCGAAAGCACTGACCGTAGCGTGAAGCAAGTCGTGCCAACGCCTGATGGTTCGTTCACGCCGGTTCAGTTCTCCGACAAGGTGTTGTGGGCCTATAACGGCGAAGGCGCCACCATCGCCAGCATCAACAATCGCTTGGCTTACTTCCTGCAAGAAGTGACGGCACCAGCGCGTTTGGCGGGCACGATTTTGTTGGTCCACGAAACGCTTGATCAGTTGGCCGAACCTCGCAATGCCTGGACCTATAACCCAGGTCAACGCCGTGTTCGCCGTGCGCCCAACGTTGCTTACGATAACCCCGGCACGGCCTCGGACGGCCAACGTACCAACGACCAACTTGATATGTTCAATGGCGCGCCCGATCGCTACGACTGGAACCTGAAGGGCCGCGTCGAGATGCTGGTCCCCTACAATTCCTACAAGCTGGATGGCGGCGCGCCGGTGGCCGACGTTGTGAAAGCCGGTCACTTGAACCCCGACCTCGTGCGTTACGAAAAGCACCGCGTCTGGGTGACGGAAGCCACCTTGAAGCAAGGCACCAGCCACGTTTACGCCAAACGCGTGTTCTATTTCGATGAAGACAGCTGGCAAGCTGTGGTGGTGGATAGCTATGACGGGCGCGGCCAAATTTGGCGCCTCTCGGAAGCATACTTGATGCAGTATTATGAAATCCCGCTGTTGTGGGACAACATTCATGCGCATTACGACTTGCAGAACGGCCGTTACCTGGCGTTCGGCGTGAAAGACAAAGACGACTATGTGCGTTTCAATTCACCCATGACGCCCAGCGACTTCTCGCCTGAATCGCTTCGACGCGAGGGTGTGCGTTAACAACCAGAACCTCGGGGGAGGGGATGGATCAAATCCGCCAGACGCAACGATTTTCGCGCCGGGTTTGGTTAGGTTACGGGGCTTCGGCAATTGCCGGAGCCTCGTGCCTTTTAGCCCCCGCACGCGCGCAGACTCCACCCAAAACATACCCCTTGGCGGCATCGTCCTTGGTGCTTGATGTCGCTGCGGCGGGCGATGCACTGGTTGCTGTTGGTGACCGCGGATTTATTCTGCGCTCCACCGACGGTGGCCAATCGTGGGCGCAGGTTTCTTCACCCACAGCGGTCATGCTCACAGCCGTGGCGATGAGCTCAGCCACCAACGGCGTGGCTGCGGGCCATGACGCGACATTGTTGCGCACGACTGACGGCGGTCAAACCTGGACGATCAAAGACCAGTCCCCCGAACTTGAAGCGCCGCTCATGGATTTGTGGTTCGAAAACGAAACTCATGGATTGGCGATTGGTGCTTACGGCCTGATCAAAGAGACCAACGATGGTGGCGATACATGGGACGAGCGCCGCATCTCAGAGGATGAACCACACCTCTATGCGTTGGTGCGCGCCGCCGATGGCTCATTGTTCGCCGCAGGCGAGGCTGGCGCTTTGTTTCGCTCGACGGATGTCGGCGCGACATGGGCAAAGATTGAATCCTCGCCCTATGATGGAACCTATTTTGGCCTGTTGTCGCTCATCGACGGCGCACTGCTGGCATTCGGATTGCAAGGCAATCTATTTCGCTCGCCAAATCTCGGCAAAACCTGGGAGGAAATCCCGACCGAGACCACAGCCTCGCTGATGGGGGGCGTGCAACGCAAAGATGGCAGCATCGATATCGTGGGTCTCAGTGGTGCGGTTCTGACCAGTATTGATGGCAAGAGCTTCCAGCTTAACAACTTACCTGATCGCGAAGCGCTGTCGGGTGTTTTTGAGACGGCTGCCAATAAGATGATTGTGTTTGGTGAGCACGGCGTGCATCCGCTGGACCTGGAGCGGCAATTATGAACCGCGTTGTCGAGCGTCTCGCCGATATCATATTCGGTAATCGCGGCGTCACTATGGTGTTGTTTGCGGTCGTCACCGTATTTTTGGGCTGGCAAGCCTCGCTTCTGAAAGTCGACGCGGGCTTTGAAAAGCAGTTGCCGCTGAAGCATCCCTACATTCAAACCTTCCTGAAATATCAAGATCAATTTGGCGGCGCGAACCGACTGTTGATCGCCGTCAAGGTGGAGAAGGGCGACATCTTTAACCCCGAATTCTTCACTACCATGAAGCAGGTCACCGATGCGGTGTTCTTCCTGCCCGGCGTAGATCGCTCGACTGTCACATCCATCTTCACGCCGAACGTGCGGTTTATCGAAATCGTCGAAGGCGGCTTTGCAGGCGGCAACGTAATCCCGGCTGACTTTACCCCCACGCCCGAAATGCTCGCGCGCGTGCGCGAGAACATTTTGAAATCAGGCCAGGTGGGGCGCTTGGTGGCCAATGATTTTACGGCCGCATTGGTCAGCGCCCAGTTGGTCGAGCGCGACCCTCAAACCGGTGAGAAACTCGACTATTTCAAGGTCGCCGACCTGCTGGAAAATGATATTCGAACGAAGTTCGAGAAAGACGGCATTTCCATTCACATTGTTGGTTTTGCCAAAGTGATCGGCGATGTAGCCGACGGCGCGCTGGGTGTGATCGGCTTTTTCATCGTCGCGTTCTTCATATCTGCGGTGCTGGTGTATTATTTCACGCACTCGGTGCGCATGATGCTGATGCCGCTGATTTGCTCGCTGGTCGCCGTGGTGTGGAACATGGGCTTCCTGACGGTGTTTGGCTTTGGCCTCGACCCCATGTCGATTTTGGTGCCGTTCCTCACCTTTGCCATTGGCGTCTCGCACGGCGTGCAGAAAATCAATGTTATCGGCGAGGGCATTTTATCGGGCATGAGCGGCTTTGACGCCGCCAAAACCGCCTTCAAAAAGCTGGTGCTAACCGGTGCTGTGGCCGCCCTGGCCGACGTGTTTGGGTTCCTGACGATTCTTCTCATCGATATTCGCATCATCCAAGAAGTGGCGATCACTGCCTCGATCGGCGTGTTCTGCGTCATTCTCACCAACTTGTTCCTCATCCCGTTATTGGCATCGTATCTGGAGTTGGGCCCCAAATATCGCGATCGTCTCGCCAAGGCCACCGCGGCTCGCGAGCCGCTGTGGCACAAGTTGGCCAGTTTTACGGAGCCCAAAAAAGCCACTGTCGCAATTGCGATCAGCGTGGTTCTTTTTGCCTTTAGTGCCTACCAATCCAAGTTCGTGCGAATTGGCGATGTGCTCTCAGGCGTGCCCGAGTTGCGCCCTGATTCGCGATATAACCGCGACGACGCTGTGATCACCGATAGTTTCGCGATTGGCACAGATGTGATCCAGGTCCTCGTCGAGACGATCCCAAACGGATGTATTCAATACGACGTAATGGCCAAGATCGACCAATTCGCCTGGGAGATGAGCAACGTCAAAGGTGTGCGTTCCACGATCTCGATGCCGCAGGCCGCAAAGCTCACAAACGCAGGTTGGAACGAAGGCAACCCGAAATGGCGCGTGCTGCCGCGTAACGAGCAGCTTTTGGTTCAGGCCACGCAGGGTATCGATACCGCCACAGGCCTGCTCAATCGTGATTGCAGTGTCATGCCTGTGGTGATCTTTACCAAGGATCACAAAGCTGAAACGATTGAAGGCATTGTCGCAGCCGTCAAAGGCTTTGCTGCCGCCAATGACGGCGAGCGTCACCGGTTCAAGCTTGCTACCGGCAACGTCGGTGTCATGGCCGCCACCAACGAAGTGATTAAAGCCAATGAATTCCCAATATTGTTGTGGGTTTATGCGGCCATCGGCGTGTTGTGTTTGGCTTTGTTCCGCTCGTGGCGGCCGACAATCTGCATTCTGCTGCCGCTCGTTCTGGTGTCGTTCATGTGCTACACCGTGATGGTCGCGCTCGACATTGGCTTGAAGGTGTCAACGCTGCCCGTCGCGGCCCTTGGCGTGGGCATTGGTGTCGACTACGGCATTTATATCTTTGCGCGCCTCAAGGGCATGCTCGATGCCGGTGTCGACTTGCGCGAGGCGTTTTTCAGAACGTTGCAAATCTCGGGCAATGCAGTGGTGATGACCGGGCTGACGCTCACCATTGGCGTTGGCACTTGGATTTTCTCAGCACTTCAGTTCCAAGCCGACATGGGCTTGCTGCTGTCGTTCATGTTTGTCGCAAATATGCTGGGTGCGATTATTCTGCTGCCAGCGCTCGCGCGCTTCTTTATGGCAACCCCAAAGCAGAAATAGTTAGCCGCGTAACGCGTCGTCCAACGCGACAAGCCGCTCGATCACAGGCATGTGGTCGGGCTTGGGGCCGCTGTACCCAACGACTGCCATAAAGTCCGCAGTGTTCACCCGGCCCTTGGGGCCCAGGAACGCCGCTTTCATCACCGCAATGGCAGCCACGTCACCGTTGATGAGCAATTTGTGCTCAAGGTACATCCATTTCTCGTCCCAACCGATGGTACGGGCCGTGACCTCAAACTCCTGAAACGGCTTCACCGCACGGCGGAATTTCATGGCCAATGAGCCAAGCACCGGTAACATTCCGGCCGCGCGAAATTTCCCCCACGCGCCGTTGCGCACCATCATGGCCACGCGCGCGATATCCATGAAGCTGGCATAGCGGCTGTTGGTCAGGTGCATATTGAAGTCGATGTCGGTGGGCAAACAGCGAAAGCTGTATTTGACCTCATCGAAAAAACCGACTGGCTTGCCCCACCGCAAGCCCAGCCACGCGCCAAGCAGTGTCCAGGCCAGACGGAAGATCAGGTTCATCGATTAGGCTCTTTATGTGGTCGTACTTTCCACGCCAAGTGGAAATCCACTTCTCGAGAAAATACGACTAAGCCGCCATCCCAGTCCCAAACAGGTCTTCTTCCATATCCATAATGCTGTTGCCGCCGGCCAGAATGCTCGACAGCAGCGCGCCGGTTTTGGGCAACACTTTGGCCATATAGAAGTTCGCCGTTTTGATTTTGCTTTTGTAAAAACCCAATGGGTCATCGTTTTGTTTGCTCAAGGCCAGCTTGGCCATGCGCGCCCACAAGTAGCCCAGGGCGACGTAGCCAAATAGGTTGAGCAGATCGGTGGCTGCGGCCCCAGCTTCGTTGGGGTTGCTCATGCCTTTTTGCGCCACCGCGCCGACGGCCTGTTGCAAGCGCCCCAGGGCCTTGGCCAAGCCCAGAACGTATTCCTCCATGCCCGGCTCAGAAGCATTCTTTTCCACGAACTCTTGTACCGGATGGAAAAAGGCACGCAGGTAGCGACCATAATGCGCGCTCATTTTGCGGCCCACGAGGTCCAGCGCCTGAATGCCGTTGGTCCCTTCGTAAAGCTGGGTGATGCGGGCATCGCGCACGAATTGTTCCATGCCGTGTTCGCGAATAAACCCGTGCCCACCATAAATTTGCACGCCGATGTTGGCGACATCAAAGCCCACATCAGTGCCGAAAGATTTCACGATGGGGGTGAGGATTTGCACCAGGTCACCGGCCGCTTGGCGTTCTTCTGCCGTCGGGGCTTTCGCCGCATGATCCAACGCTTGAGCCACCCACATCACCAGGGCGCGTACGCCTTCGGTGAGAGACTTTGCCGTCAGCAAATTCTTGCGCACATCGGGGTGCACAATAATCGGGTCGGCAGCTTTGTCGGGGTACTGCGCGCCCTTCAGCGCGCGGCCTTGGATGCGGTCTTTGGCGTAAGCCAAGCCACCTTGGAAGGCGACTTCAGCCAGACCCAAGCCTTGAACGCCCACGCCCAAGCGGGCGGTGTTCATCATGGCAAACATCGCGCGCATGCCTTTGTGCTTTTCGCCCACAAGCCAACCGGTGGCGTTGTCGAAGTTCATCACGCATGTGGCGTTGGCTTTGATGCCCATTTTATGTTCCAGCGCGCCGCACGCGAGCGAATTGCGTTGGCCCACGCCGCCATCGGGCTTGGGCATAAACTTCGGCACAATAAACAGGCTAATGCCTTTCACGCCCGGTGGGGCGTCGGGCAGCTTGGCGAGAACCAAGTGGCAAATGTTCTGCGTTAAGTCGTGCTCGCCGGCAGAAATGAAGATCTTCGTGCCGGTAATTTTATGGCTGCCGTCTGGTTGTGGATCGGCTTTGGTGCGAATCAAGCCTAAGTCGGTGCCGCAATGAGGCTCGGTCAGGCACATGGTTCCTGACCATGATCCATCGACAAACTTGGGCAGATACGTCGCCTTCTGTTCATCGGTGCCGTACAGCTCAAGCGCGTTATAGGCCCCGTGCGTGAGGCCCGGGTACATGCCAAACGCCATGTTCGACGAACAAATCAGTTCCTCGATCATCATGTTGATCGCTTTGGGCAGGCCTTGTCCGCCGAACTCGGGGTCGCACGCAATGCCACACCAGCCGCCCTCAGCGAACTTCTGGTAGGCTTCCTTGAAGCCTTTGGGTGTGCGCACTACCCCGTTTTCCAGCGTGCAGCCTTCTTCATCGCCTGATCTATTCAGCGGGAACAGAACTTCGGATGCCAGCTTACCGGCTTCTTCAAGCACGGCGTCGACGACGTCTGGCGTAAAGTCGCCGTAGCCTTTGAGGTTCTGCAAACCATCACCGTCGAACAACTCGCGGTAGACAAATTTCATGTCGCGCAGGGGCGGTGTGAATGTGGCCATGATTGTTCTCCTTAGTTACGCAACGGCTTGCCGGTATCGAGCATATGCTCGATGCGGGCTAAGGTTCCGCTGGTGTGCATCAATTCCATGAAAGCTTGGCGTTCCAGTTTCAGCAGGTCTTTCTCGCCAATGGTTTCGGTATGATCAGTCTTGCCGCCTGTCAGCACCTTGGCTAAGGCCAGCGACACCGTCACATCGTGAGGCGTGGCTTTGCCGGTGGCCACAAAACCAGCCAACGCCAGTTTCAAGGCAGCTACACCGGTCGCGCCGGGCAGCGAGATCACCGCATCCTTGGGCGGCTGGTAGCCATTCACCAACTCAAGTGCTTTGGCTTTGGCATCGGCCAGAACCCGGTCGCGGTTCATGGTGATAACGTCTTTGGAACGCAGGAAGCCCATTTCCTTCGCCTCAAATGCAGATTTGGAAACCTGAGCTGTGCCGATCATCTCAAACGCTTTGGCCACTGCTGGCATAGGTCCGCCCGGCAGCTTTTTGTCGGCTTTCATGCGCAACAGCATTTCCTTGCATCCGCCCCAACCGGGAATCACGCCCACGCCAACTTCGACTAAACCCGTATAAGTTTCAGCATGTGCGACAATGGCATCGGAGTGCAGCAGGATTTCGCACCCACCGCCCAGCGCCATGCCCACGGGAGCAGAGACGACGGGGAAGGGAGCTTGTTTGAGGGCCAGGTATGTTTTCTGGCCGTCTTCAATCATGCTCTCGATTTCGCCCCACACCGCGATGTTAGCCGCGAAAAGCGCAAGGCCGATGTTGGCGCCCACGCAGAAGTTCGGGCCCTCATTATGAATCACCAGCGCTTTGTATTGCGTGTTGGTTTTGAATAATTTCAGTGTGTCTTTGTAGGCTGCGAACGTCAGCGGATCGAGCGCATTCATTTTTGATGCAAACTCGAAGCACAAAACACCGTCACCGATATCCCAAACGCGGGCCGATGGATTTTTGATCACCGGTTTGCCAGCGCGTTTGATGTCAGCCAGTTTCAGCACGCCGGGTGCGCGCGGCACGTCGGCATAGGTGCCCTTCACCGTTAGGAATTGCAGCTTGCCCCCGTCCACGCGGTAGAATCCGCCTTTCTCGGCAGCTAGTTTCAGCAGCGGCGGCACCGGCTTTTTGTCTTTAGCTAATTTCTCGGCAAACCATGCCGCGCCCATTTTGTCGATGGTCTCGAAGGGGCCGACGTCCCAGCCGTAGCCGTCTTTCATTGCCTCATCGACATCGACAATCGTGTCTGCAATTTCGGGCACCAGCGATGCCGTGTAAGCCAACCCTTGACTGGCGATCCGCCATGCATACTGACCACCTCGGTCGGCGTGTTCCACCAGCGCCTTCAGGCCGCCCTTTTTCGACGCATCCAAGCTTTCCAAGCTCGCTTTTGTCGAGGGCCCGTAGGCGCTGGTTTTAAGGTTGATGCTCTCTTTCGAGCGCGTGCCGTCGGGCAGCTTATTCATTTTGTAAAAGCCGCTGGGGCCTTTGCGGCCAATCCAACCGTTTTTCAGCATCTGCGAAATTACGGCCGGTTGGCCATGAATGCGCTGGTAGTCATCGTCCTTGGTCAGTCGCGATTGCATTGAGTTGGCGACATGGGGCATCAGGTCCAGGCCCACCAAGTCGATCAGCCCAAAGAACCCAGTTTTTGGGATTCCAAAAGGCCGCGAGCCGATGGCATCGGCTTCTTCGACTGTCAGCCCCAAATTAATGGCTTCGACCACGCCGCATTGCATCCAATAGGTGCCAATACGGTTCGCGATGAATCCGGGCGTATCGTTGCAGACGATTACGCCTTTGCCTAAGCGCACATCGCCGAATTGCTTAATTTGCTCAATGGCGTCTTTGCGGGTTTTGTCTGAAGCGACCACTTCCAACAGCCGCATGTAGCGAGGCGGATTAAAGAAGTGCGTGATCATGAAGTCTGGCACCAGCGACGCCGCCATGCCTGCGGTGAGGTCTTTCAATGGGATCGTCGATGTGTTGGACGAAACGATGGAGCCCTTTTTGCGATTGGCATCGATTTTTTTGTAGAGGTCTTGCTTGATGTCGATGCGCTCAATGACGGCTTCAACAATCCAGTCGCACTCGGCCAGCAAGCCTAAGTGGTCTTCGGTATTGGCGGCGGTCATCAGCTTGGCGTTGCGCTTGCTCATGAAGGCGGCAGGTTCCACCTTCATCAGCTTGGCAATCGCGCCTTCGGCGATCGCGTTTCTGTTTTTGGCATCCTTAGGGACGATGTCGAACAGAATGACTTGAACGCCGGCGTTAGTGAGGTGCGCGGCAATGCCTGCCCCCATCACGCCTGCGCCAATCACGGCGGCTTTTTTAATGTCGGCCATTGCCTGGCGCTCCTTACATGGCCTCGAGGACGGTGGCGATACCTTGACCGCCGCCGATACATTGGGTCGCCAGCGCGTACTTCTTTTTCTCGCGCACCAACAACGCCGCAGCTTTTCCGGTGATGCGGGCGCCTGTCGCGCCTAAGGGATGTCCCAGCGCCAGCGCACCGCCATCGATGTTTGCCTTTTTCAAATCAACGCCGAGTTCCTTCACCACCGCCAAGCTTTGCGCCGAGAAGGCTTCGTTCAGTTCAATAATGTCGATTTGATCCAGTTTGAGTCCGGCACGCTTCAACGCCTTTTGGCTAGAGATGACAGGCCCGATGCCCATGATCTCGGGCGCGCAGCCCGAAACCGCAATCGAGAGAATGCGCGCGAGCGGCTTCAGGCCATTTTTTGCCGCATACTCTTCCGAGCACACGATCACTGCCGAGGCGCCGTCGGTGAGCGGCGAGGATGTGCCAGCCGTCACCGTGCCCTTTTCGTTGAAGGCAGGTTTTAACCCAGCCAAACCTTCGGCCGTGGTGTCGGGGCGGATGCAGCCGTCAGTGTCCACCATGCCGCCTTCGCCGGGGACGGGCACGATTTCGTCTTTAAACTTGCCGGCAGCTTGCGCCGCTGTGGCACGTTTATGACTCTCGACCGCAAAGGCTTCCTGCTCGACGCGGCTGATGTTGTATTTTTTGGCCAAGTTTTCGGCTGTCTCGCCCATGCCCATATAGGCAGCGTGCCCGGCGTCGATCAGCTTGGGGTTGGGCATGGGGTTAAATCCGCCCATGAGAACTCGGCTCATGCTCTCGATACCGGCGCAAATGAAAGCTTCTCCTGCGCCCATTTTAATAGCGCCCGCAGCCTGATGGATGGCCTGCATCGACGATCCGCAGAAGCGATTGATCGTGTCGGCGGCTATGCTGTTGGGCAGGCCCGCCAGGAAAACGATGTTGCGCGCAACGTTCAAGCCTTGCTCGCCTTCAGGGAAGGCGCAGCCCAACGCCAGATCTTCGATATGATCGGGGTTGATCTTGGTGCGTTCGACTAAGGCCTTCACCACAGCGGCAGCCAAATCATCAGGCCGCACCTTTTTTAGTGTGCCTTTGTTGGCCAGTGTAAACGGCGAGCGGGCATATCCTGCAATGACGACGTTGCTCATGACTTGGGTCTCCCTTGGTGCGTTTCCCCAGAAACGGTTGTGAATCGACGGGCGGGCGCAGAGTTGCGTCCACGTTTGACTTTTAGGCGCGCAATGGCTTCGTGTTCAATTTGGCGCAGCTCTTTGATGGTGACCTGAAGGTCTTGTAGCTTGCCTTCAAGCTCAGCGATGCGTTCACGGCTTTTATTGACGACATGATTCAGCTGCTCAATGTGCTCGGAATCAGCACCATAGAGTTCGAGATATTTGCCAATCTCATCCAGACTGAACCCCAGCCGCTTACCGCGCAAAATCAGTAAAAGCCGTGCCCGGTCTGCATAGGTAAAAACGCGCACGTTTCCGGCGCGATCGGGGTTTAGCAGCCCGCGTGCTTCGTAAAAACGCACAGTGCGGGGCGTCACGCCAGCCGCCGCCGCCAACTCGGCCGTAGAATAATAGCGACTGCGTGGTGCGTCGGGATGCGTATGGTTAGCGGTGCGCATTTTAAACGGCACCTCCGACCTTGCCCGACTCTTCCTGCTTCAGTTCTTTTTTCGAAAGCTTTCCAATCAGCGTTTTGGGCAACTGGTCGCGGAACTCGATAAATTCCGGTCGCTCAATTGATGACAATTTATCTTTCAAAAATTCTCTCAGCTCGGCTTCCGTCAGCGTCATGCCCTTTTTGACTTTGATGAACGCCTTGGGGGCTTGGCCGCGATAAGGGTGATCGACGCCAATCACGGTGACCTCTTCGACCGCAGGGTGAAGCTGAATCGCTTCTTCGACCATGCGCGGGTAAATTTTAAAGCCCGAAGCGTTGATCATGTCTTTGATGCGGTCGACGATGAAGACATAACCTTCATCATCCATGGTGCCGACATCGCCTGTATGCAGCACGCCATCTTTCAGAACATTGGCGGTTTCCTCGGGCTTGTTCCAGTAGCCCTTCATTACTTGAGGCCCGCGCACGCACAGTTCGCCCCGTTCGCCGATTCCGAGTACCCGGTCGTCGTCGAGCGAGCGAATTTCAACAATGGTGCCGGGCATTGGCAAACCGATGGATCCGGCTTTATTCGTCCCAACGGTTGGGTTGGTGCAGACCACGGGCGAGGTTTCGCTCAGGCCGTAACCTTCCACGACAATGCAGCCGGTGATCGCCTCGAATTGCTTTTTGACTTCGACGGGCAACGCGGCCCCGCCAGAAATACAAAGTTTAATCGACGTTAAATCGTATTTCTTGACGTCGGGTGAATTGTTGATGGCGGTAAAAATCGTCGGCACCGCCGGGAAACATGTGGGTTTTCGCTTCGCAATGGTTTTCAAACAATCTTTCAAGTCAAAGCGCGGCATCATGATAATCACGGCGCCGTATTCAAACGCGCATAACATCACCACCGTCATCGCGAAAACATGAAAGAAAGGCAACGCGGCCAGGAAGCGCTCTTTGCCGTGCTCGGCATTGTTGTACCAGCGGGCAACCTGGTGGGTGTTGGCCGTCACGTTTGCGTGGGTCAGCATCGCCGCTTTGGGCATGCCGGTGGTGCCGCCGGTGTATTGGAAAACCGCGATGTCGTCTTTCGGGTTAATGGCAACACGCTCATAATCGCCGCGGTTCGCCAGCAGTTCATCGAACCACATCTGCAAGGGGTCTTCTTTGACGTCGGCCAACGTTTTTCGCTTAAACATCGAGAACAGCACGCCCTTATGTGCGGGCAGCGCATCGGTCATCGAGCAGACGATCAGCTTTTTGAGTTTCGTGATATCAAGAATTTTGCGTGCCTTGGGGTACATGGCAGCCAAATCCATCGTCACTAATATGTCCGCGCCGGCATCCTTGACCAGGTGTTCAAGTTCGCGGTCGGCGTAAAGTGGGTTGACGTTCACAACCGTTCCGCCTGCGAGCAGCGTTCCGATGTAGGCCAGCACATAATAATGTGTGTTGGGCAGCATCAGCGCGACGCGCGTGCCCTTCACGACGCCGAGATTTTGAAATCCTTTGGCGGCACGCGCGGCCATCTGGCCGACTTCCTCGTACGTCCACCAGTTGCCCAAAAACTCCAGGCATAGATTATCGGGGTAATTCTTAACGGCATTCAGAAAGCCCGCATACGCCGGAAGCACCGGGATCGGGGCGTGCCAATCGGCGAACGGCGGGTAATTCTTCAGCCAAGGATAGTTCGGTGCGTCCATCTCGTCCCACGCGGTGCTTATTGAGGGTCTCGTTTTGCCCGCTTCAGTACTTACGTTAGTAACCGGTGGGGAAACTTCAATGCCATTCGGTGACGTTAACGTCACCATTGCGTGAGGACCGAGCACTCGGCACAAAATCTTTGAATATCAGTAGCTTAAAGGCACTTCTCGCGGGCAGGCAATGTCCCGCTGGCCATAGGGCATTGGCGAAGCCGGCCCCGCGCTGAGCAAATTAGATGCGACTCGGAAGTCCCTACTGATCGAGTAAGCTTGAAAGCTTGAGCGCGATGCCCTTCGAGCCGAATACCTTGAGGCGCCCCATGGTGAAGGCGACCATTGGGTTGAGGTCGCCGTTCATCAATTTCATCATGTTTTCAGGCGATAGGACCAGGGTAGTTTCAGCCTCGTCGTTATCAGGGTTTGGCGTGATTTTCACGGAATCACCGGTCGCATCGAGTAAGACTTTGCCATCATCGCCCAGGTCGAACAGCACGGTGTGATTGAGGGCCTTTAATTTCTCGGCTTGCTTTTGCATTTCGCCGACGATCTCATCCAAGTTCATAGCGCCTCTCCCATTGCAAGCCGACCCACACATCTCCACAGCGGACTGATACCAAGAAGGGGTTGCGGTTCCCGGCCAGCCGTCCGACAACAGTCTACATCATATTCTCACGGAGAAGTACCGACCATGCCAAGCGTTTTGATGACGGGTGCGAACCGCGGCCTCGGATTTGGCCTGATGAAGCTCTATGCCGCCGAAGGCTGGCGAGTTTTCGCCTGCTGCCGCGACCCTGCCAAAGCGAAAGAGCTGAACGTTGTGGCAGCGGCATCGGGCGGCAAAGTCACTGTCCATCCCCTTGATGTCGAACAGCACGCCTCCGTCGATGCGTTGGCCAAGGCTTTGGTCGGCCAACCGATTGACGTTCTGCTGAATGTCGCTGGTTACTATGGCCCGAAAATTGTCACCGAGCCGGGTGGCTTGCAGGCGTTTGGCGAAAGCGATTACGTCGACTGGGCACGGATCTATAAAGTCAATGTCATGGGCCCAATGAAGGTCTGCGAGTCTTTCGTCGAGAATGTTGCGGCTAGCGTTCAGAAAAAAATCATCAATATCTCCAGCATTGTTGGATCTATTGGCACCATTGGCCATGGCTATGGCGGCAATATGTATGGCTACCGTGCCACTAAGGCGGCATTGAATGCTATTACGCGCGGCATGGCCGAAGACCTGAAGGCTCGCGGTATTACGGTCATCGCGATGCATCCGGGCTGGGTGCGCACCGAGATGGGCGGCCCCAGCGCCGACATCGACGCACAAACGTCAGTCACCGGCATGAAAAAAGTCATCGATGGATTGAAGCCTGCCGATATTGACGCCTTCCATGCCTACGATGGCTCAACGCTGCCCTGGTAATCTCAGCGAAAGGCTTGCACATGCGTGTCCTGAAATTCATCGGCAAGGCGCTGCTGTGGTTGGTGGTGCTCCTGTTTGTCGTTGTGAACTTTTACTACTGGACGGACCCGCCCTATTACCGTCGCCTTGCAATGTTGCCGTTCATGGACATTGTTCGCGACGTCGATAAGTACAAGCCGCTTGAGGTTGTGAAGGGCAATCCAGCCGCACCTTTGGTCCGGGCGGCCGATGCCCAAAGAACCATCACGCCGGAAAGTTGGTTGACGGCATTAGACTACGCCAAAAAAATGGAATCGCTGGCGCTGGTGGTGTGGCAGGGCGGTGCGGTTCAATACGAATACTATTTGCCGGGCTTTAAGCCCGAAGATCGAACTGACCCTGCGTCGATGCATAAATCAGTTATTGGGATTCTGTTTGGACAGATGCTGGCCGATGGTTACATCAAATCCATCGACGAACCTGTAGCCACCTATTTGACAGAATGGGCGGGCGATGACCGCAACAAAATCACCTTCCGGCATTTGTTGACCATGTCGAGCGGGCTTGAACGGCAACCCTTCAGTCCTAGCCCGTCGGGTGATTTTTTTAAGCTGAACGCAGGCACTGACATCAAGACTTTGACGTTGTCCAAGCGCGCAGCCGAAGAGCCCGGCAAGGTGTTTTCATACTACAACATCAACCCACAAATTTTATCGATTGTTATTGAGCGCCTTACGGGCAAGCGGTACGCGCAATATTTGTCCGAGCGCTTGTGGAGCAAACTTGGCACACGTGATGCCTATGTGTTCCTTGATCATCCGAATGGACTGGCCCGCACCTATTGTTGCTTGCAAGCCTCGGCTGAAGATTGGGTCCGCGTCGGTCTATTGCATCTTCACAAGGGCAAAGTGGGTGATGAGCAGGTGGTTGCCGAAGATTGGATGGCCCAAGTCACCACGCCCTCGGCGGTTAATCCGAACTACGGGCTGCAAACCTGGTTGGGAACGACCTACGAGCCGAAGCGCGGGTACGGGAAGGGCGTGCCTGCTGCTGTTCCGCACAGCGCCCCGTTTGCGGAGCCCGGAATCATTTACTTCGACGGGGCCGGCGGCCAGCGCGTCTATGTGATTCCCTCAAAGGACATGGTGATTGTGCGCACCGGCAAAGGTGGCGTGAACCTGAGCACGGGCGACTTTTTGTGGGACGATGCGATCATCCCCAACGCGCTTATCGGCGGCGTGATCGCGAAGCCTGAAGCTGCCGCTGCGAACTAGCGGCGCACGGGCAAGGTTTCGTCCACCGCGTGATAAATTTTGTTCATGCAGGCGGTGTTTCCCACACAGCTGAGGGTCAGCGGACCTAAGTCGGCACGCGTGACAGCGCCGTACTTGGTTTCGTCCTCGTATAATTTTGCTTTACCTGTCGCGGGCGTTTTTGAATCGGGCAATTGCGCATTGCGAATAATGGTGTAACCCACACCGCTGTTAATCACATGCTTCTCGCCGGCTTCTTTGGCTTGAAGCGTATCTTTCATGCGCGGCCACATGGCAGCCGGATAGATCGCTTGGCTTTTGCCCGCGCCGACGGAGCTATGAAGAATAATTTGCTTCACACCCGTTTGCTTAGCCCACTTTGAAATGTAACGCTCGCTGATCTCGTAGAATGAGGCATCGGCGTCTCCGCGCGCCAGCGCGTCAATCGCGACCGTGAAGGGCTTTGATTTAAATGCCGCAGCCACATCGTCTTCTTTCAGTACGTCACCGCTGACGGTTGAGAATTTCAACCCATCCAAACGACTGGTCTCGGCGCCTGTGCGCAGGAAGATCGTCACTGGCTTGCCAGCGGCAACGAGGGACTTCACGATCTCGGAACCCAACTGCCCCGATCCGCCGAAAACCAGGACGGCGTCTTTGGATGGTGATTGCGCCCAACTGATTGAGGCTTGGGCGATCAAAGCTGCGGTCAGAACGATGCGAAAAACATGCTTCATGGTGGTTACCTTTGTTGCTGGTCGGCCGCTGCTGAGCAGATTGACATGAATTTTGGTCACATTAGCTTCGGCACAAAACTAACTGGCCCTGGCCAAACAGGCAATAACTTAAGCCTTTTCAGGATGTTAATGGGTGCCAAGAGGGCGTAAAAGATGATTTAATGTTCCTTTGATAGTAATGTATGTGGTGGGAGAATGGCCAGGGACGGCGCGGGCCGACCTTAGCGCCTTACTCTTTTTCGAGGGATTGTCGAACAACTATGTCGGAACCCGCAGCTGAATTGTCGCGGGCGCCGGATGATCGGGGGCCTAAGCCGCAGGATTTGGGGGCGCTTGTCCAGGATATGGGCAAGTGGAGGCACGCTCCCGAAAACGGCGTCAACCTGATCGTCGTCAGCGTTTCGAGCGCATTGCCCGAAACCAAGCGCACCCCTGCGCTTGTCGCCCAGCTGTTAGATGGCGTCGGTGCACTCGGCGCAAAAAAAGGCTGCACGGTCTATCAAGTATCAGCTCACGATATCGGATTGCTCGGCAAGCTCGACGAAGGTGCGCTGATCAGCACCGTGCGTGACTTGAAAGTCGAGATGCTGCGGACCATCGAGCGCAATTTTCCCGGCAGCTTTGGCACGATTGATCAGAGCCGCTTGGTGCTGAGTTACGATCTGGCCAACAATTACCGTTCAGCCGCTGACCGCGTGGCAAAATTTGCGGAATCGGCACAAAAAGATGCGGACGCCGCCGAGGGCGGCGAGAAAAAGCTGCGCGCACTGACGTCGTCAGATATTCAAAAAGTGATGCTGGCCTACCAGAAATTCGGCACCGATAAGTTTGTCAAAGCGTTCGTTCGTCACCAAGACGCCGTTTACAAAAAGGGTGCAGGGGCAATCGAACCGCGGCTGACCGAGTACTACATCAGCATGGACTTGATCCGTAAGCCGCTATTCGTTGACGTTGAAATGCGCGGTTCGGGTCGCATCTTCCAGGAATTCACCCTGGTTCTCGACCAGATCATGCTGCAGTCGTTTAATAAAATGCCCACGTCAGTGGGGCGTTGCTCGATCAATCTAAACGTCGAGAGCGTGTTTACCGAAGCCTTCGAGAACTTCATCGAAGAAACGCCGGGCAACAAGCTTGCCAACATCGTTTTTGAATTCCGTCAGGCTAACATTGTTGAAAACTTCGACGAATTCCAGGTGGCGCGCGGTCTGATCAAATCGAAGGGCGCAACTATCGCCGTCGACCAAATCTTCCCGCAAACCGTGGGCTTGGTCGATCTCGAGTACATCGGTGCCAGTTTGGCCAAGATTCATTGGCGCACGGGTGCCGAAGAAATGCTGCGCGAGCGCGCCAAAGCCATCAAGTATATGATGGAATGTAATGTGACGCCGATCATGATCCGTGTTGATACCGAACGAGCTTTCGCAGTTGGCGAGGCCATGGGGATTAACATCTATCAAGGTTTCCACATCGACGAGCTTACGAGGCCCAAGGCTTAAGCGGCCCCAGGATCTCACCTTCGGCGAGGCGGCAGAAGATGCCGCCTTTATTTTTGCCGCAAAGCGCGCTCTAACTCAGCTTATGCGTATTCAAAGCAAGCTCTTTCTGCTGTTGATCGTGATCGCGGTACTGCCGCTCATCGCCCTAACGTGGCGCGGGCAACGCGCCACAGAGTCGCTCGGTTTGGCTATTGTCGCCCAGGGGCGCAGCTCGGCCGTCGAGGACATCGAACTGCAGCTTAGCCGCATTGTCGATTATAGTTCGGACGTGATGTCCGGCCAACAACGACTGGTCGAGTTGGCGCTGCGTGTGCAGGCGCTTGAGGCTGAGCGGCACCTTGCTGGACCAATTCCCGAAACGGCCAAGGTCTATCTCCATACGGCATTCGAAAAGGCCGAAACTTGGCCGCCCGGAACAACGCTCTCGCTTGATCGGAGTGCCGTGACGGGAAATCGCACTGTGCAGGCGTTAGCCATCTCAACGCAGCATCAATCATTCTTCGTGCCTCGCGGTGCCGCCGAAACGACCGATGATATGCGCAGGCTGGCAGCCATGGACAGCGTTTACGCCCAACTGAATGTCGCAAATCCGGGTTTGTTTTATTGGCAATACACCGCGTTGGCCAACGGCCTGCATTCATCGTTCCCAGGGCATGGCGGCTATCCCGCGAATTACGATCCGCGCCAGCGAGCTTGGTATCAGTTGGCGCAGACCGAGAACGATGTGATTTGGACGCCGCCGCTCTTGGATGCTGCCACACGACGGCTGCTGCTCACAGCGGCAATGCCGGTGAAGGATGCCGACGGCAAGTTTGTTGGTGTGACGGGCATCGACGTTGAGATCCTATCACTACTCAACGCCATTCACGAGAAGCTCAAACTGAGCGCCAATGCTGAAAGCTTTATTGTGCGATTGTCCAATGATCAGGGCGGAGTTTATGTGCCCGGCAAATCAGACGGTGAGCCATTACTGCGAATTGTGGCCTCAAGCCGCGTTCCGGCCGATCATGTAACGGCAGAGAATGATTGGGAGGCGGTCGTCGCTGAGCCGATTCTGGATTCGGGCACGCCTGATATTCTGGCCGAGATCACCCGTGATTTTGCCGCCGGGCGCGGCGGCTTGCGGCGTATGCCGCATAACGGAACAGATTCGATCTGGGTCTATCGCAAGCTGCAATCGCTTGGCGCCGGCTTGCTTTACGTTGTGCCCGTGGGCGACGTCGAGGCGCTGGCCGACTCAGCTCAAGAATCTGTGCGCGCCGCGACCATGGAACAAATTCGTGTGGCGGGCGTGGCCTCAGTTGGGTTGATGGCGTTGGTGGCATTGGCGGCAATGTTGACGGCGCGTTCGATCACCAGCCCTTTGCGCAGTTTAGCTGCGGCCGCACGCGACTTGGCGAGCGGTAATCTTGACGCGCGCGTGTCGGTGGAGAGCCACGACGAAGTCGGCGACTTGGCCAGGACGTTCAACGCTATGGTTCCAGATTTACGCAGCCATATTCAAACCAAAGAATCGATCACGGTCGCGCGTGAGGTGCAGCAAAAGTTGTTGCCCACGTCAGCGCCGAATATGCCTGGTTTCGATGTCTCGGGCGTGAGCGTTTACAGCGAAGCAGTGGGAGGCGACTACTACGATTTCCTGTGCCTCACAGATGAAGTGGGCGAGCAGCGCCTGGGTGTTGTTATTGGTGATGTGACGGGGCATGGCATTCCCTCGGCGTTAACAATGACATCGGTGCGCGCACTGATTCGGAGCCATGCGGGCGACGGTCTTGCGCTTGCCCCGGTGATGCGGGCGGTGAATCGCTACTTGGCCGCAGACTCTGCGCGTGGAAATTTTGTCACGCTTGTCTATATGGTGATTGAGCCCGATACACGATCGCTGCGTTGGATCAGCGCGGGGCACGGGCCTATTCTCTTCTATAACGGCGACACGTTTGGCTTCGAAGAGCTCGAAGTTCGCGATATTCCGTTGGGGGTCAAAAGCGAGTGGGATTACCACGAGCTTAGCCGAGACCAATGGCCAACGCATGGCGTACTGGTGATTGGCACTGACGGTATTTGGGAAACCCAGAATGCCAGTGGCCGCATGTTCGGCAAAGAAAATTTGCTCGGCGCCGTGCGCGCTACCGCGCACTTACCTGCGGCTGAAATCAGCCAAGCGATTGTCGATCGGTTGGCCGAGTTTCGCGGGCCAGCGCCGCAAACTGACGACGTGACGCTGGTGGTGGTCAAGTTCCTGGCTGAACCTCAGGCGTAAATGTCGCGTGCCGCTTCATCTCATTAAATTGGCGGTTGGCGCCGACGACATTGAAAGCGTGGCGCGGTGGCAGAAAGCGTATCGCTTGGCCAATGGCAATGCGCGCATGCGCACCCGCATGATGCCCAAGCGCGTCGATGAGCTGCTTGATGGGGGGTCTTTGTTTTGGGTAATCAAGCGCGCTATTCAAGTTCGGCAAACCATTCGTCTGATCCGCGAAGACCGCGACGAGAACGGCAAACCGCAATGCATCGTCGAACTTGATCCGAAATTGGTCGAGACTGACCCTTTTCCCTTTCGCCCCTTTCAGGGCTGGCGGTACCTAAAGCCCGATGCCGCACCGCCCGATGTGCGCTCGGGCACGGCTTACATTGACCCCCAAATGCCAACGGCCTTGCGCGTCGAATTGCGACGGCTCGGTTTGTTGTAGCTCACATAATCTGCGGCAAAACGTTTTTGGTTTGCAGGCAGGCTTCGAAGGCTAGTTGCGGATGTAGCGTTTTGTCCCAGTATTTGGCGATGATACGCCGCCCGGTGACGCCATTGGTGGCGTCGCCGCACAGCCAAACCGCTGGCGGTACGATGACATCACCCGGCAACAACCGCGAACGTGTTCCGATTTCGCCGGGCACCATGGCTTGCGTGATAAACGGCGTGTCGGAGGCGCCGCCGGGCAGCAAAATGTTTACGTCTATGCCGCTGTCTGCCAATTCCTTGGCCCAAATCACATGGCTCATTTCGAGCGCTGCTTTTGACGCGCCGTAAGGCGATAGCCCAGCCGAACTCATGGTGTTCAGGCTCGTGGATATAGAAAAGATTTTACCGAATTTGCGTTCGAGCATGTGCGGGACGACGGCTCGCGTCATTTGGTATACGCCCGTGACATTGGTGTCGATAATGGCCTTCCAGCCGTCCAGCGGCACGTCCCAAAAGCGCGGCCCAGTTTGTCCAGCCAGCCCGATGCGATATTCGCCGGTGCCGCGTCCGGCATTATTGACCAGCACATCAATACGGCCAAAGGTTTTCAGCGTCAGTGCAACAGTGGTCTCGCAATCGGCCCACTCGCGCACGTCGGCTTTCAGCGTGACGAACCGGCCTGGTCCGGCAAGGGCGTCGGCTTTCTTTTGAACATCCACCAACTCCTCAGGTTTACGGCTGCCGGTGGCAACGACCTTTGCACCTGCTTTCAGCAACTCCTCGGCGATATACCACCCAAAACCTCGCCCGCCGCCGGTGACAATGACAACGCGATCTTTCAGCGATGGGTGATGCAGCGGGGTCATAAGTAAGGCCTTTCAAGACGCAAAAAATTCTATGGAGTCAGGTACGTGCGTGTCAGCGGCACAGTACCTAATTTCTTTTCCAGTTGCACTTGCGCGATCATTAACTCGCCCTGGCGAAAAGCAACTTCGCTGCCGGTTAGATAAAAATCCCACATCCTGAAAAACCGCGCGTCGTACATTTTTTCTACCGCCGTGCGATTGGCATATAGCCGCTCTCGCCAATGGCGCAGTGTTTCAGCGTAATGAATGCGTAAGGTTTCAATGTCGCTAAAGAAGAGTCCCGACTTTTCAATGGCAGGCGTCATTTCCGATAGCGTCGGAACGTATGCACCAGGGAAGACATACTTCGATGTCCAGGTGGGCACTGGGCCGGGGTCGCGAAATTTGGCGATGGTGTGAATCAAGGCCACGCCGTCGTCGTTCAGTAACTTTGCCACTTGGGCAAAAAACGCTTTTCCATGACGCAAGCCCACATGCTCGTACATGCCCACGGAAACAACGCGATCATAGCGTCCTTGCTCGTTGCGGTAATCGCGCAGCACAAAACGGCAACGATCGGCGACACCTTCATCAACGGCGCGGCGTTGGCTCACGGCCAATTGGTGTTCCGACAAGGTAATTCCCGTTACATCAGCGCCGAAATCTTTGGCTAAGGTCAGGCCCATGCCGCCCCAACCGCTGCCAATATCCAGCACTTTCATCCCGGGTTTAATCAGCAGTTTCTTGGCGATGTGGCGCTTCTTGTTAATTTGCGCTTGCTCTAGCGTGTCGCTGGGCGAGGCAAAATAAGCGCAGGAATATTGTTTGTCGGCATCCAAAAATAAGTCAAACAACTCGTCTTTGAGGTCGTAATGATGCGCGACGTTGCGCTTGGAGTTGGCCAATGGGTTGCGACTAAGCAACCGCCTAATCGTGCGCTGGGTTTCCAGAACCAGCGCAAACAGCCCTTGGCGTGGCGCGTTGATGTAGTTTCCGTACACAACGTCTAAAAAATCTTTCAGCGATGTGTCGCCGTCGATGGTGAGGCTGCCGTTCATGTAGCCTTCTCCCACGGCCATTTCCGCGTCCAGCAACAGTTGGCTGTGCAGCTTGGGGTCGTGCAGCGTCATGCCCACATCGGCCCCCGGCGTTCGCCCCGCGTATACATGACGGGCGCCCAAAGCATCGGTAACGCGAAGCGTGCCTTTGCGAATGAGATTGCGGAAAACCAAATCAAACGGCTGCATTTGAACAGACCCTGGACATGTTAGCCGAACAAAATAAGCGGCACACCGACGGCCAGAATAGCTATGCCAATCAGCTTTGGCGTCGTCAGTGGCTCGGCAAACATAATACGGCCCACGACCAATGAGGCCAAGAGCCCGGTGACGCGCTTCAACCCCTCGACTACCGCGACCATTGTCGCTTGGTAGGCGGCTAATTGAAGGCCGTATCCGACACCCGCTGAGATGGCTGCGCCCACGAGGGGTACGGCGCTCCCGGTTGGCGGAACAAATCCCCGAATGCCATTTGTCAGTAACACCCAAGAACCGCTGACAAGTAAAATAGCGATTACTTGTGCTAACCCGTGAACCGAAACTGATGACGCAGCGATGCAAAGTTTGTCGAACACGGGGGTTAACGACCACCCGATAATCGTGATCAACATTGGCGGCACGCCGGGTTCATGACGCAGGGCGCGCAATGTGGCGCTCAAGCGCACACCTTGGCCGGACGGGCTATACAGCGCGAAAAGCCCAATCACGATAAGCACAGTGCCGCTCATCTGGTTCAGGCTTGGAATCTCGCCCAGCACAATCGCCGCTGCCAGCGTTGTGAGCACCGGCACGAGTGCCAGCAACGGGATCATCAGGCTGAGGGGCGAGCGACGGACGGCGGCCACGAACATCAGATTTGCCCCCACGCCCAAGGCCACATCAACCAGGCCCGGAAGCCAGTACCCTGTCGTGAAACGTCCATCGCCCGTGTAAAGAAGCACCGCTCCAAGAATGGGCACTTGTCCCAACATGAAATAAAACAGCACCAGTGCGTTGGCGCATGCCGCCGGCACCGCTTTGCGAAAATAATCCGCGCCTGCGAAGCCAACGCCGCAACCCAGGCTGAGCAATATGGCGGTGAGTGAGACGGTCAACATATTCAAATACAATGCAATAGGACATGTGCCTCCCACGGCTAGAAATAGCGGTCAAGGGGCGTCGTACCAGTTGCATATTTGACGCGCCGCGCCGCGCCAACGCCCATTGACCTGGTTTGATTCCGCCACCATCTTGGAGGCGTGTCTTAACGGTGATGGTTCAACATGCCTGACTTTCTTCGCGATGCCATCGACAACATCAATTCAGCTTGGGCCAGGGCCCTTGAGCGCCTGACCGAACCGTTCAAGCACGTTGATGCCACGGGCGATGCCGCGCCGTCTTCGGAAGGTCGTTCCCGCCGCGTGTGGTGGTTGGTCAGTTTGCTGGCGACTTTTATGCTCGCCTATTACCCGCTCGGTATGTTTTTGTACCAAACCATCGACGACGACGTCGATATGAAGTCAGCGCCATTGTACACCGTCGAAGGTGGTAGCCGCGCCGTCTCGATTGTGGTGACCATGATCAGTCAGCAAACCGAGTACTGGTCGCCGAACAAACCGTTTTGGATGCCGGCCTCAGCGCTCGACAACATGCCCAACTATCAAACAGGCATGATCTACGCCATGTCGCGGTTTGCCATCGAGTTGGGCGACTACTTGGGCCGTGTGCGCGGTTCCAGCGGGATGGACCCCAACCTCGACTTAGCAGCGGGCTTGCTGAAAACCGATCCGACAACGTGGTATTGGGGCCAAGGCAATATTTTGCCGATGCCCACCGCAGAATCGCGCTACCGCGAAGCGGCCCAAGCGTTGATGATTTACAATCGCCAAGTCGCTGAAGGCAAAGCCAACTACGACCGCCGCGCTGACAATCTCATCTCATTCCTGGATCGCGTGGCCGCTGATTTGGGCTCGGCCAGTTCGGCGCTTGATAATCGTGTTAGCGAGTCCGATGCCGGGTTCTTCGACAGCAAAGCCGACGACGTGTTTTATGAAGTGAAAGGCAAGCTGTATGCCTACCACATGATTTTGCGCGAGATCGGCGTGGACTTCGAATCGGTCATTGCCCAAAAGCAGGCGGCCGGCATTTGGACTAATATGTTGCAAAGTTTGCGTAAGGCCTCGGTGATGGACCCGCTGATCATTGCCAATGGCCCGCAGGGCAGCTTGTTTGTGCCGTCACACCTGTCGCAGTTGGGCTTTGATTTGCTGCGGGCGCGCACGCAGATACGCGAAGCAACCGACGCACTTCAGAAATAATCCAACTATACAGGTCGACCGATGGCCAAAATTATCAAAAGCGAAGAGCAATGGCGTGCTGAATTGTCGGCCGAGCAGTATCAAATTTTACGGCGCAAGGGGACCGAGCGCGCCTTTACAGGCGAATACGAAAAATACAAAGGCGAGGGTGTGTTCACCTGCGCGGGATGCGGTCATCAACTGTTCGATGCGGCCACGAAATACAACTCCGGCTCCGGCTGGCCAAGTTTCTATCAACCTATCGAAAGCACAGCCGTCGACGAGCATTCCGATCAAAGCCTCGGCATGACGCGCGTGGAAGTCACGTGCTCGAACTGCGGCGGGCATTTAGGCCACGTGTTCCCCGATGGGCCTCGCCCGACAGGGCTGCGTTATTGCATCAACTCTGTTAGTCTCAAGCTTGATCCCAAAAAAGGCTAAGCCGCTGTGGTCTCGGAGTCCGTTTGGGATTACCCGCGCCCACCGGCAATCAAGCCTGATACGCGCCGTGTCCGTGTGGAATTCGCCGGCGTAATCGTGGCCGACAGCACGCGCGCCATTCGTATTTTAGAAACCAGCCATCCGCCCAGTTTTTACATTCCGCCTGCTGATGTGCGCATGGATTTGCTGACACGCGAAGAGCACCATTCGTTTTGCGAGTGGAAGGGCCAAGCTGACTACTGGACGCTGGGCATCGCCGGACAAATTGCTGAAAATGTGGCGTGGAGTTACCCCAAGCCCGTCGCGCGCTATGCCGCCATTGGCAATCACTTGTCGTTTTATCCCGGTCGCGTGCATGCCTGTTACGCGGATGACGAGCGCGTGACGCCGCAAGCTGGCAATTTTTATGGCGGTTGGATCACCTCAGATATCAAAGGCCCATTCAAGGGTGCGGCTGGCACTTCGGGGTGGTGAGCGGGCGATCAGCCGCCGCTGCCGCCGTCGACAATAAAATCGGTGCCGGTGATAAAGCTGGCTTGGTCGCTGGCTAAAAATACCACTGCATCGGCGATGTCTTGCGGTGTGCCGATGCGGCCTACTGGGTAGTGCGCGCGAATTTTCTCGAAGTACTCAGCCTCGCTCATGCCGTTGGGAATGTTTTGGCGCAGCATGTCGGTGGCCACCGCGCCTGGCAGCAGTGCGATCGCGCGAATGTTGTAACCTTGCTCGCCGCAATGCTTGGCGACTGATTGTGTCAGCAAGCGCACGGCTGCTTTTGATGCGCCGTAAGCAGGGTGTTTGGCCGCTCCGCGCAACCCTAAGGTCGATGACAAGTTGATGATCACGCCCCCCTTGGCCTTCAGGGCCGCGATGCCAAACTTGCAGCCCAAAAACACACCATCACCATTGATGGCCATGATCTTGCGCCAGTCATCCAACGTCGCCTCTTCGATCGTAGCGGGCTTGAGGATGGCGGCATTATTCACCAGAATATCAAGCTTACCCCAGGCCGCGCTCACGACGCTGATGGCCGCCTGCCACGATGGCTCGCTGGTGACGTCCAGATGTAGAGCCAAGGCCGCGGCACCAATGCGTTCAGCCACCGTGCGCGCTTTGTTCAAATCGATATCGGCGACGGCCACCCGTGCGCCTTCGGCTGCCAAATGTTGGCACATCGCCTGGCCCAGGCCGCCCGCGCCACCAGTCACAATCGCAACTTTGCCCGAGAGCCGCTTTGTCATTCTGTCACCCCGCCGACTTGCCGCCATCGATCGCCATCTCGACGCCGGTGATGTAGCGCGCGTTGTCGGAGGCCAGGAACAAAATGGCATGCGCGATTTCGTTGGGCTCGCCGACGCGGCCCATTGGGATGGTAGGCCCTAGGTTGGCTTTGGTTTTGTCGGGCTCGGGCCCGGCCATGCGTTTCCAGCCATCGGACCAAATTAAGCCGGGTAAAACAGAATTGACGCGGATGTTGTGCGCTGCGCCTTCCAAAGCCGCTGATTTGCTTAAGGCTTGCTGCGCGCCCTTTGCCGCACTGTAGGCTAAGCCAATCGACACGGTGCGCTCGCCCATGAGGGCCGAGACATTCACAATCACGCCACCGCCTTGAGCCACCATATGCGGCCAAACGGCGCGCATACCTAAAAATGTAGAATCTAAATTTGCAGCCACCATGAGGTGCATGTCATCGTGCGTCAGTTTATCGAGCGGCTTGACGATAATACGACCAGCGTTGTTCACCAAAATGTCGATGCGCCCGAAGGCTTTCATCGCCGCGTCAGTCACAACGCTCCAGGTTTTTTCATCGGATGTATCTTGCTGCACAAAAATGGCCTGGCCCTGATCGACCAGCGGCTGGAGGTTTTTGGAACGCTCCAAATCCCGGCCTGTGATCACCACCTGAGCCCCATTAGCGACCATCAGTTCGGCCGTGGCCCGGCCAATGCCTGCTGTTCCGCCGGTGATGATGGCCACTTTTTTGGAGAGACGATTCATTAAGTGGCGCTCTTGCCGCCGTCGATGTTGATTTCCGCGCCCGTCACATACGCTGCCGCGTCCGAGGCCAGGTACACCACTGTTTTCCCGACGTGCCAGGTTTCGCCCACTTCGCCCGTGGGCACGCTTGCACGCAGTTTGGGCATATATTCATCAACGTTTGGCCCCATCACATCGGGTACGCCTTCGGTCCATATCAGGCCGGGCAGAATTGCATTGACGCGAATGTTATGCCCAGCGCCTTCCACTGCCGCAGCTTTGGTTAAGGCGACCTGCGCACCTTTGGCCGCGCAATACGCACTGCCCAAGTGGCCGCCTTTTTGGCCGGTGATGGAACTCATGTTCATAATGGTGCCGCCGCCCGCTTTTTTCAAATGAGGCCATGCGTGTTTGATGCCGAGGAACGGCCCATCCAAATCAACACGCAGTAAAAACTGCAAGTCATCGAGCGTCAGCTTCTCAAGCGGCTTAATCACAGCCTCGCCGGCGTTGTTTAGTAAACAATCCAATCGGCCATAAGTGGAAAGCGTGATTTCCATCAGCTTCTGCCAGTCACTCTCGACCGTGACATCTTGGCGCACGAAAGTGACGTCGCCGCCAACCTCATGGACTAAGCGCACGGTGTTGGCGCCGCGTTCCTCGTTGCGGCCCGTGACCACCACTTTCGCCCCAGCTTTGGCCAACTCGATGGCGCAGCCTTTGCCGATGCCCGATGTGGCGCCGGTGACGATGGCAACTTTCCCTGACAACACACCCATGGCTTAAGCCGCCAACAGGCCGCCATCGACTGGTAAAATGTAACCAGTGATGTAGGCCGCGTCGTTGCTGGCCAAGAACGCCACGGCAGCAGCAATGTCATCAAGCGAACCGTGACGCGCCAAAGGCACGTGCGCAGGCAGTACGGGCCTCATCTCGCTTTCCGGTGCTCCGGCAATGTGGCCCACTTGCACGGCGTTGATGCGAATATTGTCTTTGCTTTCAGCGCAGCTCAGCGCGGCCGCTTTGGTCATCATGCGTATGCCGTTGGCGCTGGCATTATATGCGGCCTGCCCCGCAAGTCCGATGGTGCCATAGGCCGAGGCGATGTTGATCACTGCCCCGCCGTTGCCTAATTCGCGCATTTTCACCACGCCGTACCGCAGTCCTAAAAAAGCGCCTTCTAAGTTTTGCGCATTCACGCCCTGGAACTGCGCCAGCGATGTCTCAGCAATCGATGTCGGCGCATCGTACTTTGCCGTGGCAATGGTGATGAGAACGTCGAGGCGTTTGAAGGCGGCCACAGTGTCGGCCAACACGCTTTCCCAACTGGCGACGGTGGTAACATCGTGCGCGATAGCTTTGTGACTGGGGCCTGCCGATTGTGCCACAGTTTGCGCTTGTGCCAGGTCGGCATCGGCGACCATCACCAACGCGCCTTCAGCCGCCAGGGTGCGAACCACGGTTTGCCCAATGGCCGAGCCGCCGTTGCTGACCAAAGCCACCTTGCCTTCGAAACGTTTCATGTGAGTCTCCGCGCGGACATTTTCTTAGCACAATACTTCAAAAGTATTGCCGATCACTCAGTATGCCGCAATGCATTGCAGCACAAACGTTGTTTTGAAAGGGGCAACGCCGGCTGGCCGTCGATTAAACAAGCGATCAATGATGTCGAGCCATCGAAGTCGGGGGTTGTCATCAAATGTAGCTTGCTCGACCGCGATGGCCGCAAGATTGAACTGTGGGCGCCCGGTCCTGTGTTTTGATGAATTAGAGCGACAGCAAAGCCGCGGCCACCAACATACACCCTTCGCCAATCGCGATTCCGATAATCGGTGTGCGGAACCAAAACCGGATTCCAAACCACAAATAGATCAATGGCACGATCACTGCGATGCCCATGAGCGGCATGTTGTGTGCCAGCGCCGCAAAATCCTGCGCTGCTAGAATTAGAAACACTAAGCCAAAAACAACCGCGCCTAAGCTGTGGCTGTGGTTAAAGCCGATCCAAGCGTTCCACATCGTGGTGCGCGTCGTAAGCCTCAGCGATGTGCCTTCCATAGCGATACGAACGGCATCATCGCGCGGTGTCAGTTTGCGCGGCCGGGCCATGTCCATGAACGTGTAAAGCCAATGCGCTAAGCCCAGCACAATGAACGGCAAAGTGCCCGCGATGAAAAAAGCTTTCGCGACGTCGGTCACGCCCTTAGCCGCGACCGCGATAGGGCGGCACGCCTTGGTCGGGGATCCATAACCCGTCCGGCACGGTTCCGGTTTGCCAAAACACATCGATAGGAATGCCGCCGCGCGGATACCAATATCCACCGATACGCAGCCACTTGGGTTCCATAGCTTCGACGAACCGTTTGCCGATCATCAGTGTGCAGTCCTCGTGAAACGCGCCGTGATTGCGAAACGACGTGAGAAAAAGTTTGAGCGACTTGGACTCAACAATGGTTTCGTCGGGCGCGTAGTCAATCATGATATGCGCGAAGTCGGGCTGGCCCGTCACCGGGCATATGGACGTAAACTCGGGGCAGGTGAAGCGGATCAGGTAATCGGTTTCCTGGTGCGGGTTGGGCACGGTTTCCAGCACCGCAGCATCGGGATTGGCTGGGATCGTCGATTCCCCACCCAGGCTTTTTAAGGTCTCGTAACGGTCGGTCATGTGGTGTCCTTTTGGTGTCGTGCGCCATTGTCAGGCAGGCCGGGCCGGCACTCAACGACCTTGAAAGCGGGCTTCGTCCCCATTACCTCTCAACTCCCATGTCCGACCAACTTCCGCCAGAGCCGCAACGCGGCGATGATGACTACGTGGCCTCGCCCTGCATCAGTGTGTGCAGTGTCGATGCCGCCACCAAAATGTGCATCGGCTGTTTGCGCACATTGCAGGAAATAGGCGCTTGGCGGACGATGACGCCCGAGGAGAAAAAAGCCGTGGTTGAGGCCACCGAGGAGCGCGCCAAGGCCATTCCTCGGCGTAATGCGAGCGGTCAGCCATTCGCGGCCGATCACCCGAAATTGCGCAGGTTTCGTAATAAAATCAGCTAGTTAGGTGGTGTTCCGCCGCGCGGTCAGTGGCATGGGGGGTGGGGCCCATTGCCACAATTCATTGATCTTTAAACTGCCAGGGGTACAATTAGTGGTATCCCCGGCATTAAGACTGGGGCCTCGAGAGAACGACCGAAAGGCCAACACCCATGACCACCATGGTCACACCAGATCGCTGGCTGCCAGCGGCACCGGCGATAAGCCTTGCGTCAAATGCGCCGATCCGCCCTGGGTTGCCCGACTTGGCCGACGTTCGCGGAATTATAACCCGCAGCCTTAGTCAGGCTCGCTCGTTAGGGCGTGATGACCTGACCCAAACCCGCGTGGCAGCCCAGGCCATTATGGCTGTGCGGCCAGACTTAACCTTGTCGCAGGCCATGAACGGCATTGAGCGCCTTCAGGCTTCGGGGGCTATTTAGCGCTTTTTTTTGGCGACTTGGGCTTTCAGTTCCTTGCCCGGATACGGCGCCAAAACGATACGGTGCCCAAGCTATCAAGCTTTCCGGGTTGCCACGATAAACAGCCGTCGCATCGTAAACAGCACTGTGCCGTCGGTTTGGCGCGGGTAGGCCTTGGCGGCGCAGGCCTTGTAATCGGCCAAGTAATCGAGCTTTTCAGAATCCGACAGCACCGAAAGAAACGGCACCAGCCCGGTACTCGAAATCCACTCGGTCACCGGGTCTTCACCCTCCAACACGTGATGGTATTCGCTTTCCCAAATGTCGATGTTGGCGGCCAGGGGCGTCAGCAAATCGTAGTAGGTGCGCACTGGCAGCGGGTCTTCGTGCGGGTGCACACCGTGGAATTTTGACCGCCACTTGTCCGATTCGGCCAAGGCCTCGATGCACTTATGGTAGGGCTGCGCGCCTGATTCCGGCACCTGCACAGCCATCACGCCGCCGGGCACGACTTGCGACATAAGATGAGGAAACAAGGTGGTGTGGTGGGGCACCCATTGCAGCGACGCATTGGCGAAGACCAATGCTGCCGGCTTCTGTGCCGTCCACTGCGAGATATCAGCCTGCTGCCATTCGATGTCCGTGGGGAACTTGTCGCGCGCTGAACCAAGCATCGCTGCGGATGAATCAATACCGACGACACGCCGAGCAGGCCACTTTTCTTTCAGGCGTTTGGTCAGAGTGCCGGGACCGCAGCCCAAATCATAAACATCGCCCGCAACTGACAACGTCAGGCGCGGCAGCAAATCGTCGGCTGGTCGTGCGCGATAAGCTGCATAGCGCAAATACAAATCGGGGTTCCAGGTCGTGGTCATGTACGTTAAGGGCTCCGGCGGCACCAGAATTGATACATTTCAGCGAAGGTGCTGGTGTGGTTTTGCTCGAACGCATCCCATTTGTCGAGGTCACGTAGCGTCGGCTCGTTTGGAAACATCTCGGTGTAGCGATGCCTGATGGAGGGGTCGGCAATGTCAAAGCCGAGAAAATCCAACCCTGCGCTGGCCAATAAACTTCTCAAGCCTAACGGCGTGAAGCGCGATTCCTGCACATTGAATATCAGGTCATGCAGCCCATCCAGCGTGAAAAATTCGGGCGTGTCGACAACGCCCCGTGCCGGATGTGTCGCCGGCAATGCCAACAAAACCTCCCGGGCGAGCCGCACGCCATCGTCGGTGTCGGGAACACTCTGATCGGCCAAGACAGCGCGGGCCGCAATTACTGCCGAACGCCCCCGTTGGCTATACAGAGCGATGCGCATGACGCCGTTGGGTTTGAGCACGCTTGCCAGCGCTGCCAAGCCTGCGGCCGGGTTGGCCATGTGATGCAGCACACCGGAACTTTCGATTAAATCATAGTGCGTGTTCAGTGCAGGCAATTTCAAAATGTCGCCGACACCAAATGTGATGTTCTCAGCTTCATGTTGTTCTGCTTTCATGGCGGCGTAGGCCAGGCTGGTGCGGCTGAGATCAACTGCTGTGATCATCGCGCTGGGGAAAGTTTTGGCCAGCAAAACTGCTCCGCGCCCCGTGCCGCACCCAGCCGACAAAATAGAGGGCCGTAGCGGATGCTGATGGGCGTCGCCCAATCGCATTTTCAAAAATTGATCAAGTGTTGTTGGCTGAACATCCCCCAAGGCATCCCACGGCGGATAGGGATAGCCCTCGTATTGCTCGCGCACGAGGCGTGAGGTTTGATCGTCGATCTCGGTCAGAGTTGGCAGGGCGCGCGCGCGCTCAATACGCGCGCGCGTGGCGTGGCGTGCGGCCCGCAAAATGTCGGGAAGCGATGCTGCGACGCGGTCATCAAAACTTTGCAACGGTTGATACAGCGACGCGATCAGCGGTGTCGATGATGTGGCCGCCGCCGCGCGTTCATCGCTGGGGGTTGGCCAGGCAAAGCGCGCATTGTTTAACTGCAGGGCCAGCGCCGTCATAAAACTTGTCACCGGGACGACGTTGGTCTGGTGCAACAGCACATGCCTCCGCACAGCCCTCAACACCCGTTCGATTCGAAGACTAATCAGTGTCGCGCGCGCCAGGACCGCTAGAAAAATCGGCTCATCGAAGAACCAATTCCACTGCCCAGCGACGATGGCCGATTCAATCTCTGTCGCGGGCCCTTGCAGCGTGCGCTCCATCGCGGCAAAGCGCGGGTCGGCCTCAAAGATGGTTTTAATCACCAGGCTCAAGGGTTGCACATCAAGTGCCGCGTCTGCCGCGCAAATGCGCAGCGCATCCATCACCGGCGCCGGCAATGTTTTGTATCCGCTGGTGACGCCCAGAATGTCGAGCGCTATGCGGCGATGGGCGGGTGTGTGCGGGTCCAGCGCCAGCGCCATCAACGCGCCCGACAGCGCTGCTTTACGGTTGCCAACGCGGACTGCGGCTTGGGCATCGTGATAAGCGTCGGCGGCTTCAGCGATTGAGGTCATACCAACTAGTCTATCACGCTGGCCTTTGTAACCACATCTGGAACATGCCTTGAAATGTATCGGGATAAGTTTTGTCGAATTCGTCCCAGGCGGCGAGGTCACGCGCTTGAAGGTCGTGAGGGTTGACGGCGCGGTATTCAGCTAAACGATCAGCCCTTGCGACAGTGAACCCCAAAAAGTCTAACCCTGAGCTTGCGATCAATGGCTTCAACGTCGCAGGCGTAAATCGCGCCTCGTAAGTATTAAACACCAGGTCATGCAGCCCGTCGGCCGAGTAGAAATCAGAACGCCGCGTGATTCGTCGCGCGGGATGATCGGCAGGCAGGGCGAATATTGCTGTGCGTGCCGCGCGCATGCCAACGATGTCGTCGCTGAATTTGTGCTCGGCCACGAAGTATCGTGCAGCGACTATGGGTGCCCGCGCCCGTTCGCTATACAGCGCCAAATTCAGCAATCCGCCGGGCTCGAGCAAGTTGCTCAGTATCTGAAGCCCGCGCACATGCTCGGCCATATGGTGCAGCACACCGCCGCATTCGATCAGGTGAAACCGCCGACCAAGGTCGCCCAAACGTAAAATATCGGCCACACCAAATTTAACGTTCGTGATGTTCATGCCGCGCGCTTGCCGTGCCGCATAACCTAAGCTGGTGCGGCTAAGGTCGACTGCCAGAATATTTGCGGCCGGCAATAAACTCGCCATCATCGCCGTCGAGCGCCCTGTGCCGCAGCCCGCGATCAATACCTCAGGCGTCGCGGGCCGAGGTACGGACGTCGGCGTTGCCCCGACAAATTGCGCAATCATCTCAGGCCATGCCATCGCGGTGTTGGATGCCGTGTCGCGCCACAAGGGATAGGGAAAATTTTCGTACTGGGCTTTCACGGCGGTCGACACGCCTGGATCAATGGCCGTGAGTTGCGGCAGCGCTTGCGCTAACTCTTTTTCTTGCGTGCGATCGTGATGAATCGAAGCTAACAGCGGCGGCAGACGTGCTTGCTCATCGTGCGTTAAATTCTCAAGCGGCTCGTATAGACACCGCAAAACCGTGTGTCCTGCGCAGGCGTCACGTTCTCCCGGCTGTTCCGCCCAAATATGGCGTGTGGCGATGCATTGGCGTGCCAAGGCCGTCACGAAGCGAGGATAATGAGAGAGAAAATCTTGCGAGACCACAACGTGACGGCGAATGCGTGTCAGCAGGTGTTCCAGCGCTTCGTCATTCACCGTAGCGCGCTCAAGGCCTGCCAATAAAAGTGGTGAATTGAATAACCAATCACCGTCCGTCAGATTTTGCGCGAACGCCGCAAACCGTGCGTCGGCCATCAGCACATTGCGCGCGATGCGGGGCAGGGGGGCCGGATCAATCGTCGGATGATCGGCCCAAGCCGACAACACTGCTATGACAGATGCTGGCAGCTTGTAACCGTCAAGCAGCGCCAGCGCTTCGAAGACCGTCCTGGCGTAGGCCGCATTCTGAGGGTCTGCCAGCAACGCCTTGATGTTATCTTTCAGCGTGCGATTGACATCGCTGTGCGCCATCAGGATCGGTCGCAGTCTTTCAAAACGGCTTCACTTTTCCCAAGAACGCCGCCAAGGCCACGCCCGACCACAATACTAAAGCGGCGCGCTGCGAACGCAGCAAGGCTTCCTCAATGATCGTGTTGCCTTTGTCGGCAGCTTCGCCGCCCTGGCGGACCATGCCAAAGCCGATGATCCATTTGGTGATTTCAGTGCGCAGATACACGCCCAATGAAATGACGACAGCATAAACGAGCAATTTGACCTGCAACCACAATGCCGTCACCGGCCCACCGCTCACAATTGAGTACATCGCCCCGCCGATCAGAAGGGCAATCAGCGCGTAGCGAACGTACAAATCATAGGTGCGCAAGGTAGCGGTGAGGGCATGACGTTGGTTGTAGAACATCCACCAATTCACTCCGAGCCAAATGAACGAGAACAGCCACACGATGCCGCCGATGGCGGGGCTGATGCTTATCACACCGATAATGCGCGCCATTTCCAGGCCCACAGGCAACAACAAAATCAACGCCGTGCGTGGGCCCATGTCGCACACAAATAAAGCATCCATAAAGCGGAAGCGCTCTTCCAGGCTCAAATTGCGGTTGGCAACGAACTTCGATGTCACATAGACCCCCAAGTCGCCCCCGAGCCAATACACAAACAAAACTATATGGACGTAGACGAGTACCAGATATGGATCGATCGACATGGTGGCTCCCCCGAATAGGCGATCAAGTTCGCAATGTGATGGTGTCCATCTTAGGCCAGGGACAGCGGCTGAAATCAATGCTTATTCGGGGGGCGATGTCGCCTGTTTACAGCCCCGTCCTGTCGCGTTCAGTATGCGGTCTGGTCCCACTCACCGAAAGGATTTGGTCATGATGTCTTTGTCTCGTTGTTTTGTTGCTAGCGTTTTGACTCTCAGCCTGTGCGCATCTGCACTGGCCCAAACGCCTGATGAAAAAGCCAAGGCGCGCGATGTGATTTGGGCCAAAGAGAAAGGCATTTATGAAAACCGCGCCAAAGGAAATTTGCAATTCTACGTCGATAACACGTCGGACCATTATGTCGGCTGGCCCCCCGGTGCGGCCAAGCCATTGCCCCTGACCGGATTGAAGGAAGATGCCAAGCGCATGGTGGGGCTCACCAAAGAAAAGCTGACCATGGAGTTAACCGACTTTGCGATGTCGGGCACGACGGGAGTTATTTACTACACGACCAAACGCAGCATGAAGCCCGACGGCAAACCGGTGGACGAGACGTTTGAGGTCGTCCACGTTTGGAACAAAGAGGGCGCGGAATGGAAGCTCGTGGGTGCCATGGCGCGGGCGCAGCCGCAGCGCTAACGGCGTGCCTGCGTCGTTGAAGGCGGCCTACGCCGAAGCTCAGGCGCATTATCAAGCTAACCGCTGGCTCGATGCGATTGCGCTCTATCGCCGCATCGTCGCCGACGTGCCTAGCGAGATGCGCGCCTGGGCGCTGCTGGGGTTATGCCTGACCCAAACAGGCGACCTCGTCGCGGCGACCGACGCCTTGCAACGCGCCACCGAGCTGGAACCCCAAGGGGCCAATATCTTTTTCAGGTTGGGTATTGTGCTCTACCAGCGCGGGCTAGCTGCGGAAGCTGAAGCTGCGTTTCGCCGAGTTGTCGAACTGGACCCTCGCAATATCGACGCGCAGCAAAACCTGGCGGCTACGTTGGTCGATCAGGGCTTCCATGCGCAAGCCAAACCATACTTCGACGCGCTCGTCGCCGAGCGACCCGATTTTGAACTCGCCTGGGCGGGCTTGGCCAACGTGCATCGTGCGTTGGGCGATACGCCAGCGATGATCAATGCATTGGAACGCGCGGTCGCTATTAACCCGGACAACGTCGCCACGCGGCATCTGTTGATCGCAGCGCGTGGGCAAACACCGTCGCACCCTGATTGGGCCTATGTTGAAGAATTTTTCGACGGTTATGCAGCACGGTTCGAAACGCACTTGGTTGCGCGGCTGGATTACCGCGCGCCCGAAACTCTCGTGGATCTGATCTATCTTCACTATCCCGACCGTGCGCGATTTGCACGCGTGCTTGATCTGGGTTGTGGCACAGGATTATTTGGCGCCGCCATTCGCAATGTTTACGCGGGCGACGTTTTGGTCGGCGTTGATCTCTCGCAACGCATGGTCGACGCCACCCGCGCGCGAGCGCTTTATTCTGATGTCGCAAAGTCCGAGGCAGAACTTTATCTCGGTCAAACTCAGCTGCGCTTCGACCTCATCGCCGCCACCGATGTGTTCATTTATGTCGGCGATGTCGCAGGTATTTTTACGCACTCTGCGCGCTGTTTAATGTCGGGCGGTGTACTGGCCTTTACCATTGAACCAACGTCGCAAGCGGGGTTTGTCTTGGAAACCAGTGGGCGCTATGCGCACAACCCGGAACACCTCAAAGCCTTGGCCATGCAGAATGGCTTTCGCTTGATTGCTGAACACGCCGCACCTTTACGCCGCGACGGTCAACAGTTCGAGGATGGGCTATATCTGGTGCTGGAGCGCCGCTGACAACTTACGCCGTTTTGCGCATACCACCTGATGACGCTTCGGGCATCATGACGTTTGCGGCACTGCCGCTCATCATTGGTGAGGCGCTGGCGTCATTTGCGTTTGCTTGCGCGTTGGCATGTGCCAGCACGGCGGTGTTGCGGCCGCTTTCGATTGCGTCGTCTAAGGCTTGCGTGCAGCGGCGCATGAGGTCGCCCGCCCATTTGTCATTGGGGTGCGCCTCAGCTACGCCAATGCTGACGGTGAAATTCAGTTTGTCGTCGTCGACCATCACGTCCAAGGCGGCCAACTCGCGAACCATGCGGGTGGCCAACACCATGGCTCCCTTGGCCGGTGTTTCGGGCAGTAACGCAAGGAAGCGCTTTGGACCTAGGCGGCCGAAGCTGTCGCAGTGGCGCATCACAATCACGCAATAGCCCGAGAACACTTGGATTAGCGTATCAAGCGCAATGGGCCCAGCATTTTCCATCACTGACTCAAAGCCATCGATTTCAATCATCACAATCGACAGCGGTTCTTTGTAGCGGCGCGCGCGCCCAAATTCGTTTTGCGCCAATTGATGAATATGTGCGCGGTTCGATACGCCTGAGATGTCATCGGTGGTGGCCCGGCGGCCCAACTCGTGCCTGTAGGAAAATGCTTCGCGCCGCGCATAATCCAGCGTCATCGCGAGGCCAAGCACAATACTGATCACCGGAACAGCAAACGTGAGTGTGTCGACTAAATCAACGCTCACGCCTTGGTTGGGCAGGACCACGCCAAACCCAATGGCGGCAACCACCGCTGCGGTGATGATCGACGCGAACGCGGTTTGAATCGTGGGCGAAATCAGAGTTGTGAAGGCCGCCAATGCGCCAAACACAAACGCCGCGCGTAGCGGACCGCCATCGGGGGCAAGGGCCAAGCTATAAACTTGATGTGCGCCAAACGTCAGCGCGATGATGATGGGAACAATCTCGATGCGCTCGCGTACGAACTCGGTTCGCATTAGGCCCCAAAGGGCCAATGTGGCCACCAACAACGCTAACGACGAGCCCATCAACATGCCGGTTGTGTCGCCGGCCGCGACGCCAAGCCACAAGTCTGCCAGGCCGTAGCTGGCGCCAGCGGCCAGCACCATCCAACGCTGCGACGGGGCTAAGCGCTTGGTCTGCTCGGCTTGATAGGCTGCTTCTTTGTCGCGGCGAAACCGCACCATACGAAACACGAAAAGGCTCTCCCCCGGCATTTATTTTTATGGAAGGGACGATACCCTCAAACGGTTGTGGATAAGAGTCCTAAAGCGCCAATTTTCACTCGAAACTACAAGGGGTTATCCGTATACCGAACACCAATATCTGCGATTTTCCTGTCGCGGTTGTGTTCGCCGCGGGCGGGCAGTACCGGGGGTTAAACGACGTGAGCCGCCCCACCGCTATCGCTTGCGGCGCACTCTCAATAGTCTCATGCGTCAGGTCAGAAAAGGATCGTTGAGCCATGGAAAAACACTACAGGGGCGGGTGCCAGTGCGGCGCAGTGTCGTACGAGGTTGATGTCGATCTCGACAAAACCATGACGTGCAATTGTTCGCGCTGTCAGCGATTGGGTCAGATCCTCGCTTTTACCACCCGCGACAAATTCGCTCTCCTCTCGGGTGCCGACAACCTGACCGAGTATCGTTTCAACTCTAAGAAAATCGCACACATGTTTTGCAAGACGTGCGGCATTCAAAGTTTTGCCTATGGTATCAGCCCCGACTGCACCGAAGCCGCAGGGATCAACGTCAACGCGCTGGAGGACGTCGACCCGCGTGCGCTAACTCCAAACCATGTGAACGGCAAAGCGTTTTAAGCCAAAGTTAGATTTTACTAATTCGGAATCTCAGGCTCGACCAGCCGCGCCAAGTTCAGCATCGATTCCTGCCAGCCGAGATAACACGCTTCCAGCGGAATGACATCGGGCACGCCCTCTTGCACGATGGTCACCTCGGTGCCGACCGATACTTTTTTCAACGTCACCGTCACCGTCATGGTGCCCGGCAAATTCGGATCATCGAAAACGTCGGTGTAGCGCAAGCGCTCGTGCGGCACGAGTTCGAGGTATTCACCGCCAAAGGAAACGACCGAGCCCGTGGAGAAATTGGTGAATGACATTTTGAAAGTGCCGCCGACCTTAGCATCGGTGTGATGCACTTTGCCGGTAAAGCCATTGGGCGGCACCCACCGTGCCATCGCATCGGGGTCGAGGAACGCGCGATAGACCTTCTCGGGCGTCGTCGTCAGTACGCGGTGAAGGCGAACGGTGTTATTCGAGGTCATAATTTTTCCTTTCGGCTGGTTTTACTAGTTGTTCGCCACACATTTCGGAGTGTTGGTTTTCACCATTCGCGTCACATTCCACCCATCTGTTTGACTTCCATGATTTCGATGGCTGACTGCGGAATTTGAAGATGCGGGTGATTCTCGAACGCCTGAGCGGCCGCGTCATGAGACTCAGCCTCGACGAACGCGAACAGGTGGATATCGTTCTTGGTGTCGGCAATGCCGCTGGCTGTGGCACGCTTCGTCTTGCCGCCAACTTCCATGCTGATCACCATTTTGCTGTGCTCGCCCATCCATTTTCCCCAGGCGGCCCGCATTTTTTGCTCCTCGGCCTGCCTGAACGCGGGATCGGTCTTTGCCCAATCCGCCAGCACGGCGGGCTGGGTGAGGAATAGGACAAGGAATTTTTTCATCTGTGGCGCGGTCATGTTTGCTGTTCCTCTCGTTTGGTTGTGGGGGATTGGGCGAAGATCAGCTGCAAGTATCGCCGCAAGTGCGCAAGGCTTTCGCGCACGACATCGGGGCCTTGCTTTGCCTTGGCGAAAATAAATGCACCCTGCAGAACCGATTGAATCAAGTAGCCGATACTCTCGGCGCTCCATGTTGCATCGGGCGCATAAAGCTGTTTGGCGGCTTCAATGTCGCGCGTCAGGATCGCAATGTGGGTGGACATGCCCTTGTCGCAGGCCGCCCGAATGTCAGGGTGGGTTGCGTAGGTTTCCTGGACCAGCGTTCCCAGCAGGCACGTGTAATCGGGCAAGTCGCCCCGCAAAATGTCTGCCCTGAAATCGATGTAGCCGAGCAACCGTTCCAACGGGTCTATTGAATCATGGTAGGGCGCGGACGCAAAAAACCCTTCGGTCATCTCGCCCCAAAATGCGGCAGCCGATAGGGCCAAATCGTCTTTGCTTTTGAAGTGATGGAAAAAGCTACCCTTGGTCACGCCCGCCATATGGCAGATGTCGTCAACGGTCGTCGCGGCGTAGCCCTTGGCGCGGATGACACTCAGCGCTGCGTTGAGGAGCTTGGCTTTGGATTCGTGATGTGTACTCTTTGGCATCAGCAACCATACCAACTAGTTGGTATGGTTGCAAGCGCATCTATTTCCTTTTGTGCGGCACCAAATGAAAAGACGCTAAGTCGGAAGAATCGTCCGGCAGGTGGTTGGTATAGCCGGTAAACAGCTTTCAATAGCCGGTGGAAACGGTCGCTGCGCGCTACACGGACGGCGGCTTAATGAACGCGGTCTTGACCCAAGCGGCCCATAATCAGCTCAGAGGTCATGCTCATGCGTGTGCGCTGCTTGGCTTCAAACATCGCGCGGCCAGAAAGTTGAATCATGCGTTCGGCTAACTCCGCCGTCGGCGGGCTGTTGTAGCGCGATAAGGTTTCGGCCACTAAGCCAGCCGCGCAGGTGACGGGGTGCGATCCGTCACGCGCTTCGATGTCGCCGGTTATGGCGTCGATCATGTGTCGGGCAATGGCGATGCTTTGCTTGGGCAGTACGAGCTCGGTGATTACGAAGGTAAACTCGTCGCCGCCAAAGCGGGCCAGCACGTCGGCCGAACGGCGCACCGAGCTGAGTTTCTTGGCCACGGCCTTCAACACGTCGTCACCGACCTTATTGCCAAAGGCTTCGTTTAAAAATTTGGTGCCGTTCAGGTTGATATGAAGCAAGCCGACGGTTCCGCTACGCTGGCGGTTGTCGTCGATGGCTTGGGTGAAGCGGTCCATGAACGCGCTACGGTTCAACAGCCCTGTCAGGCTATCGAAGACAGCAGCTTTGGTCAGGGCGGTTTCGCGGCGATGACGGTTCAGCGCGTAGCGCATCGAACGCTCCAAGCCTTCGACGGTTAGATCGCCCTTAATCAGAAAGTCGAACGCACCGCGCGACAATGCGCCATGATCGATGCTGCGGTCGTCCATGCTGGTCAGCACAATAAACGGCACATCCACATCGAAGCGCCGCGCTTCGTCCATCAGATCAAAGCCAGTATGGGGGCGCAGGTAGTAATCGGTCAGGCACAGATCGACGTTCTCGCGCGTCAGCACCTGGAGTGCCGAGGGGATGGTGTCGGTGTGAAAAATGTTGGCCGAGCGCACGCCGGCTGTCTGCAAAAACTTTTTGATCAGGGCCGCATCCATGGCGCTGTCTTCAAACAGCAGCACGCGCAAGGATTCGGGCGCAAATGTTTTGGGGGCGCTGGGCGCAATGGGGGCGGTCGTCGCGGTCATTCTCTCTCCGTGGGGCCCCGTCGTTGCCAAATGGCAATCGCACAGCCTTCTCGCGGGTGGTGAGATTTTATGCCGTAAAATGGTTCACAAGAGGTGAACGCAAGGTTGAAATTTCATCCCAAAATCAGGAGCACTAGCCCTCGGAAAAACGCACAAATCCGCGCAGGTCTGCTGATTTTGTAACGGCAAGCCCCACGCCTTTGGGTAAGGCGTTATCAAATTGTGCTTTGGGAAAGCCATAGTAATACAACCGCCACTCATCTCCGACGCGGCGTAAGTGAGGCGCGGCGACTCCGCCGCCATCCCAGGCCGTCTCATCTTCGATCTCAAATACGGGTTTGTCGTAAAGCCGGCGCCACGACAACGCATCGTCCGATACCGCCAAAGCAATGGATCGGCGGTGTAAGCGTTGGGCCGAACCATCGAGTGCGGTATAGGCCATCAGCCAGCGGTGACCGGTCGGCAATGGATTAGGCATGATGCTGCGCGTGAGCTCGCCCGCGCCGTCGTAGCCAGGCGATTGATCCAGCCACTGAATGGGCTGGCCCGCGCTCCAGGTTTTAGCGCCATCGCATGAGGTGAAGATCAAGGTATCCCAACGGCTAAAATTGACGTCTGTTCGCGACGTGTAGAGATAAATTTTACCATCCGTGTGCAACGCATTGGGCCACGAGCAATACAGAGAGCCGTCAGGGATGTTGGCCATAGCACCGCCCTCGGCGGGTCCGCGCACGCGCGTCCAAGCCAGGCCATCGTCGCTGACCACAAGACCTGATCGCAGCCGCAGGCCCGGGAGATTGCCAATTTTTGTCTCAGCGGTGCCGAAGTTGCCGCCGAATGTCCACATATGATAGCGGTCGTTATGGAGCTTCACATCGGTAAGACCGACGTGCAGCGAGTCAAAGTCATCTGCATCAAGGCTCGGCTCAAGAATGGCGCCGCCGCGCATCAAGCCGGTCGTACGCTGCCAGGTAATTCCATCTGTTGACGTGGCCATGGCAATCGAGCCGCTGCCAAGCGATGGCGGGGCTTGTGCGCTAAAGGCCTGGTCGCGGCAATAGTACCAAAGTTTCCAATGCTGCGCGGTGGCGTCCCAGTGCGGCACTCCGATACCCACCTTCGCGTCATCACACCGCCCCGCCGGGCCCGGACCCAACACCAAGCCTTTTAGCTTGTCGTGGGGAGCGTTTTGAAACAGCGGGCTTTCAAGGCGAGCGGGGCGTGAGGTCACGATCTCTCCATGGGCAGAGCATTGGCACTACTATAATCTGACTTCCGGTTGCGGCGAGGGGAGAACGACAATGAAGTGGGTGAATCTGTTTCGGGTGCTCTGCGCTGGGTTTGTGTCGTTGTGGGCGTGGAGTGTATCGGCTGATGATTTGGCCGCTAACCGCACCTGGAACTCGATCGGCGGCACGCCCGGCGGTGGGCAGTATTCCGCGCTCGATCAGATAAATCGCGCTAATGTTGCGGGGCTCAAGATCGCCTGGACGCACAAAAACGGCGACGCCGCAAAATTCACCGCCGGAGGCAAAACCGCCAACTACGAAGTCACGCCCATTTTGGCGGAAGGTTCGCTGTTCATTTGTACGCAGTATGGGCGTGTTATTTCGCTCGATCCCAAAACCGGCAACGAGAAATGGGCGTTTGATCCTTTTGCATCACTTATCAAAGCGCCGGCCGTTCCCGGCACCTGCCGTGGCGTGGCTTATTGGCGCGATGAATTGGTGCAAAGCGACGCAGCGCCGCGCGCCTGCCAGAGCCGCATTTTCCTGCAACAATATGGCGGTCGGCTGATTGTGCTTGATGCCAAGACCGGCCAGCCCTGCACAGATTTCGGCACCGGTGGATTCTTGGATATGGCTTCGCCCGACCACGGCGGCACGGGGCATATTCGATTCACATCACCCCCTTCAATTTTGAAAGACACTGTCATTGTCGCTGGTTCGGTGGGCGATAACATTCGTGCCAATCAACCCGACGGTGTGATCCGCGCGTTTGATGCCCGTACCGGCATGATGCAATGGCGCTTGGTGACCATCCCCGAGGCCATGAGTGACAAAACCGGTAATGCTGATGTGTGGCCGCCCTATGCGATTGATGCCGAGCGGAATTTGGTGTTCATCCCCACCGGCAGCCCCAGCCCCGACTTTTATGGCGCGCTGCGCAACGACCCTATTCCCTATGCCAACGCGCTGCTGGCTATCGACGCAAGCTCGGGCCAAGTGAAGTGGCACTTTCAGTTCGTGCATCACGATATATTGGACTACGACACGCCCGCCCAACCCATTGTTGCTGATATCACGCGCGAAGGCCGCAAGGTGCCCGCCGTGATTCAAATTACCAAGATGGGCACGGTATTTGTGTTCAATCGCGAAACCGGCGAATCGCTATTCCCAATTGAGGAACGCGCGGCACCGGCCTCGGATATTCCCGGCGAAGTCGCGTCGCCCACTCAGCCGCGCCCAGTGAAGCCCGAACCATTCTCGAGCCAACTCATCAAAGAAGACGAAATTTTTGGTCTGACGTTTTGGGATCGGGGCAAATGCCGTGAGAGCTTTAAGTCTATGCGCTATGACGGCCCGTTTACGCCGCCCAGCCTGAAAGGCTCGCTCACATTTCCTGCGTCAACCGGCGGCGGCAATTGGGGCGGCGCGGCGTATGATCCCGTGCGCAATCGGCTAATTGTCAAAGCGCAGAACTTAGCCTTTACCTCGCAGCTGTTTCCGATTGGCGATCCGAATATCCCCAACGTGCCCGAAACCGCAGGGTCGCGCGTGATGGAGGGCACAACTTATTACTTGCTGCTCGGACGCTGGTTATCGCCCTTCGGCGTGCCGTGCAATCCGCCGCCCTGGGGTGAGCTGGTGGCCATTGATCTCGATACCGGCGACCAAGCGTGGCGCAGGCCCGTGGGCCAAGTGCCCTTTGGTCCGTTCAAACTGCTTAAAAGCCCAGCCGCGTGGGGCTCGCCGATTGTTGGCGGCCCGATGCTCACCGGCGGCGGACTGATTTTTATGGCTGCAACCTTCGACCCCGTTTTGCGTGCTTACGACACCGACACTGGAAAAGAGCTGTGGTCAACGCCGTTGCCGGTGCCCGCCATGGCCGTGCCCATGACGTACGAATATGAAGGGCGGCAGTACGTGCTGATTGCGGCAGGCGGGAGTATTTTGGCCGGCACAGAACTCAGCGATCAATTGTTAGCCTTCGCTTTGCCGGTTGGGGCCTCTAGGTAGTATCCGATTCTACTACCGCACGCGCATCGCTCTTATCCTGAGATTTCCGATTCGACTTTTTTAGTTGGATCTTTCCCAGGAGGGAACGTGATGGATAATTCTACACCAAAAGCACTAATGATCGTCGCTGCGCTATTGCTGGGCGCGTGCACGGGCCCACGAGGAGAGCAGGGAAACACCGGTAACACAGGCTACACCGGTGCCCAAGGTATGCAAGGCGCCACCGGAAACACGGGTTACACCGGCGCCCAAGGTGCTACCGGGAATACCGGAAATACAGGGTACACCGGTGCTCAGGGTGAAACAGGAAACCAGGGCAACACGGGATATACAGGCGCCCAGGGTGCCACCGGCAATCAAGGTAACACGGGTGATACGGGAGCCACTGGCAAACAGGGCGCTACCGGAAACAGAGGAACAGCTGGTGCCCAAGGAACAACAGGCACCGGTGGGAGCACGGTTGTGGTCGTCCCGCCGCGGTAACCCGAAAGCTACACATGCAGGTTTCGGCCCAGTTGATCGACGGTCCACGGCTGAACCCCTTCAGACACTGAACGCCAGCGATCAAACGCTGGCGTTCGTGTTGCTCGCGAAACAATTTTAACGTTGGCGAGGTGTGAGGATTAGCGCCAAGACGTAGAGTGTCATTCCCATGGCTTCGTTGCGAAGTTCACTCAGGTTGATGGCGTCCGCGCCGTCGAGTTGAAGGCCGAGAATCCGCCCAATCAGAACGAAGAAGATGAACGTTACCATCACCCACAGGCACGCAACTGTTCGTTTGGCAAACAACAGCCCATAGCCAGCGGTGACCGATAAGCCGAAGAAAAATGCGCCCATGATGGCGCGAACGGTTGTAACGGATGCGGGCTGCGGCAGCTCAATACTGAAGCGCGCAATCGTGGCGACTGGATCAAACAAAAACCTCCGCCCGATTTCCGCGTACAACAAAGTCGCAAACAATAAAATCGCTCGCACGAGCCAACGCCTGATCGATAGCGCGAGTGAGCTGTTCATGATCAGTTCAATTTTTAGGCCTTCGCGGGCATATTGTAGTCAGCCCAATACGTAATTTTGCTGTCGCGCACCAGGAACACGCCGGCGATGTGAAAGTGGTTGTCGGGCTTGCCCGACCCCGGCGCCTGAATGAAGTGGTCGATACGCTCGTTCAGCACGATGTCGCCCACCGCATGGCTGCGAAAAATCTCCCACTTGATCTCTTTCATCGCCGACATGAAGCCGCTGAGGCGTTGGCGGAATTGATCGACGCCCTTTATTGGCGGCGCGCCCTCGAACATGTGGTACTCGATCTCGGGTGACACGAACGGGATGAGCTTTTCGACATCCTTGCTGCTCCAGGCTAAACAGAAATTCGTGACCAATTCGATGATCTGCTTTTCGTTTGCGGCGTTGTCTTTCTTGGATTTATCGGCATCTGTGGCCGCCGCTGACGTGCTGATCAATGAGCCAAGGGCCGACAGGCCCAATGTCGAAACCATGACGCGCCGGCCGAGGTTGGTTGTCTCTTCAAACATGATCGATCTCCTTGGGGGATGTTAACTTATCATGCTAAACCATGGCCGAGATCGGCGTGGTGCTCAATGCCGCGCTCGGCTCTTGTCCAATAATTAGTTTGATCACGATGTCCTCCCGCTCCGGTCCGCTCGCCCTCATCCGCGTCATCGAATTCTGCCAGGTCGCCGCAGGGCCCTATTGCGGCATGCTTCTGGCCGACATGGGTGCGGATGTGATCAAGGTCGAGCCGCCCGTGGGCGACAGTATGCGGACCTGGCCTCCGCTGAACGCTGGTTACAGCGAGAATTTCGCATCGCTCAATCGCAACAAGCGCTCCATAGCGCTTGATTTGAAATCGCCAGCCGACTTGGCCATCGCGCGCAATCTCATTGCTAGCGCTGATGTGGTGATTGAAAACAATCGCCCGGGCGTGATGGACAAGCTGGGCTTAGGTTACGCGGCCTTGAAAGGCGCGCACCCTAAGCTTGTGTACTGCGCCATCTCAGCCTTTGGCCAAACCGGCCCGCGCGCGCAGGATGGTGGCTTTGACGTCACGGTGCAAGCCGCCTCGGGCATCATGAGTGTCACCGGCGACGTAGGTGCGCCACCGGTCAAGGCCGGTGTGCCGGTGTCTGATTTTGGCGCTGGGCTTTATGCGGCGTTTTCGATCGTCTCGGTGCTCAACCGCGTGGCGCGCGGCGAGGCAGGGTCTTTCATCGATGTGTCGATGTTGGGTGCAAATTTGGGCGTTTCGGCGCTGCAAACCAGCGAGTACTTTGGCACCGGCCAAAACCCGAAACCGCTGGGCTCGGCTCATCCGCGCAATGCGCCGTACCGCGCATTTCAAGCGCGCGACAGTTACTTCGTTCTGGCGGCGGGCAACAATAAGCTGTGGGCGTCGGTGTGTGATGTCATCGACCGCGCTGATTTGGTGAAAGACCCACGCTTTCTCACCACCACCGACCGCGCCAAAAATCAGGCGGAACTCAAGCTCATTCTAGAAACGCTCTTTGCAGCCCACGATGCGCCGCATTGGGTGGCCGCATTTCGAGCGGTAGGTGTGCCGTGCGAACCAATCATGACCTATGCCGACGTTTTGGCGGACCCGCATGTGGCGCAGATGAATTGGGTGGTCGATATTGCGCTGCCGTCGGGTGGGCGCACCAAAACTGTGGGCCCGGTCGTGAAAATGGATGGCGCGGGCGGCGCGATCTACCGCGCGCCACCGGCATTGAACGGTGATCGCGCCGATATCATAGCCGAATTGGCACGGGTCAAAAAATGAGAGCGCTGATCAGTCGCCTCACCGAATTGGCGGACGGCAATGCCGATGAGCCGACATTCCGGCGCGAGGTGTCTCAGGCCCTCAAGTCATTGTTGTTGGATGAAACGTGGCTGCCATCTGCGCTGGCAGCGCCGCACCCCGATCATTATCAGCAATATTTGCTTTATCTCGACCCTCGCAGCCGCTTCAGCATTGTCAGTTTTGTGTGGGGGCCGGGGCAAGCCACGCCGGTTCATGATCACATGACCTGGGGTGTCGTGGGGCAATTGCGAGGCAACGAAGTGTCGACCAACTACACGCGCGGCGCTGATGGCATGTTGAAGGTGACAGGCGTGCATACCCTCATGCCGGGTGAGATCATCGCTTTTTCGCCCGACCAAGGCGACATTCATCAGGTGCGCAATGGCAGCGATGCCGTATCGGTCAGCATTCACATTTACGGTGGCGATATCGGTCGCATCGAACGCCACAAATACGACGTATCCACCGGCGCGGCGCAGTTGTTTATCAGTGGCTACTCAACGGGACCTTCGGCGGTCTGGTGCTGAATTTGGTCTAAATGTTGTAATGGCACTGGAACGGTTCGGCGAGATTGATAGGATCACGCCTCTATATCAATTGCGGGGGAGCTATCGATGGATCCATTTGCCTATTCGTTGGTGAAATATCTTCACGTCATACTGTTTGTCTATTGGCTGGGTGGAGACCTGGGCGTGTGGCTGACGGGCAAACAAATGATTCGCGACGATCTGTCGCTGGACGAACGCCTCCGCATTCGCCAAGTCGGCGCGCTCATTGATATGGCCCCACGCGTGTGCCTGGTGCTGATGGTTCCGGTTGGTTTCACATTGGCGTCCAATTGGGGTTCACAGCTACAAGGTCCGGTGTTGCTGCTGCTTTGGGCTTTTGGTTTGGCGTGGCTATGGCTGGTGTGGGAAGTGCACTGGAAAAAGAATGAGCCTATCGGCAAAACGCTCGGGTCCATCGACCTGAAACTTCGCTATGTCATTGGAACGGCGATTTTGGGTTATGGTTTGTACAATCTCGTTGGTGGTGGTCCGGTGACGGAAAAATGGCTGGCGGCCAAGATCACGCTGTATGGCTTGATCATTTACAACGGCATCGTGTTGCGCAAAATCGCGGGGAACTGGCAAACGGCGTTTGACATGATCCGCGCCGGCGGCGAACAACGCGTCACGGGCGAGCTGCAGATGAAAGTTAATCGCCGCCGAGTTGAACCGCCCGTGCTTACCATTTGGGCGCTGGTCGCGATTATGGGCTTTTTGGGCGTCACCAAGCCGTTTTAGGCCCTTACTAAAGCAGATGTGATCACGTGGGCCGGGTCCGTCGTAGTAAGAGGGTGTCTTATTGTGATGAAAGGCGCTGCCCATGTTGATCCGCGTTAAACAGAAGTCCGACGTTGCCTCTCACGAGATCACGCCTCAGTCGGTGTATCTCAATCGGCGCGCGATGATTGCGGGCACAGGCTTGATCGCCGGGTCTGCCTTATTGGCCGCGCCGCGCGCTCATGCGGCCTTGCAAAAAGGGCCGGGTGTGAACACGCCGCTGGCTAATGTGAAAGAGGGCTATCGCAAACTGGGCGAGAAGGACGCGATCACGCCTTACGACGCGGCGAGCAGCTATAATAATTTCTACGAATTCGGCACCGGCAAAGATGACCCCGCGGCAAACTCGGGCAAGTTTAAGCCGTTGCCGTGGTCGGTGAAAGTCGATGGACTGTGCAACAATGGTGGCACCTTCGCGCTTGAAGATTTCATCAAACCCCATCAGCTCGAAGAACGGATCTATCGTCTGCGCTGCGTTGAAGCGTGGTCGATGGTTATTCCCTGGATTGGCGTCTCGTTGGCCGATGTCGTCAAGCGCTCCGACCCGCAAGGCAGTGCCAAGTATCTTCAGTTTGAAACCGTTGTGCGGCCCGAGGAAATGTCGGGCCAACGCTCGAAGTTCATTTTGCCCTGGCCCTATGTCGAAGGCTTACGCATGGACGAGGCGATGAACCCGCTCGCCATTTTAGTGACGGGCATGTACGGCGAAGCGGTGCCCAATCAAAATGGCGCGCCGCTGCGATTGATGGCGCCGTGGAAATACGGCTTCAAGAATATCAAATCTATTGTCCGCATCAGCTTTGTCGAAAAGCAGCCCGAAAACACTTGGAAGGTGACTAATCCGGGTGAGTACGGCTTTTATGCCAACGTTAACCCCAAGGTTGATCACCCGCGTTGGACCCAAGCGAGTGAACGCCGCATAGGCGATTTCCTGCGCCGCGACACGCTGATGTTCAATGGCTACGAAGAAGAAGTGGCCAGCCTCTATGCCGGTATGGACCTGAAGCGAAATTATTAAGTTAATCAAGGTGTTGGCGCGATCTGCTGGCGGGCAAACTGTGACGCACCCTTGCGCTTCATCGGGGCTTTACCTCATATAGAGGTATGATCCCTCGACGAATGGACTGAGCAATGCCCGAAGCACCCCTGACCAGAGCTGAAGCTGCCGATACACCCAACCTCGATGCGTTCTTTCGACCAACGCACGATGAGTATGTACGCACCCGCTACATTGGCGTGCTGCTTAATCACGCCATGGTGAATTTGCGCTACGCTGTGTGGGACGAATACAAAGCCAGCGCAGAGCCCGCATTCAAAAAAAAGCACGGTCGGGCGGCTAAGACGGGCAAGGAAATTCATCACGCCTTGGCCGACAACACCTTTTACCGCACCTACAGTTCGTTTCGCTACAACGCCCAAGAGATGGGCCCACAAAGTGTGCAGGCCCCCGTCGAACGTGTGATTCCACAATTGAATGCTGCGGTCGCGCGCGTTCCCGACAATGACCATGTGGGCGGAACGTTGCGGCTAAATCGCGACATCGAGTATCCGCACTATCTCACCAGCATGGATGCGCACCTGACACCCGGCGGGTATTGGTCGGAACACGCCGGCGAGGGCGACATTTCGCAGGCGTTGATGTTGCAGGGCCGTCGCATAGCCGGGCCCGTCGTCAATTCCAGCCGTGATTTCGGAAGTGTGGGCGCCGCGGTTGGTACGTGGCTGGCGCGCAAATACCCCGACTTCAAACCCAGACGGATTCTTGATCTGGCAACGCAAGAGGGCAAGCAGCTGTATGCTTACCGCGATATTTTCCCGGGCATCGAGTTGCATGGGCTGGATATCGCTGCTCCTAGTTTGCGTTATGGGCATGCCATGGCCGCATACAAGGGCGTGCCGATTCACTTCAGCCAACAAAATGCCGAGAGCACCGACTACCCTGACGGCCATTTTGATTTGATCGTCTCGAGTTTCTTCTTGCACGAAATTTCTGTGCCCGCCACCAAGCGCGTCATCGCCGAGTGCTATCGGTTGCTCGCGCCCGGCGGCATCTTGGCGCACATGGAGTTGCCGCCCAGCAAAAGCTGCGAGCCGTTACTGGATTTCAGTTTCAATTGGGATGCGCGCTACAACAACGAGCCGAACTACGCGCACTACCGCGCCCAAGACCCCACGGGCTTGTGCACGGCGGCTGGCTTTGATCGTAAAAAGTGCTTCGAACTGGAAGTGCCCGTGCCCGCGACCTTTAAGCCCGAGAATTACGAGAAGTTTTTGAAGGGCGAGATGGCCTCACCACCCCACGGACGCGGCGGGTGGTTCATTTTTGGCGGCCGTAAATAAGCGCTTCACGAAGACTTGAGTTTGAATTGAAACCCGCGACTCTGCGGCCCCTTCCGCTGTAGGCTTGGTCAACCCACGGAGGGGCGCAGATGAATATCACCAATCTCGCGAGCATCTTTCTTGCGCTGACGCTGTGTAGCGGCGCATTTGGCCAAAGTGCTGTCGACCCGGCGGTTGAGGCGACGGCAGCCTTAGTGCAGTCCGAGATGGAAAAAGCCGCCAATGTTACGGCCAAAAATCGCGCCAAGGATCTATTGCAAGATGCGCAATCTCAGGTGATGGGCAACGCGCAGGGTGATGTCACTATCGTTGCCTTTACCGACTACCAATGTCCTTACTGCAAAGCTGCCGAGCCTCGCATTCTTCAGTTGCTCAAAGACGACCGCAAGGTGCGCTTTGTCGTCAAAGATTTTCCCATTCTGGGGCCCGCATCTGTTGTTGCCGCCAAGGCAGCGCTGGCTGCGGCCAAGCAGGGTAAACACCACGAGTTCCATGTGGCTCTGATGGCCTTCAAAGGTCAGTTGCAAGACGAAATTATTTTTGCCACGGCGAAGTCTGTGGGCTTGGACGTCGAACGACTGAAGAAAGACATCCTCTCGCCCGAGATTGCTGATCAACTGTTGGCGAACATGAATCTCGCACGCGCCCTCAAGGTGTCGGTTGTGCCGGGGTATTTTGTGAACACACGCGTTTTGTCGGGCGTGAGTTCGCGCACGCAAACATCAAAAATTGATTTCGCCGCTGAAATTGCAACGGCACGTGCGAACCGCGAGTGAGCATCGATTCATCCATCAATCGCCGCACGGCGCTGGGAACAGCATTGGCTGCAGCCAGCCTTTCGACCGCGCACGCGGCGACATCCAAATCCAACAGGAGTGCGTCCACAATGAAAGCCTATGAAATCGGCGACACATCGAATGGGATCGGCTTGCGGCTGGTCGAGCGGCCGGCGCTGAAGCCGGGCTTTGGCCAAGTGGTCATGAAAGTTCGTTGCACCGGCTTGAACGCGCGTGACCTCTCGATCCTCAAGGGCGGATTGATGGGAAAATCGGTACCGCCGACGCGTGTGCCGCTGATGGATGTGGCAGGCGACGTGTTGCTTGTAGGCCCCGGCGTGACGCGTGTGAAGGTCGGCGACCGCGTGACGATGACGCACTATTGGAAGTGGCTGGATGGTGCGTGGGATGTGTCGATGCGTGAGGAGGATTACTCGAACACGCTCGATGGATTTTTGGCCGAACAAGCTTTGGTGCAGGCCGACCCGTTGGTAAAAATTCCCGACGCCGTGACGTACGAAGACGCCAGCACCATTCCCAGCGCAGGACTGACGGCATGGAATGCTGTGATAGAAGCGGGTCGTACAAAGCCCGGCTACACGGTGCTCACGATTGGCACAGGCGGGGTGTCGGTGTTCGGTTTGCAGTGGGCCAAGATGATGGGCGCTCGCGTGATCATGACGTCGTCGAGCGACGCCAAGCTGGAAAAAATGCGCAGTCTCGGTGCCGATATCACGATCAACTACCGCACGCATCCCAATTGGGCGCAGCAAGTACTCGACAAAACCGATGGCCGTGGTGCCGATGTGGTGCTGAACAACGTCGGTATGGGCGAGATGGAGCAATGTCTCACGGCCTGCGCTTCGGGCGGCAAGGTGATGTACATTGGAGCCAATGCCGTCACACCTGACCGCAAAGATGCGCCGCCCACCTCACTCACGCGCTTTCCCAACCTGATCATCAAAGATCTGACGATCAAGGGTATCATCGTCGGCAGCCGTCGGATGTTCGAGGATTTGTTAGCCGCTATGGCGGCCAACAAAATAAAACCGATTATCGACCGTGTTTACGCTTTTGACCAAGTCCGCGAAGCTATTGCCTACATGGAAAGCGGCGACAAGATTGGAAAGATTGTGATCCGGGTTCAGTGAACGCAGCCTACCGATCAATGCTGGCCATGCCGCGCGGCGTGTAGCGCGGACCTGCGACCTTATCGGGTGCCGCAACCGCGTTAAGCGTGGCAAGCTCCGCGGCTGATAGCTTCACGTCGGCTGCTTTGACGTTTTCTTCTAAGTATGCGCGACGCTTTGTTCCGGGGATGGGCACAATGTCATCGCCTTGCGCCAACACCCAGGCCAAGGCAATTTGTCCGGGTGTTGCATTGTGGCGTTGGGCAATGTCGCGTGCGGCGGCGACAATGGCCTGGTTGCGGTCGAAATTCTCACCCTGATAGCGTGGATCGGTGAAACGGAAATCGTCCTTGCGGTACTCGTCGCCGCGTGTGGCCGTACCGGTCAGGAAGCCACGTCCCAGCGGCGCGTAAGGCACAAGTCCGATGCCTAATTTGCGCAGTAGTGGGATTATCTCGGCATCGAGATTTCGCTCCCACATCGAGTACTCGCTTTGCAACACGCTGATGGGGTGCACCTTGTGCGCGCGCGTGATGGTATCGACACCCGCTTCTGACAGGCCCAGATAGCGCACCTTTCCGGCTTTAACCAAATCGGCCATGGCGCCCACGGTATCCTCAATGGGTACCGTTTTGTCGACGCGATGCTGGTAGAACAGGTCGATCACATCCACGCCCAGGCGCTTCAACGATGCATCGGCCACCTCGGCCACGTGCGCCGGGCGGCTATCAAGGCCTACCATCGCATTGTTCTCGATCTTGAAGCCGAATTTGGTGGCGATGATCACGCCATCGCGCTTGCCCTTCAGCGCCTTGCCCAGCAGTTGCTCATTGGTGAAGGGGCCATACATTTCGGCGGTGTCAAAGAAGTCAACGCCGAGCTCGAGCGCGCGATGCAGGACAGCGATATTCTCAGGCTCCGCGCCACCCCCGCCATAGGCCCAGCTCATGCCCATGCAACCCAGGCCAATGGAATTCACCTCAAGGCCTTGGCGGCCGAGTTTGCGTTTCAACATGTTTAGGCGCTCCAATGACTGTTTAATTGATGATCAACGCGGGGCATGCCTGCTGCGAGGGCGCTGCGCAGCATAATGTAATTTCTCCGCAACAAAACCTAATTCGAGTGTAGCGAGGGGCCCGGCTGCGGGCGTATACTGCACCTACTATCGTTAAGCTGCTTCAAATCGGTTTCTTGTTTGTTACGCGTTTAGGCACATTTTCAGGCGAAGTGCTCTTCCAGTTCGCCGCGCGGAAAATGTGCAAACCTAAAGTTCGTCAACAGCTCAAGGAGGCCCGAGCATGGCAACCACGATTTCTCTCGATGCGGCCGAGTTTGTGCCGCTTCCCGCAATCCGCAATATCACCATCCACGATTTGTTCGACTCGCTGAGCAAAGGCATCGAAGATGCCAAAGCCAAGCCGTCGTTTGTACCGTTTGTGATTGGCATTTACCCGCTGGTCTCGGTTCTGGCCATTATGGTGTTGTTTAACTACGACTACCTGCCGCTGCTGTTTCCAGTCGTGTCGGGGACAGTGCTCATCGGCCCGTTTGTCACTATTGCGTTGTGCGAGGTTAGCCGCCGTCGCGAACGCGGGCTCGATTACGCTGAGCTGCAGGGCTACAATTTTCTCAGCTCACCTTCCATTGTCTCCATCATGATTTTAGGGCTGATGATGATCGGCCTATTTTTCTTTTGGCTGACCACCGCCATGACGTTGTACGGCATGACGGTGGGTGATGAATGGCGCAGCGTACCTCAGGCCCCCGAGTCATTGATGGAATTTGCCCGTACGATCTTCTCCACCAGCGCCGGGTGGACGCTGATCATACTGGGTAACCTGCTCGGGCTTTTCTTTGCCGTTATCTCGCTGTGTATCGGAACCGTTTCGTTTCCGATGTTGCTGGACCGCAATGTCGGCGTCGGTGTGGCGGTGCGCACATCGATTGCGTGCGTCAAAGCTAACCCCGTCAACATGGGTGTTTGGGGGCTTATCGTGGTGGTGCTGCTTATTGCCGGGGCGATTCCGTTCCTGGCGGGCTTGGCCGTCGTCGTGCCGGTGCTCGGCCACGCGACCTGGCACCTCTATCGAAAATCTGTGGTGTGATGTCGGTATAACCAGCCGAGTTCAAGAGGTTACAGACCAGTAACCAGTTCCCTCGTTGAACAAGGGCGGCGAAGGCCTTGATCGCAAAGGATTTGGGGAAAAGTCGCCCAGTAAAAAACCGATATTTACTGGTCAGGCCATCTTGCAAACCCCGCACCATCGCAACAAAAAAGGGCCCAGAGAGCGGGCCCTTTTTTCGTCGCAGGCTACAGCGTCAGAGGCCGAAAATCGAGCCGTCGGGTTTGCGTTTCCCGGCGGCTTCTTTTTCCTTCATCACTTTCATCGCGTAAGTCCAAGTGTTCTCGTTCTCGCGCAGGTCTTTCCAAACTTTGGGTGCTTCCAAGTACTGCGGGTAGTTTTTCTCGGTGTATTCGCGAATGGCTTTCGGTATTTGCGAAACGCCCTCTTTGAACTTGAACGACTGCGAGTGATAAATCATCACGCCCTGGCGGTCGGCCATTTCCATGAATGGCAGCCACATGCCAACGCGGGCCCACGCGGTGTGGTTCTCGGCCGATGCGACTTTAGGGTTGCTCACTTCTTTCACGCTGCCCGAGATCGCCCACAACTCGCCCGACTGATAGAGGTCTTGTTGGGATTGCAGCGGGTACTCGGCGCGCGTGATCGGGTTTTTCTCGGTCGAGCGCAGGACGTCGAGCTGGAACACGATGCGGTCGCCGACGATTTGGTGCGGGAAAGGCGGATCGATCAGTCCACCTTTGAGCTTATAAATGCGGTTCACAGGGTCGTTGAGGATGTGTAGCACCTCGACGCGCTTTTTGGTGAAGGGGTTGGTCCACTCGTTGATGATCTCGCCGGTTTTGGGGTCGCAATAATACAAGACCTCACGGTGATAAAACCGCCATGTGCCATCGCCCATGTCTTCGAGACGGCTGGCACCAATGCCGTATGTTTTGAACACCTTGGTGTTGCCTTGGCCGTTCATCCACACCCAGGCTTCGCCGGGAAAACCGCTGATGCTGTCTTTCCCCGACAAGTCGGCCTGCAACTTCAACAGCGTGAGTAAATTGGTTTTTGGATCCATGAAGTCGACGGCCGTTTTTGCCGCTGCGGGCGAGGGCATCGCCCAAGCACTGGCACCAAACGCGGCGGCAGTGGCCACACCCGCTTTCAGGGCCTCGCGGCGCGCCGGCACGAAGTCAGACAACATTGGCGGACGGTTGATCATAACGGTCTCTCCCCCTAGCGCGTGATTGAGGAAGGAGTGTTTCACACCACTGTCGCCAGGGCCAATGGGGGCTCAGCGGCGCCGTCCGCTTAGTGGAGCGACGGTGCAGGCCCTTCGCCCGGCATGCGGCCAGGGGACAGGCGTCGTACAATGACTGCAAACACGAACACCACGCCATTCAATGCGCCGATTAATAGGAATGGGGCTTTAGGACTGACCGCGTCATACAAATAGCCCCCGACGCTGGAGCAAAACAAAATCCCCAACGCACCAGCGGTGTTGAACCCCCCCGTCACTGCACCACGTTGCGCCACCGGCGCTTCTTGCCCGAGGAGGGCCTGAGACCCAAGGAAGGCGCTAATTTGGCCAATGCCTAATAGCGCGATAAGCGGCAGATCGATTTTTGCGAGAGGATTATCGACAAAGCCCATGCCTAAGTATCCGGCTGCCGCCAGGCCCATGCAGACGGCCAATGCTGTCACGCGATTGGCACGGTCGAGCAAGAACACAACTGCTCCAATCCACAGCAAAGCCGCCGATTGTGCGATGACGAAAATGCGAGTTCCGGCTTTGCTCGCGTCGGGGAAGTCCATGCCGCTGGCCACACCCGCTTGAGTGGCCCACAACGTCAGAAACGTACCCAGAATCACCAAATCGCCGCGCGCGATGAATGCAGCGCTGTATGACAATGCGATGCGCGGATTAAGGGCCGCGCGTAACGCGCTGCGAGCAAGGTCCAAGGGCGGCTGGCGGTCTTCGACTTTAATGGGTGTGCCGCCTTTCAGGCCAATGGCAACGACGATTGCCGCTAAAAAGCACAGGCCTGCCACGATGAAGTGTGTGTATTCGCCGGCGGTGGCATCGTCAAAACCGGCAGCAGAAAAGCGCTTTGGCACGCCGCCCAATACAATGTTCAAGATCGCTACACCCAAGCCGTTCATCAGCCCGACAATCGCCACGGCCTTACCGCGCGTGGCTTCTTGTGGATAATCGGTGACGACAGTCGCCAGCGCGCCGGTGGCGGTGGCCACCCCCAGCGCATAGATGATGCGGAAGATTGTCAATTCGCCAATGGATGCCGCATGCGGATAAAGGGCATACCCGAGCCCCATGAGCAGGAAGCCGCCCGAGAATAAAGCCCTTCGGCCAAACCGGTCGACTAACAGGCCAATAGGCCCAAACATCAAGATCGAGGTGATCTCGGTCCACAGCACCAAGTTGCCGCTGACGACACCTTGTTGGTCTTGCGGGATTTTCAAAACGACATTGAGCACATAGGGCGTGCCCACGCCGACGAATGTCAGCAGGCCGATGGTGAAGAATGCCGCATAGAGCAGCGTCCACATGTTGCCGACGCTAATGCCGGGGGACAGCCAAACAGGCCCAAATTTTTTGGCCGTCGTGTCGATTGTTGTCATCCGATTCATCCCCCCAGGCGCTCGCTAGGCCTACTGTGCATGGACCTGACCCCTTGCCACAAGCCTAATCGCAGATGTGATTGCTTCCTGATACGATCACACGTGCGCGTGAGATCACGCATCGGTGAGGTGAAAGTCACCCCTGCAATCGATTAGTGCTCTGGCCCGCCCAATATCATGAAGTGAACTTATGACCGACGCCATTACCGCCGCCCCCAAAGCCCCCATTGATTGGTCCACGATTGTTCGCCGATTGTTAAAGCCTGTCGTCTTTACGATCAGTTGTTTGCCCGTGCTGTGGCTGGGGTGGCTGGCGCTGAATAATGGCTTGGGGGCTAACCCCATCGAGAAATTGATTCGTTACAACGGCGATTGGGCGCTGCGGTTTTTGCTGATTGGGCTGGCCGTGACGCCCATCCGGTTGGTCACGGGCTGGACAGAAATTGCTCGTGTTCGCCGCATGCTGGGGCTGTTTGCGTTCTTTTATGTGTGTCTGCACCTCAGCGCGTATGTGGGTCTCGATCGCTTTTTCGATTGGCGCGCGATTTGGGCCGACATCTTAAAGCGGGTTTACATCACCGTGGGGATGGGGGCGTTTCTCACACTTATTCCTCTGGCGATCACTTCGACGGCTGGCATGGTCAAGCGCATGGGGGCGAAGAACTGGCGGCGAATGCACCGGGTCATTTACTTCACCACCATTGCGGCCATCATTCACTACATCATGATGCTAAAAGCCGGGTACCAAGAACCGGCACTTTACGGGGCAATTTTGGCCGTTCTGTTGGCCATTCGCGCCGTTAAGAAATGGCCCTAAACCTCGTTCAATCGTCCAGACTCGAAGCTATGAATGGGATGTTTGGGGTCGAATTCCTCATGTTCAACAGTGCGATAACTGCTAAAACACGAGGCAGTTGTTTGTGTTGTATGAATGCCCCCAGCGTCACGAAAAAAACGCGCATCGTCCGCCACCTCATTGGCTGAAGGCCCGCTCGCGGCTTTAGTCGGCGGCCTCGTGTGCGAGTGCCGGGGCCAAAATATCATCGCCATCAACGAGGCCGGGCGCCACTTGCTGGGCTATCGCGGCCTGGGCACGCCGGTTGGTCGCGCGTTTCGTCAGCACGTGGCAGGCCCCTGGGTCAAAAAGATCGCACGCAGTTTGGTCGCGCTCGCCAAGGGCTCTCAGCCCAAGGCCATCACGTTGCTCTCGTTCGACGGCCGAGCCAGTGCATTTGATGTCAGCGCGCATGCGCTGGGGGGCAGCGGATCGCAGGCCAAAATTCTGATCGTGGCGACGCCGAGCACCAAAGCGTCGGCGCGCGCTCAACGTCTTCTAGCCGATGACGCGAAGTTTCAACACCTCGCTGAAACTGCGGCGGAAGCCATGTGCCTTATCGACGCCGCTTCAATTTTGCACGTCAATGCCGCCGCGCGTGGATTGCTGTCGATGGATGACCCGCGCGATGTGCTGGGACGCTCATTTATCGATTTTGTTCACTCTGACTATGCGCCGCAGTTTAAACGCGGGCACAAAGAATTGGTGAAACTCTCCGGGCAGTCCAATGCTGAGATCATCAAACTGAAGGACGTGCATGGCCAAGTGTTTGATGCCGAGCTTTGGGTGCGCGCGTTAGGCCCAAAAGGACCGCATGCGGTGCTGCTGCGCGATATCACTCAGCGTGTGATTGCCGTCGAGACGTTACGGTCGGGCGGACAGCGACTGCAAGCCATTGTCGATGCCGTGGCTGATGGCGTGATTTCGGTCGACGAGCGCGGGCTCATTCAATCGGTCAACGCTGCGGTTCATATCTTATTTGGATACACCGCTAAGCAACTCACCGACAAACCATTGACCAAGATCCTGCCGCAATGGACCGACGAAAAGGGTGTGGTTGTAACCGTGTCGGTGCTGGGCCGCGAGTCTATCGAGTTCCCCGCAACGATGCTGGGTAAAACCCGCGACGTCGATGGTGTGCGCAACGACAATTCAAAATTCCCAGCCGAGATTACTGTCACCACCATGCAGCATGGCTTGGGATCCTTGTTCACGGTTGTGGTGCGCGATGCCAGCGCGCGTAAGGCGGCTGAAGTTGCCCAGCGTACGTATGCAGAAAAATTGGCCAAGGAAGTGGCCACACAAACCCGCGAAATTCAGGACCTGTCGCGGCAAAGCCAGCAAATTTTAGAATCGACGTCTGATGGCATGATTGCGGTCGATTTGGACGGCCGAATTAAAACCGCAAACCCAGCCGCAGGTGAATTGTTTGACCGTGCCGCCAGCGCCATGACGGGCCTGTCGCTTGAGCGCGTGTTTTTGTACGGTGCAGGCCATGTGCGCGCAGGCCAGCCAGTGCCATTGAAAGCGCAGCTGGCCAGCGGCCCGTTTCATACCGATATCGAAGTCAATTTGGCGCGCACCGATGGCGCATCGTTCGATGCGGCATATGTTATCTCGCCCATCACCGAGGCCCGCAAGGTGTTGGGTTATGTGTTAACGGTGCGCGATGTCACCGAGCGCAAACGCATCGCCGCCGAGCAGCGCGTGGCGGCAGCGGTATTTGAACAGTCGTCTGAAGGCCTCTGTGTTGCCGATGCGCGCGGGCGCGTCATGAAATCAAACCCGGCGTTTTCACGCCTTGCAAGTGTGCCCACAGGCGAGTTCATTGGTCAGCAACTCAGTGATTTGCTGATGGTCGACGCCAAAGTGTACCGCGATGCTATGGACGCTCTGCAAAGAGAACGTCAGACAGAATGGGAACAATGGATCACCGACAAAGCAGGCAAGCGCCAAGCCTGGCGCGTGGGATTGTCGGTCATTCGTGATGATCAAGGCCGCACGCAGCAGTATGCAGCGATTGTGTCGGACATCACGTCACGTAAGCTTGAAGATGAGAAAATTCTGTTCAAGGCCAATTACGATCAGTTGACCGGGTTGCCCAACCGCACGCTGTTTAACGATCGCTTGCAGCGCGTGGTGCTGGAAGGCCGACGCGGTAAGTCAATTGTTGGCCTGATGTTCATCGACCTTGATGGCTTCAAAGCCATTAACGATACGCTGGGCCACGACGCCGGGGATTTGTTGCTGAAGGCCACCGCCGAACGGCTGAATAAATCAGTTCGCGAATCAGATACGGTGGCGCGCTTGGGTGGCGACGAGTTTACCGTCATTATGCCGCTGCTCGACAGCTTGGATGGCGCCAAGCTTGTGGCGTCGCGCATTCTAACATCACTTACGCAGCCCTTTGACTTGGCGGGCAGAGAAGGCCACGTCTCGGCATCTATCGGCATTTCGCTTTTCCCATCTCAAGCCGGCGATGCTCAGCAGTTGTTACACAATGCCGATGTGGCGATGTATCACGCCAAACGTCACGGCAAAGCCAACTACCAAATCTGGCGACCTGAACTTGAGGCTGAGGCGGAAGCACGGTTTTAAATTCCAAATGTAAGGAGTTACGAATGCTTCTAGGTGTTCTCGCACTTATCATCGCGGCACTGTTCACTGGCGCGGCCATTTATATCAATATTGCCGAACAGCCTGCACGCCTTGGCCTTGATGATCGCGCGCTGCTGGCACAATGGAAGCCAAGCTACGCCAGGGGCTTTGCACTGCAGGCGACGCTGGCGGTGCTGGGCGGCGTGGCGGGGGGCGCCGCTTATTTCGCAAACGGCCAGTGGCTGTGGATTTTAGGTGCGGCGCTTATGTTGGCCAACTGGCCATATACTCTGTTGATCATCATGCCCGTCAACCATCAGCTCAACGCGATGGCGCCAGATCAGGCGGGCCCTAGCTCGCGCGCCTTGATTCTGAAATGGGGCGGGCTCCACGCAATTCGCAGCGGCCTAGGAGCTTTGGCTGTTGTCGCTTTTGCGATCGCATTCATGGCCGCTTGAAAAAGAGCGATGTTCAGAGCGTGTCTTTGAGTTCCGCATAGGGGACCATCACGTGCTCGCGATAAGCGGGCCGTTGGGACAAGCGTTGGTACCACGCTTCCACATTGGGCAGGTTCGGCCGCTGTATATCCATCGTAAAATAGCGATACAGCGTGCCGGCCGCTGGAATGTCACCCATGGTGAGGTGATCGCCTGATAAGTGAGGTTGGGATGTCAGCCGACGTTCTAACAATGCATACTCGGTGACACACTTTTGTTCACACGTGCGAATCAAAGCCCAATCGCGATTGGCCTCTTTGGTTCGGAAGAAGTTCCAGAACACACCAATTACTCCGGCATGCAACTCACCCGAGGCCCACGTCATCCATTGGTCGGCCTGTGCGCGCTGGCCAGCGTCGGCCGGGCACCATTGGCCCAGGCTATACTTGGCGGCAAGATAGCGAACGATGGCGTTTGATTCCCAAACAATCACACCGCCGTCATCGATCACGGGAATCTTACCATTGGGGTTCATGGCCAAAAACTCTGGCGTGTCTAACCCGCCAAATTTCCCGCCCACATCGATGCGTTGATGAGGCAATCCCAACTCGGCCACCAACCACATGACTTTTTGAACGTTGTACGACGTCGCCCGACCGTAGATTTTGAGCATGGGTTAGCTCTTGTGCTGATGTTACTGAGTGCTGAGAGTTTTCGCCAATTCACCCTTCATCGCATCTAGAACAATTTGAACTTGCTCTTTAGGGACAAACCCCGAGTGGTGAATGAGATCAATATTGATCCGCGGTCCGCTATCGCCCTCATAGGTGTGCATGCTCATTCTGCAAAAAATGTCAGTTGCGACGAGGCGGTAAGGAATTGCGTCGAGTTCATGGAGGAAGGAAAATTTTATCTTACCGCCGACATCAACTTTCGGCTGCAGCGGCGGAACGAAATCGAAGGAATACGGGGTAATGCCAAAATCTTTAAAATACTGGGACGGACATAACTCCTGAACGATATGCCAATAGGGTAAATACTGCGCCTTAGCTTCGTTGACATCTTTTTGCGTGCGCGCCGCAATCGTTTGAAGCGAGTTCGATGCTTCCAGTCGATGACGTACCATCACCCAATCGGCAAAATTGGCGATAATCCCACCGGTACTCTGGTCACGGTTTGCTTTCACGAAAGTGACTAGAATGTCGTCTAATGCCAGGAGCTTTTGGAGGCCTCTCAGAAATGCGGCAAGCACAATATAGCTCGCGTGAATGCCGCCAGCTTCAGCCGTTTGGAAAAGTGCCGCCGAATGCTGCACCGAAAGTTGATCTGAGCATACGCCCAAAAAGCCTTGAGGGCGTTCCGCGAGAGGGGATTGCATGAAGGGATGGTCGCGGAGATAACTCTGCCACCAGTTTAACTTTTTCTTGCCGTCGGATGATTCCAGCCAACTGTTCTGCTGCCGAGCTATCGAAAGGTAATCATCCAGCAGTAATTGGGGTATCGCTGCTGGTTGGTCATTAAATTCGGCCTCGTAGAAGCTCAACAGATGGTTCAACGCGACGAGAATGCCCCATCCATCACATACGATATGGTGCCACTTCGTCAAAATAATCGAGATCGTTTGGAACTCGAGCAAAATGACGTTGAAGAGAGGGGGGCGAGTGACGTCGAATGACTCGTCGTTCAGGCAGTCGACGGCTTCGCGCGATATTTTCTTCCAATCGATAGACGGATCCGTGAATTTTTGATGTGAAAAGGCTCCCGTTTCTTCCGGTTTCGCAAAACACTGAGTCCAGTCGTTCTGCCGCCCCTGAAAATAAGATCGCAACGCGGGATTGGCTGTAGCAAGTTTGGTGACGGCCGCTTTAAGTTTCGCCGCGTCGGTGGGTCCTTCAATTGCAAAATTTATCGTCAAGTGATGTTGATGGTAGCTCCGAAGTGGATCGCTTCGGTACTTATCGACTACATCAAGATAGTGTTGGGTATGCTTGGCGACGGTGCCTTTTTCGGTCGCCGCAAGGGCGACAGTGCCGGTAGACATTATTAGATAACTCCAATCGCGCGTGCATAAAATAAGAAATAGATTCTAGCCTAGTTGTGCGCGGTGAAGTGTATTCATTTTTGTTTCAGCGGCCATGCGAGATAGCCATGACAACCTAAGATCGCGACGACAAACTTTGCCCGCGCCATTACGTATGGGGCTGGACACAAATTCGAATAAAGCAGGAATCTTGTTTGGCGATAACAGGCTGCGGAGATATGACTTTAGTTCGTCAATCGTCACATCTTCTTCAACCTCAACAATGGCCATGACTTTCTCGCCTAGGTCCTCGTCAGGCAAACCAATCACTGCACTCGATTTAACGGCTGGGTGAGCATCAAGTGCCGCTTCAACTTCTGCTGGGAAAATGTTTGCTCCACCACGAAGAATAACATCGGCGCGGCGATCACAGAGGAAGAGGTATCCGTCGCTATCTAAGTAGCCAAGGTCGCCCATGGAGTCCCAGCCGCCTTTAAGCTGTTTAGGCTCGGCGCCTATGTAGTAGTAGCGTTCGCCATAATAGTAGCTGCTGTCAGGTCCGACGGCAGGGCGCATATAAATCTCACCGACTTGATTGTGCGGCAATGTATTGCCGTTGGGCCCAACAATTTTGATTTCGCACGCCCGCGGATCAACTTTGCCAACTGAACCTTTCTTCTTTAGCCATTCCTTGCCACCGATAATCGTATAGCCCGGCGCTTCGGTATTGCTGTAAGCCTCGATCAATTTCTCTGCGCCAATCCAATCAATCCAAGCCTCTTTAAGCCATATGGGGCAAGGCGCAGCGCTATGCACGACTGCGCGTAGCGACGATAAGTCGTAATTGCTTTTAACTCCGTGACTCAAGCGCCACATGCGATGCATCATCGTCGGCACGAGTGTCATAAAATTAATTTTGTGTCGCTGAATAAGGCGCAGAGTTTGTTCCGGGTCGAAGTGTTGAGTTAAAACGGCGCAGCCTCCAGACAATAGACATGTTGTCGCCGCAAAAAACGGCGCGTTATGATATAACGGCCCGGTGACTAAAATGCGCTCGTTGGGTTGAATCGTCGGGCATGGCGCATCGAGATCAATCTCTCCCGGGTTGCCCGCCACGATGATTTTGGGCCGGCCGGTACTGCCGCCTGACACCATAGCTTTGAAGTGCGGGGATATTGCATCGGGCAGCGCTGCATCAGACAGAGCAGGGTCGGGCGTGAAACCCTGTGGCAGCATGGCGCACGTTTCTGTCCGCACGGGCGGGTCGCCGACAATCAGTTTTGGTTTGGCCAGCGCGATTATCTCGCCAAGTTCCTTGGCGGCCAACTTTGGCGGTAGCGGTTGTGGAACGGCGCCTAATTTCCAAATCGCGGCAATGGCCTCTAAGAACGCAATTGAGTTGGGCAATATCACCGATACAAAATCGCCGTGTTCCACGCCCATAGCCGCATAGGCGCGCGCCAAGCGGTTGGTGCTGGCATCAAATTCAGCGCGCGTGACCACGCGCTCGTCTTCGATCAAAATGGGTCGCGTGGGGTCTCGCTCGGCTAACAGCGCGAGGGCTTTGAGAATTGATATGGCTGCCACTGTTTGCTCCAATTTGTTGCCGTGACCTGTTCCCGGTCTTCGGTCGGTGTGGCGTTATCATGGGCATTTGCCGCATTGAGCGAACCTGTCAGGCCTGACAGGGCGGGGGCTTTTTGCCGCACGGCCGATTCAGCCCTTGCAATCGCCGGAGGGGTCAGCAAAAAGGGCAAACAACTATTCGAGCGTCGGCGCTGACGGTCTGTTTTTCGTTACAGTAGAAACATTATAAGCCACTGATTTTCATGACTGAATCATCTCAAAAAGTGACCGATCACCAGCTTGCCAACGCAATCCGGTTCTTGTCGGTTGATGCCGTCCAAAAGGCAAACAGCGGCCATCCCGGCATGCCCATGGGTATGGCCGATGTGGCGACGGTGCTTTTTACGCGCTTTTTGAAATACGACGCTGCCCAACCACGTTGGGCCGACCGCGACCGATTCGTGCTCTCGGCGGGCCATGGGTCCATGCTGCTTTATAGCCTGATGTACCTGGCCGGTTACCCGGACATGACCCTCGATCAGATCAAAAATTTCCGCCAGCTCGGCAGCATTACAGCGGGCCACCCAGAATTCGGCCATGTCTCTGGTGCTGAAACAACCACCGGGCCTTTGGGTCAGGGCCTCGCGAATGCCGTTGGGTTTGCGCTGGCCGAACGCATTTTGGCAGCACGGTTTGGCGCTGATCTTGTCGATCATTATACTTATGTCATTGCCGGTGACGGCTGCCTCATGGAAGGCATTAGCCACGAAGCGATTTCGCTGGCGGGGCATTTGAAGCTCAACAAGCTGATCGTCTTGTTTGACGACAACCACATCAGCATCGACGGCCCGACCGATCTCACGGTGTCGGACGATCAGCGCAAACGGTTCGAAGCTTGTGGCTGGAACACATGGGCGGTGGACGGCCACGACGCTGAAGCAATTGCGAAAGCGATTGAGGCGGCACGGGCCAGTGACAAGCCAGCCATGATTGCCTGCCGCACCGTGATTGGTTTTGGCGCTCCGAAGTTGGCGGGCACGTCTAAAACCCACGGCTCGCCCTTGGGGGATGAGGAAATTGCGGGCGCACGCGCGAAGTTGGGCTGGGCCTATGCGCCGTTTATTGTGCCCGACGACATTCTGGCTGTGTGGCGCGCGGCAGGTGCCAAAGGCGCAACGGCGCATCAGGCATGGAAGGCGCGGTTGGCAAAAGCAGATAGCGTACAGCGGTCTGCGTTTGAAACCGCAATGGCCGGCGATTTGCCTGCCAGCTTCGATGGCGCCATCGCTGCACTGAAAAAGAAAACCTCGGACGAAAAGCCAAAAGTGGCCACGCGGATTTCGTCGCAAACAGTCTTAGAAGCCATTGTGCCCGTTGTGCCGGAAATGATCGGCGGTTCGGCTGACCTGACGGGGTCCAATAACACCAAAACCGGCCCTATGAAGCCCATCGCCGCGCCCGACTACGCTGGTCGCTACATCTATTACGGGGTGCGTGAGCATGGGATGGCCGCGGCCATGAACGGCTTGGCGCTCCACGGCGGCATTATTCCGTACGGCGGAACCTTCTTGGTGTTCACTGATTATTGCCGTCCATCGATCCGGCTTTCGGCGCTCATGGGTCAACGCGTGATTTACGTCATGACGCATGATTCAATTGGTTTGGGTGAAGACGGCCCCACTCATCAACCCATCGAGCACCTGGCCTCGTTGCGCGCGATGCACAATGTGTTGGTGATGCGTCCATGCGATACGGTTGAAACGGCCGAGTGCTGGGCGCTGGCGTTGCATCACAAAACGGGGCCGTCGATCTTGGCCTTGACCCGCCAGAACTTGCCGACGCTACGCACCACCCATACCGAGGCCAACCTGTCGGGCAAAGGCGGCTATGTGCTGATGGAAGCCGAGGGCCCACGCAAAGCCACGATCATCGCGACGGGTTCCGAAGTTAGCCTCGCGGTCGAAGCGCGCGCCAAACTGCAAGCCGATGGCATCGGGACGGCCGTGGTGTCGATGGTGTGTACCGAATTGTTTGACCAACAGTCTGAAAGCTATCGGGCCCAAGTGTTGGGCGGCGATGTGCGCGTGTCGGTCGAAGCAGCATCCACCTATGGCTGGGCGAAGTATGTAGGCGCCAAGGGCGCCAGCATCGGCATCGATAGCTTCGGCGCCTCGGCTCCGGCCCCAGCGTTGTACAAACACTTTGGCGTCACAGCTGAAGCCGTCGTCGCTGCTATCAAAAATCGCATCTGATGCGCGCTTGGGGGCACATCGCTGGTGTGTCGATCGCCATTGCCCTGTTGGCGTGCGCGGCAGATGCAGCGCCCGTTCCAAAAGTTGGCACGGTCTTTCGTGACTGCCCGACGTGCCCCGAAATGGTTGTTGTGCCTGCCGGTCGTTTCACCATGGGCTCGACGCCCGAGCAAACCGCAAAAGCAGGTTTGCCCGACGAGCAGGGCGCGCGTGAATGGCCCGCCCACACCGTTACCATTGCAAAACCTTTTGCCATGGGGCGCTATGAACTAACCGTGGGCGAATACGCCGTGTTTGCAACAGAAACGGCGCGCGCCAGCAGTGCCAATTGCACCACATGGGATTCCGCCCAAAAGAAATGGGGGCCGGTCGCAACTGCCACGTGGCGCGAGCCCGGCTATGGCCAAACCGACAGATTTCCGGTCGGCTGCATTACCCTTGATGACGCACGCGCTTATTCAATCTGGCTCTCGGCCAAAACCGGGCAGAGCTACCGCGTGCCCAGCGAAGCTGAATGGGAATACGTCGCCCGCGCCGGAGCTAAAACTGAAAAGATCGATAACAAGATTTGCGCCCATGCCAACGTGTCTGACCTGGGCCGAGCCGAGGCTCATGGCGGCGATGTGGCCGATGCCTCACGGTTCTTTCCGTGCCGCGATGGTTTTGTATTTTCCGCCCCCGTGGGCTCGTTCCCAGCCAATGCGTTTGGTCTGCATGACGTGATCGGCAACATCTGGGAGTGGACCGAGGATTGTTTTACGCCGCCGTCCTACGAGGGCGCGCCCACCGATGGCAGCGCGCGGCGTGTCGAGGGTTGCGAGAAAGTCATTGTGCGCGGCGGGGGTTGGTACAGCCGGTCGTGGTTTGCACGCGCGCCCGGTCGCAGCCGCGAGACGCCGGACTATCGCAGCAGCACTTTAGGCTTGCGGCTCGCCCGCGATTTGGGCGGCTGATCTAGATTTCCAGGGCCAAGGCCAGGCCCAAGAAAGCGCCAACGCAAGCCACAATGCCCACGATGGCAGGGGTTGGCGGTATGATTGGCTCTGACTGGAAGTCCCACATCGCATGCTCGCGCAGATAATCATACTCAGTCATCGTTCCACCCTCCGTGATTGGTCCTCAAGATATATAGGTGCCCTCTGATTGGACCCAAGGCCACACGGATACAGATTTGTATGTAGGGCAGGGCTTGGGCTGGTGCCCCTGGCGGTGTATGACACCATCCTGATCAAGGCATCTGAAGGTTTACGCCGATGGCCGTCAAAATCGCCCCCAGCATTTTATCTGCCGACTTTGCTCGTCTTGGCGAGGAAGTCCGCGCCATCGATGTAGCCGGGGCCGACTACATCCACGTCGATGTCATGGACGGTCACTTTGTGCCCAACATCACAATCGGCCCGTCGATTGTGAAGGCGCTGCGGCCGCATTCGAAAAAGGTTTTTGATGTGCATTTGATGATTGCGCCGGTTGATCCCTACATCGCGGCCTTTGCCGACGCGGGCTCAGATATCATTACCGTCCACGCCGAAGCGGGGCCCCATCTCGACCGCTCACTGCAAGTCATTAAGTCCCTGGGCAAAAAAGCGGGTGTGTCGCTGAACCCTTCGACACCTGCATCGGTTTTGGAATACGTGCTCGACAAATTGGATTTGATTTTGGTTATGACTGTGAACCCGGGCTTCGGGGGCCAGTCGTTCATCCGCAGCCAACTCGACAAAATTGTGCAACTTAAAGCCATGATCGGCGCACGGCCCATCGAACTGGAAGTCGATGGTGGCATTAACCCGCAAACCGCAGCGGAATGTATCAAAGCCGGGGCCAATGTTTTGGTGGCCGGAACGGCCGTTTTTGGCACCAAAGATTACGCTGGAAACATTAAAGGTCTTCGCGGCTAATTTATAAGTCTTTGATTTATATAACAAATTTATCTGACTGCCGACTTATCCCCAGCCGCTGACACAAAAGCTTCATATTTCTGTCACAAAAGGTTTGGCACCCGCCGATAGGAGTATCGTGCATGGAGCGTACCGGGCTATTCCGGGGCTCATAAACCGTTTCTTGATCGGGAGATCTAAGATGTTGAGGACAACGACCGGCAAACTTTTCGTATCCGCCTTGCTTGCGAGCAGCGCTTTGATCGGCACAGCGAGCGCGGCCGACATCGACCCTGGCTTGAAAGAGTACAAGAAGGTGTCGGGTGTTGAGGGCAGCATCAAGTCCATTGGGTCTGACACGCTGAATAACCTCATGACCCTGTGGGCCGAAGGTTACAGCAAAGAATACCCCAACGTGAAAATCGAGATCGAAGGCAAAGGTTCGGGCACCGCGCCGCCGGCTTTGATCGCCGGTACGGCCCAGTTCGGTCCCATGTCGCGCGTGATGCGCGCGGGTGAGAACGACGACTTCGAGAAAAAGTACGGCTATAAGCCGACCGCAGTTCGCGTTGCAGTTGATGCCTTGGCTGTGTTTGTGAACAAAGATAGCCCAGTGACCTGCCTCAGCCTGCCGCAAATCGATGCGATCTTCTCCAAAACCCGCAAGCGCGGCTTGAAAAACGACATCACCACGTGGGGCCAATTGGGCGTCACCGGTGAACTGGCCAATAAACCGATCTCTATGTACGGCCGTAACTCTGCTTCGGGCACCTATGGCTACTTCAAAGAAGTTGCCATGGCCGACGGCGATTATAAGGACAGCGTGAAAGAGCAACCCGGCTCATCGGCCGTGGTACAAAGCGTTGCCTCGGACAAAGCTGCCATTGGCTACTCGGGCATTGGCTATAAGACTGCTGATGTGCGCGCCATCGATGTTTCGTCCAAAGACGGCGATACCTGCCATCACCCATCGCAAGAAGAAGCCTCTGCGGGTTCTTACCCGATTACGCGCTTCCTCTATGTCTATGTGAACAAGAATCCTGGTCGCGATCTTGAGCCGCTGCGCGCCGAGTACTTGCGCTTCGTGCTCTCCAAGCAAGGTCAGCAAGGCACGGTGAAGGACGGCTACTATCCGCTTCCCGCAGCAGTCGCTGCAGAAGACATGGCCGCGCTTGGCCTGAAATAGGGCTAAGTCACTGATTTATATGGAATGGCACCGGCGCAAATTGGCTCCGGTGCCGTTCTTTTTTCGACTAAGATGCCGCAGGTTCCAAAAAGGGGATTTGGCGTGACAACCGAGACTTCAAACCCGACCTCAGTCCTGCCCCGCCAGCGTCGGTCTATGAAGACGCCGCGTTCGGTTCTAATCGCCGACAAAGTCGCTGACGGAGTCATCCGCGTTGGTGGCCTCGCTGTCATCTTAGCTGTTTTCGGAATCATGGTTTTTTTAGCTCAGGTTGTCGTGCCGTTGTTCACGGGCGGTCATCTTGAGGGCCAAACCAAAGTCGCCCTTCAGGCCGGTGGCCACAAAACGCTGACTGATTTTATCGACGAATATCGCACCATTTCAGTTGCGGTTGATGACGCAGGCGCTGTCTCCGCCTTCCATATCAAGACAGGCCGCGCCATTACTGTTCCAAGCTTTGATTTCGGTGGGCAAACCGCAACTGCTTTCGCGCGCACACTGGCGGGCGGATATGTCGGTTTTGGCTTTGGCGACGGCACGTTGCGGTTGGGCCGCATGCTGTTGGTGGTGAACATCATCGAATCAAATTCCGCCCCAGCGGGACTCCAAAAATTAGGCGCGACTGACGATCTGACTGACGGCAACGCCATTTATACGTCGATTTCTGCGACACAATATCGGCGCACACTTGTGAAATTAGAACTGGGCGAACCTCAGCAGATCACTCCGGGCGGCGAAGCCATCATGGCGCTGGATTATCGGGTGGGCGGTACGGCCGAACGCCCCGCGCGCTCGTTCATTACGATTGATGCCAATGGCGTTGGCCGCATCACGCTGGCTGAAACCAAAAAGAACTTTATGACCAATAAAGAGACCATCACGCTGACGACGTCAGAGTTGCCGGGCCTCAAACCAGGCGTTGTTGTGTCTGGCGTGTTGATGACCGAGAAGGCCGATCAGGTTTACATCGCTGAAAAGTCAGGCACCGTTTATCGTTACGATACCCGCAACTTCGACAAACCCGAGTTGGCCGAGGCCATTGATCTCGCTCCGGGCGCCGTCGATATCAACGTCTTAGGGTTTCTGATCGGCGAGCAGTCGATTGTCGTCGGTGGATCCGATGGTTCAGTGAACATCTACTACCGCTTGCCACGCGAGTCTGCGACGTCGACTGATGGCTTCACGTTGGTCAAAGCAAAGACACTTGAACCGCACACCGCCGCTGTCATCGCTATGGATGCTGGTCAGCGCGGCAAGTCGTTTATTACGGCTGATGCCGACGGCAATGTGTGGGCTCGTCACTTAACGAGCGAGCAGGTCTTGCTGCGTTTGAAGCCAGGCGACGCAAAACCAACTTATCAAACTTTAGCCTTAGCGCCGCGCCAAAACGCGGCTCTGGCGATCAGTGCTGATGGTACAGTCTATGCGTGGGACTTTGAAGTTCCGCACCCAGAAACAACCCTGAAAACGATTTTCGGCAAGGTCTGGTACGAAGGTTACCCTGAGCCGACCTATACGTGGCAATCATCGGCCGGAACGGATGCCTTCGAGCCAAAGCTCTCGTTGATACCGCTGATTTTCGGCACGATTAAGGCCACGGTGTATTCGTTGCTGTTTGCGATTCCCATTGCGCTGGGCGCAGCCATTTTTACGTCTGAATTCGTCCATCCCAAAATCCGCGCAGTCGTAAAGCCGACAATGGAACTGATGGCCTCGTTGCCATCCGTGGTCCTGGGCTTTATCGCGGCTCTGGTGCTGGCGCCAATTGTGGAAACATGGATTGCCGCCGTGATGATGGCTTTCTTCATCATACCGCTGGGGCTCTTTCTGGGCGCGTATCTCTGGCAGTTGCTGCCCTACCAATTTCAGCTGAAGTACGACGGCTTGCCGAAATTTGTCGCAATGGTCGTTACGCTATTGCTTTGCGGTGTTGTGGCATACGTTGCTGGGCCCAGCCTTGAGGTGATATTTTTCGCGGGCGATTTTAAGGCGTGGACCAATGGCAGCATCGGCAGCGGTACGCCATTTACGGCACTGGTGTTATTGCCCATCGTTTTTATTGCCGTGTGGGTCATCACCGGCCGCATCTCTTCAGCGCGCTTGTCAAACCTCTTGCGATCAAAAGACCGTTTCGGCGCTGGCTTGGCGGATTTAGGACGCTGGGGAATCACATTGGTGATTGCAGCCCTGATCAGCACGGCAATTGCAGCGGCGTTGACGTTCTTGGGCTTGGATGTGCGTGGGGGCGTTGTTGATACCTACGTTCAGCGAAACACATTGGTTGTTGCGTTTGCCATGGGTTTTGCCGTTATCCCCATTATTTACACAATTGCCGAGGATGCTTTGAACACCGTGCCGGAGCATTTGCGCGCAGCCAGCCTTGGTTGCGGCGCTACTCCATGGCAAACGGCGACCAGTGTTATTCTGCCTGCCGCTATGAGCGGTGTGTTTGCCGGCATTATGGTGGGCATGGGCCGCGCCGTCGGCGAGACCATGATTGTCGTGATGGCGGCTGGCAACACGCCGCTTATCGAATGGAACATTTTTTCAGGATTGCGTGCGCTGTCGGCCAATATTGCAGTCGAATTGCCCGAAGCCGTTCGCGACAGCACGCTCTATCGCATGTTGTTTTTGGCCGCGTTGACGCTGTTTGTCATGACGTTTGTTGTCAACACGTTGGCCGAACTGGTTCGCCAGAAATTCCGTAAACGCACTGCGGCACTTTAGGGAGCGTTGCATGAGCGCACATGTGAATATGCAAACTGCTACGCCGGATAAGTCGATTCCATTGTCGCAACCCACGACGCGCGCCACCGACATACGTGCGCGCGGCGAGCCGTTTACCTGGGCGCTCGGCGGCGCATTGGCGCTTGGTTGCGCGATGATCATTGGCTTTTTGGTCATGGTGTTTTGGAACGGCTTGGTGACGTTTGTACCCAAGCCGGTCATTGCCGTCACGACGACGGATAACCAAGTCACCGCTGGCGAGCCAACGCGCACTGAATTGTACAAGCCACAATCAGCCGATCTCGCGGCCCTTAGCCCGCAAATTCAAAAGAGCATAAGCGACAGCGACGGGTTTGCTTCTCGGACCATGTTCCGAGTGGGCAACTACGATCTCTACAATGAAGATTTCCGCTGGGTTTCTGAATTTCAAGTGACCAAGACCGAGGCCCCGAAAGACATTTTATTTGCCGAGCGCGAGGAATGGGGCCCGCTGATCGCCACATTGAAGAATATCACGGTCGACGGCCAAACAATTGAAACCGCGGACATTCATGATCCGCGTTTTGCGGCCGCCCATCAAACGTCGCGCGATCGCCGCAAACGCATTCGCGAGATCGAAAAGGACGATATCGGTAAAATCAATTTCCAGCTTGATGAATTGCGGATTGACGTGCGCAAAGCCGAGCTTCGTTCGGGGCGCGATAGCACAGACCACGCCGTTGCCCAGACAACGCTCAAGGAAAAAACGCCACAGTTAGAAGCCCAGTATAAAGCGCTGGCCGAAGAGGCCGGAAAGTTGCGCGAACTAAACAGCCGAAATAGCGCCATGTTTGTTGATATTACGGGTCGCGAGAAATCGGTGGCGTTGGATCTTATTGTTCGCGTCTACAAGCCCAATGACATGAGCTTTTTCGAATCCGTCGGGGTTTATTTTTCACGGTGGTGGGAATTTGTCTCGTCCGAACCACGCGAAGCCAATACCGAAGGCGGTATCTTACCAGCCATCTTTGGCACCGCGGCTATGACGTTAATGATGGTTATTGCCGTTGCGCCCTTCGGCGTGATCACAGCGCTCTATCTTCGGGAGTATGCCAAGCAAGGCAAGCTCGTGGCCTTTGTGCGTATCAGCGTCAATAACTTGGCCGGCGTGCCTTCGATTGTGTACGGGGTGTTTGGTCTGGGCTTCTTCGCCTATGTTTTAGGTGGATCCATCGACCAGTTATTTTACCCCGAGCGTTTGCCCAACCCCACTTTTGGCACCGGCGGTTTGTTGTGGGCCTCGTTAACGCTGGCGCTTTTAACTGTTCCCGTGGTGATTGTTGCGACCGAAGAGGCGCTGTCGGCAGTGCCTCGCTCGATGCGTGAAGGCTCGCTCGCTTGCGGTGCGTCAAAGTGGCAAACCATAAAATACATTGTTTTGCCGCGCGCACTGCCCGGCATCATGACCGGTGTTATTTTGGCAATGGCGCGAGGCGCGGGCGAAGTGGCGCCGTTGATGTTGGTCGGGGTTGTTAAATTGGCGCCCGAACTACCTGTTGATGGCTTTTTCCCCTTTGTGCACCTTGAGCGCAGCTTCATGCACCTGGGCTTTCATATTTTCGACGTGGGCTTTCAGTCTCGTAATTCCGAGGCCGGCAAGCCCATGGTGTTTGTCACAACGATGCTTCTGATCGGCTTGATCTTTGCCATGAATGTTACCGCGATTACGGTACGCAACAGGCTCAAGCGGAAGTTCAAGGGCAGTCAGTTTTAGTAAGGCGCAAGTCAATGAATATGGATGTTCAGAATCTGACGTTCGACGACACGATTTACCACATCAAGAAAGGTGGCGAAGGCGCCGTTATGGAGATCAATGATCTCAACCTTTGGTATGGAACCGCGCAGGCTTTGTATAAAGTCACCATGCCGATCGAGAAGGGCATGGTGACGGCTCTTATCGGTCCGTCGGGTTGCGGCAAATCAACACTGTTGCGTTGCATCAATCGTATGAACGATTTGGTTGATGGCCTCAAAATCAATGGCGAGATGAAGCTTGCCGGCGAAAATATTTACGCCCGCGGTGCTGATGTTATTGCGTTGCGAAAGCGGATGGGCATGGTGTTCCAAAAACCCAATCCGTTCCCAATGTCGATTTTTGAGAATGTGATCTATCCGCTGCGCGTCGACGGTGTGACGGATAAAACGATCCTCGAAGAAACCGTGGAGCGCGCCCTGAGAGGGTCGGCCCTGTGGAACGAAGTAAAAGACCGCCTTCAAGAAAGCGCCTTGGGCATGTCCGGTGGCCAACAGCAAAGACTTTGTATCGCTCGTGCCATCGCCGGTGACCCCGAGGTGTTGCTGATGGACGAGCCCTGCTCGGCGTTGGACCCCATCGCCACCGCGAAAATTGAAGACCTGATCAACGAATTGGCTGGTCAGTACACCATCGCAATTGTCACCCACAACATGCAGCAAGCCGCCCGCGTGTCTGACAATACGGCCTTTATGTACCTCGGACGACTGATTGAGTACGGCGACACGGAAACCATGTTCCAGAACCCAAAGTCGCCCCGCACGCAAGATTATGTGACGGGCCGGTTCGGTTGATATGACATCAATTGGCAGATCGGCTCGATAAGATACGGAGAATGATATGAAATCCACTGTAATGATCGTCGAAGACGAAGCCTCGCTGGTGACCATGCTTCGCTATAACCTTGAGAAAGAGGGGTTTAACGTTACCGAAGCTGGTGACGGTGAAGAAGCGCTTGTGATTGCCGATGAAACCCCACCCGATGCCGTGCTGCTCGATTGGATGCTGCCGCGCATGTCGGGCATTGAAGTGTGCCGCCAGCTGCGCCGCAAATCCGAGACGCGCAATGTGCCCATCATCATGCTGACAGCGCGCAACGAAGAGGCCGACAAAATTCGCGGGCTGAATGTTGGCGCAGATGACTACCTGACCAAACCGTTCTCGATGCCAGAGCTGATTGCGCGCGTGCGCGCCCTGTTACGTCGCGCCAAGCCATCGCAGAATAAAGGCGCGATCAATTTTGTTGATATTGTGATGGACCTCGATTCTCATCGCGTCAGCAGGTCCAATAAACAAATCCATTTGGGCCCGACCGAATTCCGCCTATTGCAGTTTTTCATGGAACGCCCTGGCACAGTCTTCTCACGTGAAGAACTGCTGAATGGAGTGTGGGGTCCGGATATCTATGTTGAACCACGCACCGTTGATGTCCACATCCGCCGCCTGCGCAAAGCACTGAACGAAACAGGGGGGATGGATGTGATTCGCACGGTCCGAGCGGCCGGCTACTCCATCGACGCGACTGCGCCGGTTGAAGAGGTCGCCGCCGCCGAATAGTTCGCCTCGCCTGCCCCCTGCCGAACGTGCTTTAATTACCCCGCCCGAGATTCGGTTCCGGGCGGGTGAGGGGCACGTTAATGTCGAAGCGCTTTACGCTATATATTCTGATTGGAATGATTCTGGGCATTGCGGTGGGTTACGTCTGTAACGTCAACGCCGACCCTGCCACGGCCAAAACGATCTCAGGCTATTTCTCCATCCTGACTGATATTTTCCTGCGCCTGATTAAAATGATCATTGGGCCGTTGGTATTTTCCACGCTTGTCGTTGGCATTGTTCACGTGGGGGATACCGCATCGCTGAGCCGCATTGGGTTTTTAACCGTTGGCTGGTTCCTTTGCGCCTCGATTGTGTCCCTCACTCTGGGCCTTGTAATGGTGCAGTGGTTGCAGCCTGGCGTTGGCTTGGGCTTGCCTTTGCCCACGGCAGGCACAGAGGTTGCCATTAAGGCTAGCGCACTGACATTGAAAGATTTCATTACCCACGTGTTTCCGAAGTCGTTCTTCGAGGCCATGGCAACCAACGAGATTCTGCAAATCGTGGTGTTTTCGCTCTTCGTCGGGGTGGCGATTTCATCACTGGGCGAAGCCGGCAAAAAACTTACCGAAGTCCTCGATCAAGTGGTTGCCGTGATGCTGCTGATTACCGGCTATGTTATGAAATTCGCACCCATTGCGGTGTTTGCCGCCATTGCTGCAACCATCACAACGCAAGGCCTGGGGATTCTCGCCACGTATCTGAAGTTCGTCGGCGGGTTTTATTTGTCGTTAGGGATGCTTTGGTGCCTGCTTCTGGCTGCAGGCTCGCTCGTCATCGGGCGACGGATTGTCGAGCTGGCTCAAACCATACGTGAACCCTTGTTGTTGGCATTTTCAACAGCCAGTTCGGAAGCCGCTTACCCCAAGACGCTTGAGCGGCTTGAAAGCTTTGGTGTCCCTAAACGTATCGCTAGTTTTGTGCTGCCCTTGGGCTACTCATTCAATCTCGACGGTTCAATGATGTATTGCACCTTTGCAACCATCTTTATCGCGCAGGCTTACGGCATTGAGCTAACTATCGCGCAGCAGCTCACCATGTTGTTGCTGCTGATGCTGACAAGCAAGGGCATGGCGGGTGTGCCGCGGGCATCGCTGGTCGTTATTGCGGCGACGCTCAATTTTTTTGGCATCCCCGAACAAGGTTTGTTGCTGATCTTGGCCGTCGATCAGTTTCTCGACATGGGCCGCAGCGCCACGAATGTTGTTGGAAATGCCGTGGCGACCACTGTTGTGGCCAAATGGAACGCCAACTAGCTGGGCTACTCTGACTCGTATTGAACCAAGCTGTGAAACGGCATGCCGAGCTTGCCGCGCGCCTGGATGAACGACAGCTCAATCAGGCAGGCGGCCCCGACCACGTTTGCCCCTGCTTCCCGAAGCAGTTTGGTTGCTGCGAGAATTGTGCCGCCCGTGGCCAACAGGTCATCGACGATCACGACTCGTTGTCCGGTTGTCACCGCGTCGTGCTGAATTTCCACTTCATCAGTGCCATATTCTAGCCCGTACGAGGCCCGATTGACCCGGCCAGGCAATTTGCCCTTTTTGCGCACCATCACCTGGCCGCACCCCAGTTGAAGCGCCAGGGGCGAGGCCACCAGAAACCCACGGGCATCGATCCCGGCGATGAGGTCCGGTTTCCATGGCCCAACCGCCTGGGCCATGCGTTCAACCGCCGTTTTCCAGGCCAAAGGGCTCTTAATGAGCGTCGAAATATCAAAGAAATTGATACCCACCTTGGGGAAATCAGGGATTTGCCGGATGTGTGTTTTGAGGTCCATGGACATGCTCTAGGGAGTCGAAACTTTTTTAAGCGCCAAAGTATCAATAGGTTGAATCGAATTGGCCAGAGTGTAAACTATTTATTAACTCGAATTGAGGGCGATGCAGTGGCTGGTCTGACGATTGATGATGTAAAACGCTTGGCGAGTGATCCTTCGCCAACCGCGCGGGTTGGCACGGCGGCAAAGCTGGCCAAAGAGTTTTCTGCTGGGGGTTTCAGCGACTCTGAACTCAAGCTGGCCGAAAACATTTTTCGCATCATGGTTAAAGACGCCGAGGTGCGCGTTCGCGAAGCATTGTCGGCCAATTTGAAGCACAACCCAAATGTGCCGCGCGACGTCGCCGTGACCCTGGCGCAGGACGTTGACTCGGTCTCACTGCCGATTTTGTCGTTTTCCGATGTTCTGACGAACGAAGATTTGGTTGCCATTATCTCCAGCCAAAACAATGCGGGGAAAATGGAAGCCATTGCGGGGCGAAAAACCGTCTCCTCATCAGTCGCCGATGCGTTGGTTGAAAAGGGTAACGAAAAAGTTGTCGCCACTTTGGTTGGCAACGCCGGCGCCGTGTTGGGCGAAAAAACATTGCAAAAGGTTGTCGACAAATTTGGCGACAGCGAGGCTGTGCAACAACCATTGGTCAATCGCTCTGATTTGCCGGTGACTGTCACCGAGCGGATTTTGACGCAAGTGGCGGAACATTTGCGAACCCTCTTGCTGACCAAGCATAACATTTCATCGGAAATGGCTCTCGATCTGGTTCTCCAAACCCGTGAGCGTGCGACGGCTGGCCTGGCAATGGGTGTGACCGATGAAAGTGTCGCTTCGCTGGTCAATCAGTTGAAGCAAAACGACCGCCTCAGCGGCTCGTTGGTGCTGCGTGCGCTGTGCATGGGCAATGTGCGGTTCTTTGAACATGCTGTGTCGTCGCTGTCGGGCTTGCCTGTCACCAATGCCCGCATGCTGATCCACGATCCCGGTGGTTCGGGCTTAAAGGCGGCTTGGGCGAAAACCAAAATGCCCGAGGGGATGTTTCCGGCTATTCGCGCGGCGCTGGATGTTGTTGCGCAAACTGAATTTGACGGCCGTGATTTAGACGCCGAGCGTTACTCGCGGCGCATCGTTGAGCGGATCTTGACGCAGTATGATAGTTTCGGGGTGAGCTTCGATAACGACGATCTGGAATATCTGCTGGGCCGTGTCAGCAAATTGCCGCCGGTGGCAGCGGTCGCGGCTGTTCATTAAGCTTCCGCTACCACGATCCCGTATTTGGCATCGAGGCCCAGGGTTCCTGGGCGGGTAGGGCTGGGCCCATTTGCAGCAGTTCGATTGAAATATTGTCGGGCGAGCGAATAAACGCCATTCGCCCATCTCGCGGTGGCCGGTTAATCAGCACGCCGGCTTTCATCAAGCGTGCGCAGGTGGCGTAAATATCCTCTACGCCATAGGCCAAATGGCCAAAGTTGCGCCCGCCTGTATAGGCCTCAGGGTCCCAGTTATAGGTCAGTTCCACTTGCGAATCTGGGTTGCCTTCGGCCCCCAAAAACACCAGCGTAAAACGGCCTTTTTCGTTTTCGGTGCGTCGCAGTTCCTTCAGCCCCAGTTTGTTGCAATAAAAATCGAGGGATTGTTCCAAGTTCGTGACACGAACCATGGTGTGCAGATATTTCATGGGCAAGCTCCTTTGTGTCCTGGACTGCGGTTGCGTCCCAACACGAAAATGTGATGCTTGAACTTAAGTCGCTGGGCCTTTAACGCAAGGGGTGACGATCCTCACTCACTATGGTTCTCGACCCAACAAACACATGGCGACCCTTCGACAAATCTTAGCAGGCCTGGCACTCGGCGTATTGCTAGCCGGGTGTTCGGCCGCAGATGCCCTCAACATGCTGGTGCCCAGCGATGGGTATAACCAGTACTCGGCATTGCCGTACGGAACCGACGCTCGCCAAGTCCTGGATGTCTACGAGCCGAAGGCTCCGGCGCCAGCGGGTGGGCGCACGGTGGTCGTGTTTTTTTATGGCGGGTCGTGGCGCGGCGGCGAGCGCGAGACCTATCAGTTCGTAGCTGAAGCGCTGACGTCGAAAGGCTATCTGACAATTATCCCCGATTACCGAGTTTTCCCGCAGGCCGTTTATCCTGCTTTTGTCGATGACGCCGCCCATGCGCTGCGTTGGGCTGTCGACAACGCAGCGCGTTACGGCGGCAATAAAGACCGCGTTGTCTTGATGGGGCATTCGGCAGGCGCGCATATCGCCGCGCTCACGGCCCTTGATCCGCAGTTTCTCAAGAATGTGGATCTGCCGACGACTGCGGTGAAGGGCTTTGTCGGGTTAGCCGGGCCATATTCGTTTGACCCGCTGGAATTTAAAGTCACTCGCGCGGTGTTTGGACACCTCAAAGACCCGCAAGTGACGCGCCCGGTTTTGTATGCCGGGAATGCCAGCGCGCCGATGCTGCTGTTACATGGCGACGACGACACAACAGTGGGCCCCTATAACGCCATCGATATGGCGGCCGCCTTGCGCCAAGCCGGCAAGCCCGTGACGCTGACCATTTACAAAGGCGTTGCGCATATTGGGATTG
>CANJSF010000004.1 GCA_947476925.1 Rhodospirillaceae bacterium | reverse complement strand
TTAGAATAGCGGAGAGTTTGGCTCATCTGGGTTGAAGTTCAGGCTGCAGCGTTTTGATGCAGCCGTCGTCTCTCGTTCATCGTTTTGCGTTTGATCTTTTCCCTTCGTGTCAGAATGGCCTGACCACGGCCAGAGTAAACGTCAGCCGCCGCCACAGTCCAGGCTACAAGTAAACGATGAGAACGCTCAGCAAGGACCTGCCGCTGATTGAATACTTCGCCTTGAAGTTTTGGTTAGTCTAGAAATCGCCGCAACGCCGATGATAGGGGTTTGGGATCTGGGAAGTACGCACCATCCAAATACTGCGGAAAGTCTGCGAGAGTTGCGTTTGGAAACAGAGCAAGACTGTCGATTGTCGGTTGCCTGAGCCCATCGCCCAAAGCCAGCAGCAATACAGGCTGCTTCACAAGCGGCATGCGGTTTTTCACCTGCGGAGCATATGCGAAAGCTGCGACATGATGGAATTCACTGCGCAACAGAGGTCGCTGACTCTCTGCAACAATTTGGCCCCAATCAGCGTCGGGTACGCCTCGGGCAACTGCGTTCTGCTGCTGGCGCGGAACATTTTTGATGAACCAATCATAATATTCCGCCGAGGTTTTGTACTGCGGCAGCGAGTTCATGGCTCGTGTCGACCTTGCGTCGTCGACAAAGTAAACGCCGCTTAGCGCAACGCGACGAATCATCTTGGGCTCGGCAATGGCGATCTCGGCCGCAATCAATGCGCCGGTATGAAAGCCTGTCATATCAATTGGCCGTGACGGCCCATACCCCAACTTCCGCAAGCCTTGCGCAATCGCTGCGGCGTATTCCTGAATTGTCGCGGGCGAGGCTGGTCCGTCGGAATTGCCGAAACCAGGTGTGTCGATCGCAATGACAACGCGGTCTTGTGCCAAGTCTTCAAACAATGGTCGAGATTCGATCGACGAATTCACGGTTTGATGAATCATGACGAGTGCAGGTTTTCTCGGGCTCTTGGCAGGTGGCCTTGCCACAACGTAATGCAATTGACCAAACTGATTGTCGACATAGCCACGCTGAATTGTCGGTGCGGCGGCCGCCGCAACCGGGTCCATGACAAGGGCTGTGGCCAGCAAGCTCATCACGGCGACAAAATTACGCCATGCTGGCCGCGACAACGTTGTTTTGGTTTGAGAGACGAACATTTGATGAGCACCGGCATTCAGAATCAGACAAACACTCGGCCCATTTCGTCCGGGCCAATCTGTTACTCTAAGGCTGCAAGATCGGCTGGGGCAATGTTTCAAGGGCGACAAGCCTTGAATCTGCGCTCTCCCACCGGATTTGACGCAACGCAACGTATTCGGCCGAGTTATAAAAAGCCGTAATGGCTGCCATGTCTGGGAATTCGATGATCACGGTGCGCCGCGGGATCCAGTCGCCTTCCAAAACCGCAACCTCACCGCCACGCGCGATGTAGCGTCCACCATATTTGTTCACGATGTCAGGGTTTGCGGAACGATACTTCGCGTATGTCTCAGGGTTTTTGACGTTAATGTCGGCAATCAAGAACGCAGGCATGGGTTGCTCCTTAAACTGGAAACTTGAGCATAATCTTTAACTGGCGCGCGGCTGTCGCGGCATTTGTACGTGTTCCCCCCCCCCCCGCGGTTTCCGTAATCCGCTTGGCGCTAGGCAACGGCGACGTGATCGCAACTCTGAACACACGGCAGGCGGCCAAAAGCGTCACTCCGTCGGTCATGGGCACGATTCGAAGGCATTTTTTTGCCCTCAATGGCAACCGATTTCGAAACCCGAGACTCGAGTCTGCCCCCATATCCTGGGGGTCAATACCTCAAAAACCCCTATAAATAGCGTGTTTTCGCTTGCATCGGCCCCCGCGCTGTGATTCTCTCCGCTCCGGATTTAACGCTCTAGCCAACACAAGGAAGGACCTCAAAATGGCCAAAGCAGACGCTAAGCAAGAGATCGTAACCCTGAAGCATCTCGCAGAAGCAGTTGCCGAAAACAACGCGCTGTCGAAGAAAGCCGCCAACGAAATCTTGGGCGACTTCGTCGGCCAACTGACGAAAAACCTGAAAAAGGGTGCGAAAATCCGTATTCCTGATTTCGGCATTTTGCAGGTTCGCAAGCGCCCGGCGCGCATGGGCCGCAATCCCGCCACTGGCGAAACCATCAAAATCAAAGCCAGCAAAAAAGTTGCATTCCGCGCCGCCAAGACTCTCAAAGAAGCCGTCTAAGCGCGCAATTCGTTTTGCGACAAAAAAAGCCCGGGCATTGCCCGGGCTTTTTTACTTTGCGGCGGCGAAAGGTGATCAGGTTCCCACCAGCACCTTAAATCCACCAAAAATCATGCGCTTGGCATCGAACGGCATTTTAACTTTGCCGGCCATGTAAGGGGCCATGCGTTTGTCTTTCATCACTTTCGCCATCACTGCGTCGCGATGCTTGCGTGATTTGTAGGTGATGCACGAAAACCAAACGGTCTCAGATTTCTTCAATTTCACGCTGCGCGGAAACGAGGTGACTTTGCCCACCGGCGCGTCATCGGCAATGGCTTCAAAATAAGCCACTGCGCCGTGGTCCATCCACACCTTGCGGCCTAGTTTGGCCATGCGTACGTATGCTGCTTTATTTTTTGCGGGAACTGGAATCACAAATCCATCGACGTAGCTCATTTCATTACTCCGCTGCTGTGTTGATTATTTCACTTTGGCCGGCGGCATGGCCGGGCCGCTAAACTCTGCCTCGATAATGATGTCGACATTATCACTCACTCCCATGGTCGAGCCAGGGGCCGGAATGCCGTTGGCGACACCAAACTCGGAACGTTTCAAGGCGCCCTTGGCCGAGAACCCGATGCGTGCATTGGGATCAAACTGCGGCATACCAGGATAACCGCCGTTGAAGGTTACATCGAGCATCACAGGTTTTGTCACACCGTGCAGCGTCAGGTCGCCGTGAATGCGTGCCGTGGTGGTGCCCGTCATTTCAATTTTCGTCGAACGATATGTCATTTGCGGAAATTTAGCTGCGTCAAGCCATTCGGGCCCGCGCAATTCGGCGTTGAAGTCCACAATTTTCGGCGTGGGAAAATCGGTTTCCAGCGATGTCACATCAATATTCGCTTCAAGGCGTGCCGCCGCCGGGTTGGCGGGGTCGATCTGTAGCTTGGCGTCAAAACGTGTAAACCGGGCCGTGTAATTCGAAAACCCCATGTGGTTCACGCGGAACAACAAACTGGCATGGGATTTATCCAATGTGTAGCTGCCTGCTGGAATATCGCCCGCAAGGGCTTGAGCGCAAAGCAGCATGACTGCTACGGCTGTATGTAAAATATGTTTCATGAATATCTCCTTTGACTCCCCGTTGGACCGTCGCAGCCGGTATTGCGGGGTTGGACGGTGTTTGGCCCCCAACACCTGATCGCCCATCTTCCCTTGTTGCTCTCGGTCCGCCAAGGCCAGAAGTGACAAGCCATGATCAAACACGGGCCGGCTCCGCCGTGGGTCAACATGCAGCGCATGAATGGCCTTGTCCCAAAGGCGCACGAGATTGCCCTCAGCCGACAAGGTGGGGGCAAATAAATTACTGCTTGGGTTGTGTTGGGCCTGGCCTTACGTGACAATTAACAGATTGAATCGGCGTGCAGGGGATTTGGCATGGAAAAAAATACTTTGGCGATTTCGCGCCGGGCGGCGGTGGCGGCAGCAGCGGGTGCCGCAGTTGCAGCTAGCATCATTCGGCCGGCCATGGCTGCGACGGCCCAAATCCTGGGCCAAGTGCCCAAGGGCAAAATGCGCGTGTGGCAGGTGGGAGAACAAAAGAGTTTCGAGACTCTCAGCATGGTCACGCGCCCTATCCCCACGCCGGGGCCGGGGATGGCGCTGATTAAGGTGCATTACGCGGGTATCGCGGCGCGCGATCAGGGCATTGCCATGAACATGTTCCCGGTGCCGCCGGGCCCGCGTGCGCAAACGCTCATCCCGCTCAGCGAGGGTTGCGGCGAGGTGCTGGCGCTGCCTCCTGGTGAGACGCGCATTAAAATTGGCGAGCGGGTCACCGCACCGCATTGGGCGCAGTGGGTCAGCGGGCCATGGTCGCCGGCCAACTACGTGGCCGATGTCGGCAACACCATTGATGGCTGGCTGGGCGAGTATGTGCTGATCCCGACGATTGCTTTGGTGCGCGTGCCGGACAACATTGCCTCGGAACACGCCGCGACACTTTCGGGCTCGGGCGTTACCGCTTGGCACGCTTTGCACGAGGTGGCCAAGGTGCGCGGCGATGACACGGTGCTGAGCTTGGGCACGGGCGGGGTTTCGACCTTCGGGCTATTGTTTGCCAAAGCGGCCGGCGCGCGCGTCGTCGTGACATCGGCGTCGGACGCTAAGCTCGAGCAGATGAAAAAACTCGGTGCGGATATCACGGTGAATTACAAAACAAATCCGCAGTGGGGCAAAGAGGTCTTTGATAAAACCGGCGGCGTGAGTGTTGTGCTGGAAAATGTGGGGCCCGCAACGCTCGATCAATCCATGGCCGCATGCGGCAATAACGCGCGTATCGTGATGATCGGCACCGGCCGCCCACCGCCGACCCCGCCGAACATGAACGGGATGTATCTGAAAAACTTAATGCTGAAGGCGATCAGTGCGGGCAGCCGCACGATGGTGGAAAACATGGTCACGGCCATGTCGCACGGAAACTTAAAGCCCGCGATTGCACTCACGGTGCCGTTTGATGACGCTAGGCGCGCTTACACGGAAATCCGCGACGGCGATCACTTGGGCAAGATTGTGATCAAGGTGGCGTCTTAAACCTTCACCGTCTGCCATTTGCCTGCGTGCCATACGGCGGCGAAGACGCCCGCTGCGATAAAGCGGTAGAAAATAAACCACGCCCACACGCCCAGCAGGCCAAAGCCCATGACCGGGCCGATGACGTAGGCCAAAGGCAGCAGCATCACCCATTGCAGGGCGATCGAGAACTTGGCCACGGTTTTGGTGGCACCTGCGCCTTGCAGGGCGTTGAGAATAATAATGCCCACCGCCTCGACCATGATGGTGCTGCCGGCCACTTGAAGGGGTAGCTTGGCGATGGCGACGACAGCAGGGTCGTGCAGGAAGATGCTCAAAATCGGCGTGGGGAACAGAACCATGGGCAATCCGATCACGGCCATCACGGCGATACCCACGCGCATGACCTGCCAGCCCCAGGCTTTAGCGTCGGCGGCATCGCCGCGCCCCAGCGCCTGGCCCACCAATGAAGCCGCAGCCAAACCTAACCCGAGGCCGGGCAAGAATGCGGTTTGCGAAATGTTGAGCAACACATTGGCCGCGGCCAACTCCGATGTGCCAATGCGCCCGATAATGGCGAACAGCACCGTAAAACCGGCCGAGAAAAATAGCTGCTGAATCGAGGCGGGCAGGGACACCGAGAAAATATTCTTCAGCGTTTCGAGGCGCGGTAAGCGCTCGAGAAAGCCATAACCCCGCGCCAGATGCCAAGCTTGAAACCCATAAAGGCCAGTTCCGAATATAATCGATAGCGTCGTGCCGATGCCCGCCCCCAAGGCCCCCAATTCAGGTGCGCCGAGGTTTCCGAAAATGAAAATCCAACTGAAACTGATCTGCGCAATATGAATAGCGATGATGGTGCGCATATAAATGCGCGGACGGCTGATGCCATTCCAGTATCCGCGAAACGCGAAATTCATGCCGATGAACGTCATGCCCACCATACGCGCTTGCAGGTAAGGCACGCCAATCTCGCGCACAGCGGGGTCGGTCGAGAGGAATTGAAAAATCAACGGCGCCAAAAAAACCAACAAGATGCTCACCGGCACGCCAATTATGGCCGATAAAAATAGTCCGCCGTTGAGCGGAATGGCCGTTTCGTTATCGCGGCCTTCGCCTTTGCGCCGCGCGGCAATGGCTTGCACGCCCGCCGACAGGCCGGTGATCATTGAGATGCACATGAAGTTGGCGAAGCTGGCGATGCCCACAGCAGCCTGCGCCGTGGTGCCAACAAAGCCCATCATACCCGTGTCGATCAGGTTGGTGATATTCTGCGACACCATGCCTGCAACAATGGGCAGGGCTAGCGCGGCGATGGTTCGGCGGCGTTCAGCGAGCGTCAGGGGAACTGCAGCGGGGGGTGATGTCATGTGCGTGCTGGGCGGAAGCTAGCATGTGATTGCGCATTTGCATGTGTTATTTGGCATAAAACAGTGTCTTTTTACGAATAAGTGTTATGCGGTTTTGCCAACAGTCCCTGGTCAAAGCCGGTGCGTGGGGCTCGTTCTGCATTGCTTGGCAGGTCTGCATCGCCCTAAGCTTAGTCCTCAAATCTTGGGGGGCTGCCATGATGTATCGATGGATCGCGCTTGTTGTGATGACCGGCCTTATTGCGGCGGCGCAAGCGCAAGAGCCGACCGATGCGGCTAAACGTTGCGCGGGCCTGGCCAACACCGACTTTTCGCGCGTCATAGATGCGCCAACGCAAGTCACCCTATCAAAATCAGTCGCGGCAACCGCCGACCTTCCAGCGTTTTGCCAAGTGCAAGGTTATGTTTCGCCGTCGGTGGGCTTCGAGTTGCGTCTGCCGCTGTCGAATTGGAACGGCAAATTTTTCAAACACGGTTGCGGCGGCTTTTGTGGCGCGATTTTGACAGCGGCCTGCAGCGAGCCATTGAGAAAGGGCTATGCGTGTATCGCATCTGACATGGGGCATAAATCCACCGGCCTTGATGCCAAGTGGGGTTACAACAACCCCCAAGCGGAAATCGATTTCGGTTACCGCGCGACGCACGTCAGCGCCATGGCGGGAAAAGCGATCACCGAGCAATTTTACGCCAAAGCTCCATCACGCTCGTACTACATGGGCTGCTCGACCGGCGGGCGTCAGGGCTTAGTCGAAGCACAACGATTCCCATACGATTTCGATGGCATTGTCGCGGGCGCGCCGGTGATCAACGAAACCGGCGCGGGTATGCAGTTGCTGTGGAACGTGGTGGTCAACCGCGACAAACAGGGCAAGCAAATCCTTGGCGTCGATAAAGCCAAAATGGTCAATGCGGCTGTGGTCGCAAAATGCGATATGCAAGACAACGTCAAAGATGGGGTGATTGGCGACCCGCGCACGTGCGGCTTTGACCCAGCCTCGCTGCAATGCAAAGCGGGCGATGGGCCTGATTGTTTGACCGCCGCGCAAGTAGATGTGGTGCGCAAAATCTATGAAGGGCCGAAAAATTCCAAAGGGGTATCGTTGTATACCGGCGGTACGTTGCCGGGCTCTGAATTGAATTGGATCGACAATTACATCAGTGCCGATGGCGACGTTGCGACCTACGGCAAATTCATGGGCGATCTGTTTCGCTATATTGGCTTTTCGCCCGACCCCGGCCCGGACTGGCAAGTTGCGCAGTTTGATTTTGATCGCGATTACAAACGCCTGGGCATGATGGAAAGCATGTATTCCGGGTCTAATCCTGACTTGCGTAAATTCAAAGCCAACGGTGGCAAAATCATTTCCTACCAAGGGTGGGCTGATCAGTCGGTCGTGCCGCTGAATGTTATTGATTATTACGAGCTTACGGAGCGCACCATGGGTGGCCGGGCCGCCACACAAGATTTCTTCCGCCTTTTCATGGTGCCCGGTATGAACCACTGCCGTGGCGGCGTAGGGCCCGATGCCATCGATTACATCAGCACTCTCGAAGCCTGGGTTGAGGCAGGCAAGGCGCCCGACACAATGTTAGCCTCACACCTGAAGGCAGAATCGTCGGCGCGCTATGCTTCGGAAGGCTACCGGTTTCCGTTAGTGGCGAATGAAGTGGCGTTTACGCGGCCGTTGTACCCTTACCCGGCCGCCTATCGTTACAAAGGCACGGGCGCGGCTATGGATGCCGCTTCGTTCAAGCCCGTTTCCCCATGAGTGTTGCGAGCCACGTCGCGATCATTGCGATCGGCATGAGCTTGAATAGCGCGCTCGCCGCGGCTGAAAAATCGGCTCAAGGCATCGACTTGGCGCGCGCTTGCCGCAATGAGGCACCTGCTGCTGACCAGGCGTTGTGTCGAGGCTTTCTCGACGGATTTACTTACGGTAGTCAGATCGCAGTGGGTTCAGAGTTCATTGGCCAGTGGCGCTACGGCACCCAAAAATGGCGCTTCCCGCGCGATGTTGGCCATGAGCAAGTGCGTCAGACCTTGCTTGACTTCGCGCAGAAGAATACCGGAATGCTGCATTTCCCAGCGGCTGTGGTACTCGCGAACGCGCTGGCGACCGCCTATCCATGCACCTAGCGACTACGGCCACACGACTTTCTGCGTTTCAAGCGCCGCAAGGTCGTAGACCGAACCTTCTTTGTCGCCCTCTGCGACAAGCAATTTGACAAAAAGTTGATGTGGGCCGCTGCGCCAGACGTGAAGTACTTTCTTAAAAGATGTGTTCCACACAAATTTTTCACACTCGAAGGTTCCCGCAGGCACAGTCACTTTTTCTGTGCCAGCGAATTTCGCGCTGCCTGTTACCTTTAGCCCATGCCCCAGCGAGCTGCCATTCCAGCTGTTTGACACTGTATGGCCCAGAATGGGTTGGAACTCGTGGTGTGCGGTGCTGAGAAAGCACATTTTCCAGGCGTCGTGGAAAATTGGATGAAAGCCAACGTTCATGTTTGGCGGGGCGTCAAACTCGGCGTAGTCCACCGTGCCGCCTTGCGGCCAAACATAGGATTGCAATTTATCCCCCACGACGCGACGCAACACTGTGCCTTGGGCCTGGTTTTTGAAGAAGAGGCGCCCCATGGCTTCAATTGGTCGCCAATTGGCTGCAACCATTTGGTTCACGTCCCGCAACAAGTCACCTTTCGGCGAACGGGTCAGGGTGCGCAGGGTGCGCGTGCCGTCGGGGTTAGCAGTGAGGATAAATCGTTCGTAATCGAATTTCGTGCCGTCGGGCTCGGTCAAGTCGATGCGGCCAATGTAGGTTTCGAAACTCATGACGATTCTCCTCGCTTATTGTTGCCAGAGGTTTGCAGCGTTTCTGGCGGGCGGCAAGCATGCTCGTGAGAACTGTTCACCAGGCCACCACAACCCCCGCAGAAATCGTACGGCCTTGCGTTGCGCTGGGCCGAGGTTGTCGTGCGACCACACTTACCAGCGATACGATAAACCAGCCGTGGCCGTGTGGCCGCCCAGGCGATCATTCAGAATGCCCGACCATCCCAAGCGCGCCATCATACCCGGCATCACCTCGATGTTCACGCCCGCTTGGGTATTCAGCCAACCCCGTTTCTCAGACTTGCCGACAATCGTGAAATCGCTGCCCGCTAGTCCGCCGAGCCTTGCGGTTGTCATGCGATCATTGTCTTTGAAATTTTGCGACCAGAAGGCAGCCAGGCTGATGTGAACAGGGCCAGGTTTGGCGATGGCGCGCAAGCCGACATCACCGCGCAAAGATGACGCCGCGCTGCGCGTCACGGCAAGCCCCGTTCCTATGCTTTCATCGTACGCGCCAACTTTCGCCCGCACATACGTCAAGCTGGCCGTAGGTTTGAGCAGCCATTTCTTGGTGCCGAGGGCGTAGCTGGTTTGAACAAAAGCACTCTCGCCGCCGGTGTCGGCACGCGCAGCCAGCGGGGCGGTTTGCGCGCCAATCGTTTGGATGCGGTTGGTATTCAGTTTGCCGTCGCTCACACTGAAGCCCGCCCCGGCGCGCCATTGCGCAGATGCTTGCGAAACATAAACCCCAATCGTGTTTGCTGATACGTTAGATTTTGCCGCGTTGACTGCGAAAAATGTTTCGCCATCCACGTGCGAGGCGGCCAGTCCTACGCGCGTGCCATCAACCACAGCGTAATCGGCAGCGGCCATGACGCCCCGCATGTCGTAGTCGAAATTGGAGCTGTCTGTTTTCGGACCGCTGTCGCCGATGCGCCCAAACACACTGCCCCAGGTGCGCCATTGGCCGTGGGGGCTGTCGACGGGGGCAACTTCAAGCCATGGCGACATAGAGGCGGCCACAGTGCCGCCGGCCAGAATGCCCCAAGTTTGTGCGGCGGCTGGGGCATCTGTCGTCAGCGCCCCAAAAATGCTGCGTGCCTCGCTTTGGGTTGATGTATCCAAAGTTAGCAGTAACCCGGCCGAGCTTGCGCCAGCTGACACGGCACGGTCGAGCGCTGACGCTACGGCAATTTCCTGCGTTGTCACGGCAGCACTGGCATAGGTCTGGCGCTGCACGCGGGCAACGACGCTTCTGGACGTCACGGCTAAAGATGAGCGAATAAAAAACGGCGAGTTGTCAGTGATGGCAAAACAGTCGCGGCCAATGGCGGTGCCTTCTTGCACGACACTCGCGCAGGGTTGGCCGTTCAACGTGGTGATGTTGGCGCCCGTGAGCAGTGTAAATGTTTGGCCGTCGCGCACGGGCGTGCCAGCATAGGTGAGCGCCAGCGTTGCACCGGAGGCGATGGTTCCGCCCACATCGACGCGGTCGTTGGCCCCTGCGGCGATGTCAAACTCCAGGCGCGAACCGCTATTCAGTGTGGCGCGGCCTTGAATTGTGATGACGCCGCCAGCAACGTTAGCGCCAGGGGCCAGCGTCCCAGACAATGACAAATTCCCGCCGCCGACCGCGCCACCAATTTGCTGAATGGGGCCGATCCCGGTAAGCCGACTTCTGGTCTGGGCAAAAATGGTCCCGCCGACACGCATGCCATCGGTCAGCGTTAAAGTGCCTGCCTGCAAAATCGCAAACTGAACATCGTAACGACGGGCCAATGTCCAAGCGCCGTCGGCAGCTTGATTGAGGCTGCCCATGTTTGTAATAGCGTTAGAGAGCGTTCCCGATCCAGTCAGGTTCAGCGAGCTTCCCAAGTTTGCGGCGCCAACAATTGCACCATTGATAACGCTGCCGGTGCCCAGCGTGACCGCGCCATTGAGTGAGCCCATAATAATGTCGCCATCAATTCGGCCGGTATTGGTCAACGATAGTGATGCATCCGCTCGCGTGCGGATCGCGGCTGTCCCATTGCCGCGAATCGTTCCGCTATTGATGATTTCGCCTGAACTGGCCTCCAGAACGACCGCACCCCCGGGCGACGCCGCTGCGGTCGGGGCGCGCGCGGTAATAGTGCCGGTGTTGTTTAGGCGATTGTCCGCACCACTCATCAGAACGCCGGCATAATCGCCACTGATGGTGCCGCTGTTTGTGATCGTGTTGTTTCCGAGATCTGTCCGGATTCCGATGCTGTCCTCACCGTCGCGCGGGGTGATGGCTGGCAAAGTCGAAATTGTGCCGCGATTAGTAACTGTGTTCCCCGCGCCACGGAGGTTCATGCCGGACGAGGCAACTCCAGATGTGATGATTGTGCCAGTGTTTGTGACGGTATTGTTGGCGCCGACGTCGATACCGAAGCTGCCGGAATTAGCAGTGGTGATGCGCCCATCGTTTGTGATGGTATTGCCGTTCTCGGCAAAAATCCCCGCCGAGTCTGCGCCTGTCGTTTCAATAATGCCGGTTGATGCATTAGCGAAAGTGCCATTGCTGGCACCCACGAACGCGATGCTGCCCGCATTTACGGTTCGGAATCGCCCATTATTTGTAACGCTGAAAGCGTTGCCGGCCAAAACCCCGAATGCAACCTCAGAGTCGGTGATAATCAGGCCGTCGTTAATCAGCGTCAGGCCACTTTGGGCTTCGATCCCAATCCCGCAATTTCCGCGCCCCAACATCTGGCCTTTATTGGTGACCCGGGCGTTTTGGCCTAACTGCAAAGCTGATCGAAACACCGGGCAGAGAGTGTCTGGATTTCCGTCATAGATACTGTCGACTGTGGCCGTAGCGTCGACGGTCACTGTCAAATTACCGCCCCCTATAAAGCCGTCGTCATCGGCGCCCGTACAGGTCACGGTTCCACCCGCCAACACACACGCCGCCCTGGCAGGCGGGGCGTTAAGCCCTACCGTCGCTAAAATGGCAAAGCTGCTTAAAAGTAGCAGGCGCATTGGCCAAATCATCCAAGGCTCCGAAACAAGCGATATGAGCCCAAACCCTAGTTCATGGCCCCGGCAGTGACAACCAAGCCGATCAATACAAGCCCCAACGCGGGTCGACAGTTCGCGAGGGTTCGGGTAAAAGCCGCGCAAATCTTACCTCCAGCGAGCGGGCGACATGGCGGCATATCAGTACATTTACGTGATGAAGGGCTTGAGCAAGGCCTATCCCGGCGGCAAAGAGGTGATGAAGGACATTTGGTTGTCCTTTTTACCCGGAGCCAAAATCGGTGTGCTGGGTCTGAACGGCTCGGGCAAATCGACCTTGATGCGCATTATGGCCGGCCTCGATACGGAATTCACCGGCGAAGCGTGGGCGGCCGATGGCATCAAGATCGGGTACCTCTCGCAAGAACCGCACCTCGACGAGAGCAAGAATGCTCTGGAAAATGTTATGGACGGCGTCGGCGAAGTTAAGGGGTTGCTCGACCGCTTTGAGGCTGTCAGTGCGCGGTTCGCCGAAGAATTATCCGACGATGAAATGAATGCGGTGATCGCCGAGCAGGCCGAGCTGCAAGAAAAGATTGACGCTGCGAATGGTTGGGATTTGCAGCGTAATGTTGAAATTGCGATGGATGCACTTCGCTGTCCACCGGGCGATTCAGGCGTGGCCAAGCTTTCGGGCGGCGAGCGTCGTCGCATCGCGTTGTGCCGCTTGCTGCTGTCCAAGCCCGATATGCTGCTGCTGGATGAACCGACCAACCACCTGGACGCCGAGTCAGTGGCTTGGTTGGAAACCTTCCTTGAGGAATACCCCGGTACCGTTGTGGCCGTAACTCACGATCGCTATTTCCTCGACAACGTTACGGGCTGGATCCTTGAGCTTGATCGTGGGCGTGGGATTCCCTACGAGGGCAATTACACGTCGTGGCTGCAGCAAAAGAAAAAGCGCATTGTGCAGGAAGAGCGCGATGAAGCGGCACGTGAGCGCACGATCGACCGCGAATTAGAATGGATCGGCCAAAGCCCGCAAGCGCGCCGCACCAAAAGCAAAGCACGTATTGCTGCCTTCAACGATCTCGTTGCCTCGGCCGCCGAAAAGGCACCCGATACCGCGCAGATCGTGATTCCCGCCGGCGAGCGGTTGGGTGGATTGGTGATCGAGTTTGAAAATCTCACTAAGGGTTTCGGCGACCGCATGTTGATCGAAAATCTCTCGTTCAAACTGCCGCCTGGCGGAATTATCGGTGTCATCGGGCCAAACGGCGCTGGCAAAACCACGCTCTTCCGAATGATCACCGGGCAAGACAAACCTGACTCGGGCAAAATCCGGATCGGCGAAACAGTGAAGCTGGGGTATGTCGATCAAAGCCGCGATAGCTTGAAAGACACCAATAACGTCTGGGAAGAAATCTCGGGCGGCCAAGATGACATCATGCTGGGCAAGTTTAAGGTGCCGAGCCGCGCCTATGTGGGGCGCTTTAACTTCAAGGGTTCCGATCAACAAAAGAAAGTGGGTCAGCTCTCGGGCGGCGAGCGCAACCGCGTGCACCTGGCCAAGATGCTGAAGTCTGGATCCAACGTAATTCTGCTCGATGAACCAACCAACGATTTGGATGTCGACACATTGCGGGCTTTGGAAGAAGCGCTGCTCGATTTTGCCGGCTGCGCCGTCATCATCTCGCACGATCGCTGGTTCTTAGACCGTATTGCCACCCACATCCTGGCCTTTGAAGGCGATAGCCACGTGGAGTGGTTCGAAGGCAACTACGAAGCCTATGAACTCGACAAAAAGCGTCGCATGGGCGAAGACGCCACCCAGCCCCACCGCATCAAGTACAAGCCGATCTCGCGGACTTAGCATCTGGGCCGTTGGCCCTGCTGTTGGACGTCAGGACGATTTCGGCTTAGCCGTTTGTGCCGGCTATTTGAAGGTGTATTCTAGCCCTCCCAGATTACAGCATTGGGGGGGGGCCGCCATGAGCACATCTTCGATGGTTTCGGGTCGCAGGCACGCCCTGTCCGCACTGTTGCGGCCGCCGTATCTCGGCCTGCTCATTTTCGCAACAATCCTGCTCTATAAGCCCATCGCGCATACACTTCTAGTTTTGCAGCACTACATCTTCACCGGCAACGAAAAATATATTGTCGGTGGTTTGGTCGGCCTGTTGGGCTTCTGGCTCGTGGGCAAGGGTTTGCGGCGCGACGAACTGTCAGCCACGGCCATGGGGTATATGGGGGGCGCACTGATTTGGATGGGGTGGTTCGAGCATACGTTTGAGTTTTTCGGAAACGTGCTGGGCGTTGACCCTGTAATGGCTGATGGGAAGATGCAACTTCCACCGAACCTCGTTTTAATCGAGGCTACAGCCGTGCCCTTTGTAGCCATGATGATTTTGTTCGGCGCTAATCGTGAGACACGTTGTCGTTTGCTGATGTGGTTTCACCGCACCATTGGTCTAGCGCCGGAAAAGCCAACGCAAGGCTATCGACGTAACTATGCGTGGGTGACCGCATGGGAAACGATTTTCATCACTTGGGCGTTCTACATCATAATTGTTTTGCTTTATGACACGCGTGTCGCAGGCAAAGATCACGTGGCGACGTATGTCGCCTTTGCGGCATTTCTGGCCTGGGGCTGCTATTTATTAAATCGTCTCGTCAAGTACGCAGAGCCGGCGGCGGCAATTCGGTATGCAATCCCGACAACCAATGCTTTCTGGATCACAATCGAGATGGGCAGTCACTGGAATTGGTTCCAGGAAATCTGGGTCAAGCCATTGCAGTACCCGATCTCGAGCGTCGCCTTCGTCGTGTGTTTTGCTGCGGGTGCCATCGTCGTGCTGACGCTTGCCGGGCAAGATTCAACTCGCGCGGCGCAGCCTGCTGAATAGTCCTCGAGCGCCTTAGCCCACTTTCGCTTTGAGGTCGTCCACTTGCTTTTGCATTTGAGCGAGCAAGCCGGCAATGCCAGCGGCTTGTTGAATGATCGTGGCGTATTCTTGGCGATAGGTAATTGCCATGCTAACGCCTTCAATAATCACATCGACCACACGAAACCCGGTTTCGCGCTTGCGCAAACGCCATGCCACGGCAAACGACTGGCCATCGTTGCCGACGATGTCGGAATTCACCAGTGCGCCGTCATCGCCGTCGGCGGAACTGTCTTTCACCTTAAAGCTTTGGCCTTTGTATTCACCGAATCGCCGCGACCACGTATACACAATCACATCTTCAAAGAGGCTGGCGAATTTATCATTTTCTTCTGGCGTTGCCGCACGCGCAAAGCGGGCCAGCACAAACCGGCCAATGGACGGAATATCAAAGAAGTCTTTGAACAGCACACGAAAGCGGTCTGTTTTTTCACGCTGAGTGATATTGGCACCTAAAATATCGGTGATGCCTTTTTCAGCAAACTTCTCAACAAGACCCGTGGGGCTGTTGCGCCAGTCTTGTGCAAAGGCGGCTTTGCTCAATGCCACGAAGCTCGCGGACAAACCTGCGAAAGTACGGCGTGAAATCGTCATGGGCGGTCCTTGTCGAGAAAAAGCGGCAGTCGCACTTATTTCTTTGCAGGCACTGCTGCAAATGGGTCGTCTTCGCCAGCTGGCATAAATGGTGCGGGTGCTGGTGCGCCGTTGCGAATTTCCTTCGCTCGATTCTGGCGATAGGCCGCGCGCAAGGCGGCGTAATAGTCGATCGACGAGGCTTTGAGTTCGTCTGTCGCTGGCATCGTGCTGGCTTTGACATCGACATAGAGCGCGCCGAAATAGGCCCAATCCACCCAGGCTGGGTTTTTGCCGTAGGAGTACCAAGTCACTGGATCAAACGCGAAATTATCGACGAGCATTCCAGCCCCGTCGCGGATGCTCATGGGGCCAAAAACAGGCACATAAAGATAGGACCCGTCGCCAACGCCCCATTTGGCAAGTGTCTGGCCAAAATCTTCGTATTGATAAGGCGTGCCGAGGTCGGCTGCGATATCGGCAAAGCCGAGAATGCCAAAAGTTGAATTCACAACGAAGCGGCCAATGGTCTGGCCAGCGCGGTCAACATTGCCTTGCAGCAGGCTGTTCGCGAAGGTAATCGGCGAGCGCAGGTTGCGAAGGAAGTTCGTCACGCCACGACGCGCCGGATCGGGGATGATCGAGCGGTAAGTGCTGACGATGGGGCGCGTTAACACCGCATCAATCCCCTGGTCGACCTTGAACATGGCCCTGTTGAACGGCTCAAGCTGATCGTTTGATTCCGCGAAGGCCGCCACGGCTGCCGGGTCCGACGCCGGAGGCTTTGTCGCGCAACCGCTCAGCACAATAGCCAAGGCCAGAACTGGGATGCGTCTGATAGTGGAGGAGGGGATACGGGACAACATCGCAAACACGCTACGTTCTTTACGGACCTTTAAAAGTATTTGCACCTTATACGGCGGAGCCTTGCTGAAGGCCACTCGCGATATTTAATGCCACGACTAACTACCACTGCAGAGAGCTACAGACTATACACGAATGTGTCATCATCAAGACCCAAAAGGTTTGAGTTGTGCTAGTTCATAAGGGGTTATAGGCCGCTGTAACGCTTGACCGAGTTGCAAGGATGCATACCCGCCTTGCATTTTCTTGGATAGTTGAGGTGTTTTTATGTCTGCGTCAGGATTGCCACAATCTAACCTCGATTTAGCCAATAGTGTCGCGCCGATTCGCGTGTCATTCGAATTTTCTCCGCCGCGGACCGAGGCGACATCGGAGCAGCTGTGGGCGGCCATCGAACGCTTGGCTCCGCTAAAGCCCAATTTTGTCTCGGTCACTTATGGGGCGGGGGGGTCCACTCGTGAACGAACCCACGACATTGTCGACCGCATCCAGCGCGAGAAAGGCCTTCATGCGGCGGCTCACCTCACGTGCGTCGCGGCAACGCGCCAGGAAGTCGATGCTGTGGCGCGGCGCTATTGGGAATCGGGAATTCGACATATCGTAGCCTTGCGCGGCGATCCGCCAGGGGGTCTTGAGCGTTACCAACCCCATCCCGACGGTTATGCGTTTGCGGCGGACTTGGTCGCAGGCTTAAAGAAAGTCGCCGATTTCGAGATTTCAGTGGCCGCGAACCCCGAGGGGCATCCCGAGGCACCCACAAAAGCAGCCGACATCGACAACCTGAAGCGCAAAATTGATGCGGGGGCCAGCCGCGCCATCACTCAATTTTTCTTTGATGTGGATATCTACCGTAGGTTTATGGATCAGGCCCTGGCAGCGGGCATCAAAGTTCCAATTTTGCCGGGAATTATCCCAGTCACGAACTTTGTCTCAACCGCAAAGATGGCCATCAAAGCAGGCGCCGCCGTACCTCAGTGGCTCTCTAAGCTTTATGAAGGCCTTGAAGACGACGTAGAGACGCGCCGGTTGGTGGCTGCGACCGTCGTAGCCGAGCAGGTGCGGCAATTGCGACAGGACGGCGTGCGGGATTTCCATTTTTATACGCTCAATCGCGCCGATCTGACCTACGCCATTTGTCATATTCTTGGCGTGAAGCCTAAGCGCGACTAAATCGGCGGCACGTTGTTTACTACCAACGCGTGTTTGACCCCCAGCCAAGGTTTGGCCTAAATCAAGCCCCTTGGGGGGGACGATGGGCAAAGCAACATTCACGCGCGAGAACGACGCCGCCGACGCGGCCTTGCGTATCATCAGAACGCTCGCGCTCAAGCCCGAGCCACTGAATTATGCGGTGTGGTTTACCTACTGCGCTGGAGAAAGCTTGGATTTGAAGGCGGAGCTTGATCAATACTTCAAAGCCAAAACACCGATAACGCCCGATATCAACGAAGCGCTTTTTGCAAAGTATATCGCCCAGGCTTTGGTCGGGGCTGCCGACCAAGCCACGCGCCAAAAACTCGATGATGCCAATGATCGCCTCGCCAAAACACTCAACTCGGTGATGAGTTTGGTGGCTTCGGGCACGCAGGGCACCGAAGGTTTCGCCCAAGCACTAGAAAAATTCAAAGGGGAGGTCGACGCCATTGCTGACCCGAACCTTGCCTCGGCTGTGAAAGCAGTCGTCGCCGAGACGCAAAAAATGGTGAGCTTGAATGCGCAGTTACAAAGTCAACTAGCGTTGGCTTCGAAAGACATCGGCGCGTTGAAATCGGATCTCAACGCAATCCGTAAAGATGCCTTTACCGATGCGCTGACCGAAATTCCTAATCGCAAAGCCTTTAATAAGCAGATGGAGGAGTTCACGGGCGCGCTGAAAGCAAAAAGTGGCTATTTGAGCCTGCTCATGACTGACATCGATAAGTTCAAATCATTCAACGATAAACACGGGCACGTGGTCGGCGATCAAGTGCTGAAGGTCGTCGCAAAAACGTTGGCAAAAAATGTGCGCGATTCAGATTTTGCGGCCCGCTACGGTGGTGAAGAATTTGCAGTGCTGTTACCCAACACGCGCTTGAAAGACGCCATTGTCATTGCCGAAAAGGCGCGCAATTCAGTACGCGCGAAAGACATGCAAAACCGGCGCACCGGCGAGAATTTGGGCAAAGTGACAATCTCTATCGGTGTGGCCGAGTACACGCTTGGCGAAAGTATTGAAGATTTCATCGCCCGCGCGGATACCGCTCTTTACCTCGCCAAACAAATGGGCCGCGACCGGGTGATGTCGCAACTCGACCTGCCGCGTTAGGCCTTTTGCCAATGCGGCCGAAGCGCGTATATAAGCGCGCATGTCCGATCCGTTCGACCTAGCCGCTGACGCTGAACCCGCGCCGCGCGCTGCTGCTCCAGCAGCGGCGAGGCCATTGCCGTGGTTGGCCGACCTGAACCCTGAGCAGCGCGAGGCGGTCGAGACCACCGATGGACCGTTGCTCGTTCTCTCGGGCGCTGGGACCGGTAAAACTCGGGTCCTGACCAGCCGAGTGGGCTACATATTGGCCAAAAGTTTAGCCAAGCCTTGGCAAATTCTGGCGGTGACATTTACCAATCGCGCGGCCAAAGAAATGCGCGAACGGGTGGCAAACCTCGTGGGGCCCGTGGCCGAAGCCGTTTGGCTGGGGACCTTTCATGCCCTGTGTGTGCGCATGTTGCGTCGTCATGGGGAATTGATTGGGCTGAAATCAAGTTTCACTATTTTGGATTCCGACGATCAGGTTCGTCTGCTCAAACAAGTGATGGAAGCAGACGAGATTGACGTCAAGAAATGGCCCGCCCAGGCGCTGATGGCTGTGATTCAACGCTGGAAAGATCGCGGCCTCACGCCCGAAAAGGCGACCCAAGAAAGCAGCAGCGAGTTTGCGGGTGGTCGTGCGTTGGCCATGTATGCCGCCTACCAAGCGCGCCTGCGGGCACTCAATGCCACAGACTTTGGAGATTTGTTGCTGCTATGCCTGGACCTCTTCCAGAAGCATCCGGCGGTGCTGACAGAATATCAGGATCAATTCCGCTACATCCTGGTCGATGAATATCAAGACACCAACGTCGCACAGTATCTCTGGCTGCGGCTGCTTTGCCAAAAACACCGCAATTTGTGCTGCGTGGGCGATGACGATCAATCGATCTATTCTTGGCGCGGAGCTGAGGTCGGCAATATTTTACGCTTCGAGAAAGATTTCACCGATGCCAAAATTGTCCGCCTCGAGCGCAACTATCGCTCGACGCCCGTGATTCTAGAGGCGGCCTCGCATCTGATCAGCCATAACGAAGACCGCCTGGGCAAAACATTGCGCACGGGCCACGACGGCGACATCGAGCGCGGTCCACCGGTCAAAGTACGCGGTGTGTGGGACGGCCCTGAAGAAGCCCGATGGGTTGTCGATGAGATTGAGGCCCTGCAACGTCAGGGCCAGCCGCTAAAGCAAATCGCGATTCTGGTGCGCGCTGGATTCCAGATGCTGGAATTCGAAGAGCGCCTTATCACCACGGGTGTGCCGTACCGTGTTGTCGGCGGCCCGCGCTTTTACGAGCGCCTGGAAATCCGTGATGCCATTGCCTATTTGCGGTTGGTGCAACAGCCTGACGATGACCTGGCATTCGAACGCATTATCAATAAACCAAAGCGCGGTATTGGCGAATCGACCGTACAGAAAATTCACGTTCTGGCGCGCGCCGAACAAGTGCCATTGTTCGAGGCGACGCGGCGCATGATTGAAACGGACGAACTTCGGCCCCAGGTGCGCACGACACTCAAGGCCCTGACCCATGATTTTGAACGATGGCAAGGCCTGAAAGAAACCATGCAGCCCTCGGAGTTAACGGCGCTGGTACTCGAAGAGTCGGGCTACACCGAGATGTGGAAGCAAGACAAAACTGCCGAAGCACCAGGGCGGCTGGAAAACTTGCGCGAGTTTGCGAGTGCGCTAGAAGAATGGGACACCATTAGCGCATTCCTAGAACATGTGAGTTTAGTGATGGAGAATGACGCCCAGACCGGCGAAGATTGTATCACGCTGATGACGCTGCACGGCGCCAAAGGTTTGGAGTTCGATGCTGTGTTTTTGCCAGGCTGGGAAGAAGAGATTTTTCCGCACCGACGCGCGCTGGACGAGGGCGGGCAGAAATCGCTAGAGGAAGAACGCCGCCTGGCCTATGTGGGCCTCACACGCGCGCGCAAAAAAGCCTACGTATCGTTTGCTGCCAATCGGCGTGTTTATAACCAATGGCAAACCAGTCTGCCGTCGCGGTTTATTGACGAGCTGCCGGAAAGTGCGGTGGAACGCAAATCGGCCGATGGATTGTATGGCAGCGCCTACGGCGGCGGCACGGCACTGAATGATGGCTGGAAGCAGCCCTGGTGGCGCGACGGCCAACGCAAAAAGAATGCGGAGCTTGAGGATGTGTCGTGGGATGTCAGCGCACGGGTTAACAACAGCCATTTCAAAATCGGTGACCGTGTGTTTCACCAGAAATTTGGCTATGGCAAAGTCAAGGGCATCGACGATACGAAGCTCGATATTCAATTTGAAAAATCAGGGCTGAAAAAGGTTCTCGATAGCTTTGTGCAGCCGGCATAAGGAAATACGGCGAGAGTGCCGGGGGAGTTGGGGGGAGAAAGGCACTCTCGCCGCTGTTTCCGGGGCACTGAGGGGGAGAAAATTCAGGCGCCCGGTTTTCCGTTCAAGGCCTTGCGCCTTGATTGAATTATTTACGTGGCCAGTTTTGTATTGGATCACCACAATCTCGGCGGTGGTATTGCGTGAAAGAGCGGAGCATAAACGCTTCGTGGATGAAATGTTTTTGACAAACAATGGCGCCTGATCGTGAAACAAACTCGCAGTTCTCCGCAATCTTTTTGGGCGGTGCGTATGGAATGCCCCTACGCGCAGTGCGAAATTTTTGAAACGGCGTTGGCCGATGTCGCGCTGGCAGTGAGTTCATACGAAGTCGAGGAACACGCCAAGCCAGAAGCCGTATGGGGCGTCGAGGGATTGTTCACCGAGCAGCCTGAAACAGGTGTCATTGCGTCGCGATTTGCGCTCGTTGCCAAGGCACATGAACTACCAGAACCTCACTTTCGTATCGAGTTTGTGGCCGCACGCGATTGGTTGAAAGAAAGCTACGCCAGCTTTGCCCCGATCCACGCTGGGCGTTTTTTCATTTACGGCGATCACATCCTCACGCCACCACCGGCCAGTGTGTTGCCGCTCCGACTAAATGCGGCAACTGCTTTTGGATCGGGCGAACACGAAAGCACTTTTGGCTGCCTTCTGGCGTTGTCGGGGTTGAGCAAAAAAACGCGCCCACGGGGCGACCTCCTCGATCTGGGGTGCGGGTCGGGCATTTTAGCTCTTGCGATGACGAAAGTTTGGCGGCGACGCGTGCTGGCGACTGACATTGACCCTGAGGCGGTGCGCGTGGCCAGCCTGAATGTGCGCCACAATCGTGAGCACAATTGGGTGCGGGTTGCAGTGGCCGACGGCCTTCAGGCGCACGCGCTGCGTGGCCGAGGGCCTTTTGCGATCATCACTGCCAATATTCTGGCACGGCCATTGTGCAAAATGGCGCGCGGGATTGCCGCTCGCCTCATGCCCGGCGGGCGTTTGGTTCTAGCGGGCCTACTGCAGCGCCAAGAAGGTATGGTGCTGGCCGCCTACCGCATGCAGGGCTTACGCCTTCATAAACGGATCGTGCTGAATGGCTGGTCAACTTTGGTGTTGGCCCGTTGAAACCTTTGCCCTGTACGATTAGCTTGGTCCCATGAACCACAGCTCCTCACAGTTACGATTTGCCGCCCAAGCCCAACGCTTGGCGGCATTGCGCGTGGCAATGTCGGCCGCCAATGTCGACGCTTACATCATCCCGCGCTCAGACGAGCATCAGGGGGAGTACGTCGCTGCCTATGCCGAACGCCTGCAGTGGCTCACGGGCTTTAGCGGCTCGGCAGGCTTGGCGATTGTGATGAAAGAGTCCGCGGCTGTCTTCATCGACGGTCGCTATACGTTGCAGGTGCGTGATCAGGTTGATGGCCGTCTGTATGAGTACCGCCATCTCATCGATGAGCCGCCCCACAAGTGGTTGGGTGATCACCTGAAAGCGGGCATGAAAGTGGGATTTGATCCGCGCCTTCATACGCCGTCGGGATTAGCGAAAATCGAAGCCGCAGCCAGTAGATCAGGCGCTGAAACCCACGCTGTGCTGAGAAACCTGGTCGACTCAATTTGGGACAATCAGCCCGCACGCCCGACGGGCGCGATTGACGCTTACCCCGACAAATTTGCGGGGCGCTCGGCGGCTGAAAAGCAAACGTTGATTACCGCGTGGATGAAGGCCGAAAATCTTGACGCCTTTATGTTTTCCGCGCTCGATTCCATTGCTTGGTTGTTCAACATCCGTAGCGATGACGTTGAGTTCACGCCGCTGACATTGGGCTATGCGCTTTTAACCGCGCAAGGCCAGGGCACATTGTTTATCGAAGCTGCAAAAATCACGCCTACCTTGCAGCAACATCTGGGGCGCGACATCACATTGGCACCTTACGATGGCCTCCATGCCGCGCTTTTGGGCCGCAACGGCGAACTTAAAACAGTGGGCGTTGATCGCGATACTGGCTCGCGCTGGCTGGTCGACTGCATCACAACCGTCGGGTTTGAGCCCAAGGTGGTGGCCGACCCCGTGACCGCGATCAAAGCCTGCAAGACGGACGATGAACTGAATGGCGTGCGTGCTGCCCATGTGCGCGATGGCGCTGCGCTCACTCGGTTTTTAGCCTGGCTATCTGTTGAGGCCCCCAAGGGCAAGCTCACCGAAATGGGCGCCTCGGACAAGCTGGCCTCGATCCGTGCGGAATCCAATCTTTATCGTGGCCCAAGCTTTGCGACAATTGCGGGGGCCGGGGGCAACGGTGCCATTGTGCATTACCGTGCCTCAGCGGAAAGCAATGCGACCATAACGCCCAATATGATGTTGCTCATCGACTCCGGCGGGCAATACCTCGACGGCACCACGGATGTGACGCGCACGGTTATTGTGGGTACGCCAACGCCTGAACAAAAAAAGCATTTCACTTTGGTCTTAAAGGGCCACATCGCGTTAGGGTCGGCGCGGTTTGTCAAAGGGACAACCGGCAGCCAACTTGACGCACTCGCCCGTCATGCGCTTTGGCAAGAAGGCCTCGACTACGATCATGGCACCGGCCATGGCGTCGGAACGTTCTTGGGCGTGCACGAAGGCCCGCAGCGTATCAGCAAGGTTGGCAATTCTGTGGCACTTGAGCCCGGCATGGTCATTTCAAACGAGCCTGGCTATTACAAAACCGGCGAGTACGGCATTCGGATCGAGAACCTTGTCGCTGTCCGCGCGGCACCAGGATTGCCGCATGCAGAGAAATCAGTTCTTGAATTTGAAACGCTGACCTTAGCGCCGATTGACGTGAACCTTGTTGATGCAGATTTGCTGACGCCAGTCGAGCGGGCTTGGCTCAACGCATATCATGACCGGGTGCGCGAAACGTTGGCGCCGCTGCTGGACGGCCCCACTCAGGCTTGGCTGAAGCAAGTCACGCCTGAGGTTTAGCCCCGCCTCGAAACGCCCAATATCGATCAGCTGTGGCCGACGCGGCTGCGGTGGCGACCAAAGTTGCCAACGCGAACTTGGTCAACATAAAAGCCGCACAGGCCGACACGCAGGCTCACCCACCAATCAGCCGTACGAATGCCTCCTCATCAATGACCTTCACTCCGAGGCCTTCGGCTTCTTTCAGTTTAGAGCCGGCACCGGGGCCTGCCACGACGAGATCGGTATTCTTCGATACCGAGCCCGAGACCTTGGCACCCAAAGATTGCGCTTTGGATTTAGCTTCGTTGCGCGTCATACGCTCTAAATTGCCGGTGAAGACAACGGTCAGGCCCGCAATCTTCGAGTTAGAAGTGTCGGCCTTCACAAAGTCCTCGACCTTTTCGAGCTGGTCATAGAGCCGGTCAACCGCGTCGAGGTTTTGTTTTTCGGCGAAGAAAGCCACAAGTTCGTCGCTCACGGCCTCACCAAAAGACTCGATGCCTTCCAATTGAGCGTAGACATCTTTGTCGCCATTGACGATGTCGACCATGGCTTTACGCCACTTTTGAAAGGATCCATAGTTTTGCGCCAACAAACGCGCTTTGGCTTGGCCGATCAGACGAATTCCAAGCGCATAGATCAGCCGTTCCAGCGATACTGTTCGACGTGCATTGACAGCCTTAAACAACTTCTCGGCCGATTGTGGCCCCCAACCTTCTTTGGCGCGCAGTGGGGTGAGTGAGTTCTTGTCACGCTCTTCTAATGTAAAAAGATCGGCAGGGCCTTTAATGGTGCCATCTTCGAAGAACGCTTCGATGTTCTTTTCGCCCATGCCGTCTATATCGAAGGCATCGCGACTAACAAAATGGCGCAACCGTTCAACGGCTTGCGCTTTGCAGACCAAGCCTCCGGTGCAGCGCATGACGGCCTCATCTTCTTCACGATGGGCTTTGCTACCGCAGACGGGGCAATGATCGGGGAATGCAAATTTCCGTGACGATTTTGGGCGTTGATCAAGTTTGACTTCAACGATTTGCGGTATCACATCGCCCGCGCGCTGAATGACAACTGTGTCGCCTTTGCGAATATCTTTGCGTTCAATTTCATCTTTGTTGTGCAGCGTTGCGCGCGATACCATGACCCCGCCGACATTGACCGGGGTGAGGTGGGCAACGGGCGTCAGGGCGCCGGTTCTGCCAACCTGAATTTCGATCTCTTCCAACACCGTTTCTGCTTGTTGCGCCGGGAATTTATGTGCGCTGGCCCAGCGCGGCGCACGACTGACAAAACCCAAGCGCTTCTGCCAGTCGATACGGTTAACTTTGTAAACAATGCCATCGATGTCGTAATCTAACGCGGCGCGGCGACTTTCGAGTTTTCGGTAGGCGCCAATAATGTCATCAACACTTTTGCAAAGTTTGGCATCAGGGTTGGTTGGAAAGCCCCACGCCTTAAGCTGTCTCAAGAACTCCCAATGTGTCTCCCAGTCCATGCCGTCGACCAGGCCCGACGCATACGCAAATAACCTCAGGGGTCGTTCGGCCGTAATCTTAGGGTCGAGTTGACGCAACGAGCCCGCTGCGGCATTGCGCGGGTTGGCGAAAATCTTACCGCCCTTCTTGGCTTGCGCGTCATTCATTGCCAGAAAATCGGCCTTGGTCATATAGACCTCGCCTCGCACCTCGATCACCTTGGGCGCATCGCCCATGAGGAGGTCCGGCAAGGCTTTGATTGTGCGCATATTGGCGGTGATGTCTTCGCCTTCCGCGCCATCGCCGCGCGTTGCCGCAACGCTCAGGCGGCCATTGTCGTAGCGCGCTGAAAACGACAAGCCATCGATTTTGGGCTCGGCTGTCATCTCAACGTTATCATCGGCGCTGAGCTTCAGGAAACGTCGAATGCGAGCGTCAAAATCGCGCACGTCGTCGTCGGAAAACAAATTGTCCAACGACAGCATGGCTGTTCCGTGTTTGACCTTTTTGAACCCGCTGGCCACGTCGGCGCCGACTTTACGGCTGGGGCTATCGGTCCGAACAAGTTTGGGGAATCGGTTCTCAATAGCGGCGTTGCGATTTCGGAGCGCATCGTAGTCGGCGTCGGTAATGGTTGGCGCGTCGTCGCGGTGATACGCCTCGTCATGCAGCGCAATTTCGGAGGCCAGTGATTTTAGCTCTTTGGCGGCTTCCGCGTCTGTCAGCCGGTCGATGGGTTTATCGCGCAATGACGCGCTCAAGATGCCGCTCCGGCGATCAGGCGCTGGGCCGCGGCACGGGCTTCGTCGGTGATTTTATCGCCCGCCAGCATGCGGGCAATCTCCTCGCGGCGCGCATCGATATCCAGCAGCCCAACTTTGGTTGTCGTGTCGCCACTTTTGGTGGCTTTGGCCACGCGCCAGTGATGTGTGGCTCGGGCGGCCACTTGGGGCGAATGCGTGACCACCAAAACCTGCACATCTTTGGCCAAGCGCGCGAGGCGCTCCCCAACCGCGTTGGCCGTCGCTCCGCCGATGCCAGTATCAACTTCATCGAAGATCAGGGTCGTCAGGCTTTGGGTGCCCGCTAACACCACTTTCAGCGCCAGCATAAAGCGCGCCAATTCACCGCCCGACGCAATTTTGGCCAATGGCCCCATGGGTGTGCCGGGGTTAGTGGAGGCCTCAAACGTGACTTTGCTATTACCGCGCGCCGACCAGTGATCATCAGGCAACGTACTGAGCGCTGTTTTGAAGATGGCTTTTTCTAACTTCAATGGTGCCAGCTCTTTGGCCACGCCTTTGTCGAGCTTCGCCGCGCCAGCTACTCGTGCGTCGTGCATCGCTTTAGCGGCAGTTTCAAAGCTGAGCTTGGCCGACGCTGCAGCCGCGGCGAGGTCGCGAATTGAATCGGCGCCATGGTCGATGGTGTCGAGCTGGGTTTTCAGGTCGGTTTGCACGTTGACCAAGTCATCCACCGAGCATTTATGTTTGCGCGCCAGCGCCTTCAGCGCAAACAGCCGCTCCTCGGCTTGTTCGAGCGCTTTGGGCTCGGCTTCTATCTGGGCTGCGGTGTGGTCGAGTTCCTGCAGTACGTCGGCAATTTCAATTACGGCACGGGCCAGCGACTGGCATAGGGCATCCAGTTGTCCGCCCGATTGCGGCGCAATGCGGTTGAGGCGGCTTGAAGCAGTGCGAATCAGGCTTTCAACATCTGTGTCGCCCGACAAGCTGGCGCGGGTTTCGGCCAGTGCCGCCACAATATGCTCGGCGTTTTTGAGTAGTGACCGGCGGTCAGAGAGCTCTTTTTCCTCGCCTGCGCGGGGCGACAGTTCGTTCAATTCCGCCAAGGCCGCCCGCAAGTATGACTCATCGGCAGCCGCTCGTGCGGTTGCGGCTTCAGCCTCGCGAAGCTTTGTGTTGGCCGCGTGCCATGCGGCGTGGGTTGTGGCGCAAGCGCGGTCAAGCCTATCGCCATCTTTGGCACGCCGAAAATCATCGAGCACGTCGAGGTGTGTGGCCGGATCCAGCAAACCGTGCGTATCAAACTGACCATGGACTTCAACCAGCCGTTCGGCCACGTCGCGCAGCAGGCTCACACTGACTGGCTGATCGTTAATGAATGCTTTGCCGCGCCCGTCGCGCGATAACACGCGCCGCACGACGATGGCATTGTCTTCGCAAGCGATATCCTGCTCGGCTAGGGCATCCATAGCGGGGTGTTTACTGGGCAACAGGAAAGAAGCCGAGACTGAAAGCTTATCGCTCTTGGCGCGAATCAAGTTGATGTCAGCGCGGCCACCTAACGCCAAACCCAACGCATCGAGCACAATGGATTTCCCAGCGCCGGTTTCGCCGGTGAGAACGCACAGACCCCGCTCAAACTCGATGTCGAGTTTATCGATCAGGACCACGTCGCGAATGGAAAGATGTGTCAGCATGCCCCGACGGCACCTATGAACGCGTTGCCTCGCCTGATGCTCAGCTTACCAAAGTTTATACCAGGGCTTGTCGCTTTTGGCTTCCTGCTGAAACGACTTTTGCGAGCGTCCTTGGACCAACTCAAATGCATCTTCGTACCAGTCGGTGCCCGGATAGTTATAGCCCAACACGGCGGCGCTTTTTTGGGCTTCGGCTGTAATGCCCAGAATCGTATAGACTTCAGTGATACGGTAAAGCGCCTCGGGAACGTGTGTGGTGTCGCCGTACTGATCAACCACGTTTTTGAATCTGTTAATGGCAGCAAGATACTGCTTGCGGTTCAAATAGAAACGACCAACCGTCATTTCTTTGCCAGCCAAGTGATCGCGCGTTAGGTCGACCTTCAATTTTGCATCACGGGCATATGACGTGCCTGGAAAACGCGTCAGCACATCTTGCAACGCTTCCAGCGATTTGCGCGTCATGTCCTGGTCGCGCTGCACGTCGGTGATTTGCTCGTAATAGCACAGCGCCTTTAAGTAGTAGGCATACGCCACGTCGCGGTTGCCGGGGTGAACGGCGATGAAACGATCAAGGCCTGCAATGGCCTCGTCGTATTTGTTGTTCTGATAGTGCGAGTAGGCCGACATCAACTTCGACTTCGTCGCCCAGATCGAATAGGGATGCTGACGTTCGACTTCGTCGAAATATGCAGCGGCGTCTTTGTAGCGGCCGTCGTCCAGGTAGGTCATCGCCTGGCTATAAATTTCGTAAACGCTTTGTTCCTTGTAGGCGATTTCGTCTTTGCCGGCGCAAGCCGACAGCACCACGGCCAGCACAAGGGCTGGGACAAGCGAACGAAACTGAGCCGCGAGAGACGTCACGACGATCCGACCTCCTTCAAGGGGTTTGGAGCCGTACCAGGCCAGTTCATGGGACCAAGCACCGGTACGATGTGTCGATTATACCATCCGGCGATGGTGTGTCACGCCGAAGCGCACCAGCGTAAAGATGGTGATTTGCCACAATTGGGCGGGCTTAAGCGAGGGCGGCGATAGGCTCAGCGTCGTGCCAAGTCGAAGCCCGCTCGTCAATCTCGACCAATTCCCATGCGCTGGGGTCCGCCAACACTTGCTTCATCAACCGAGCGGTGTCGGCATGGCTAGAGCAATGGCCTGAAAAATGTCCGACTATGTGGTGGCCACAGAGGTAAAGGTCGCCAACGGCATCCAGTACCTTATGGCGTACAAATTCGTTGGCATGGCGGAGGCCGTCATCGTTTAAAATGCGGTCGCCATCGACGACAATCGCGTTCTCAAGGCTGCCGCCGCGCGCCAAGCCAGCTTCTCGCAGGGCCGTGACCTCAGACAGCAGCCCAAAGGTGCGAGCGCGGCTAATCTCGGTTTTAAAGGTCTCGGGTGTAATTGTGAAACTGCAATGCTGGCGGCCAATGGCCGGAGCCCGGAAGTCGATCTCAAAATCAATTCTCAGAGCCGATTTGGCGGGCACGAACGACACTCTTTTGGCACCGTTGGTGTAGCTTTTGGGTTTGCGGATTCGAAGTGCTTTGCGCGAGACTTCGAGCTCGGCGATGCCAGCGCATTCAATCAGGAACATAAAGGGCCAGGCGCTGCCATCCATGGCGGGTACTTCGGGACCATTGACCTCGACCACGGCGTTGTCGATGCCCATACCGTAAAGGGCAGCCATGAGGTGCTCGACAGTGGCAACGCTAATGCCATGTTCGTCGGCAATCACGGTGCAAAGGCGGGAATCTGTGACGCTACTCCATCGGGCCGGAATTTCCGTTCCGCCGCCCACCAAATCGATACGTCGAAAGACTATGCCGCTGTCGGCGGGTGCTGGGTGGAGCTTAAGAGCAACGCGGGAACCTGAATGCAGGCCAATGCCGGTGCAGCCGATAGAGGTTTTAAGGGTTTTTTGCAGTATAGGGTTGGCTGAGTAGGGAGCAGTAGACGCATGCTGTCCGTCTTGTCGCTCTGGGTTGCTAAAATCCAAGTTCATTGCACCAGTTCTTTCAAAAAAACACCCCCGCCGAGCACTCTCATGCTCAGCACCGAGATGTTCTTGGGTAGCAACCCCCTGAGGCCGTTAACTCTATATTTACAGAATGGGCCTGGAAAACAAGGGAAAATATCGACCCTGGGCGATTTATTGGGGGTGCTGGATCCTGGTCAACACGTTGATTTCTATTGGTTTATTCACCTTTAAAAGCATAAGGGGGGCCTTGCTTTCGCAAGGCCCCCCTTAACGTCATTAATAAGCGTAACCCAGCAGTTGTTAGTTTGCTTGGCGGCGCAGGAAAGCTGGAATCTCCAGCTCGTCTTCGGTTTGCGATGCCACCGGGCGATCCGACGGGCCAACTGAGATGTTCATCGTCGGCATCGCACGCTCAGTTTTGACTTGGGGCTCGACGCTGGCCTTTGGGGCCTCGTCGGTCTTGGTCTTGGCTGTCAGGCTGCGATAGCGGCTAAACAGGCTGAGACGGCTGCCAGTGCTCTCGGGCTTTGCGATCGCGGCTGGGGCTGCTACCGGCTTTGCTTCCACAACGAGCTTGGGCTCGGCCAAGGCCAACGTTGGTGCCTTCATCTCAACTTTCGGCTCCACCGGGGCGCGGGGGATAAACACGTCTTTGGGTTTATCGACCGTGACCAATGGAATGCGGGGTTGAGCGGCCGGGATCGAAGAGCGAGCCACGGCTTCGGCCACCGCAGCGGCTTGAGAGGCTTGTGGGGCAACCGGCGCAATAGTAACCGGGGCCATTACTGGTGCCACAACAGGAGCGGGCGGAAGTTCGACCGCGACAGGCTCTGGCATCACCGGAAGTTCAACCGGAGTTGCCTCGGCAAGTGGTGCTGGCGTTTCTTCGATGATCTCAACACCTGGCTCGGCTGGCATTTCGGCAAACGCCGCAATGGCCTTCTCTGCCTTGATCGCTGCGGCCATTTGCACAAGGGCTTTTTCCTCATCGCTCATTTCAGAAGCGCGTGTTGTAGGCGCAACTGTCGGAGTGCTGAGCCCGAAAGCCAGAGTGGGTTGAGCAGAGGCCGGAGCAACTGTCGCGCGCGCCATTGGTGCCATGGCGGGTTTCGCAACAGGCGCCGAGCTGCGAGGTTCAGGAATCACGCGACCCACCGCGCGGGTTTCGGGGCGATTGAACATGGGCCGAGGTTGAACGCCAACTTCGGATTCAATGCCCGTCGCCACGACTGACACGCGAATGCGACCTTCCATGTTCTGGTCGAAGCATGACCCGAAGATGATATGGGCGTCGCTTTCAACTTCATCACGGATGCGGTTAGCTGCTTCGTCGACCTCGAACAATGTAATGTCGGCACCACCGGTGATGTTGATCAACACACCCTTAGCACCTTTCATCGAGGTTTCTTCGATCAGCGGGTTGGCGATAGCGGCTTCGGCGGCATCCAATGCGCGACGGTCGCCTTCGGCTTCGCCCGTGCCCATCATAGCGCGGCCCATTTCCTTCATCACGGTGCGTACGTCCGCGAAATCTAGGTTGATCAGGCCGGGCATGATCATCAGGTCTGTGACACTGCGCACACCGCCGTACAACACATCGTCGGCCATCTTGAAGGCGTCAGCGAAGGTGGTTTTTTCGTTGGCGACGCGGAACAAGTTTTGGTTCGGAATTACAATAAGAGTATCCACCAGTCCCGACAGTTCTTCGATGCCCGCATCCGCAAGGCGCATGCGGTTGGCACCTTCAAAGTGGAAGGGCTTGGTGATGACGCCGACGGTGAGGATGCCCATCTCGCGCGCGATGCGGGCAATAACCGGTGCTGCCCCAGTGCCTGTACCGCCGCCCATACCGGCGGTGATAAAGGCCATGTGGCTGCCGTCTAACTCGCGGGCGATCAGCTCTACCGATTCCTCAGCCGCATGACGGCCGATATCGGGTCTGGCCCCTGCGCCTAGACCTTGGGTCGTATCGCGACCCAATTGGATGCGCCGATCCGTGCGTGACAGGGATAGGGATTGCGCGTCGGTATTTGCGACCACGAAATCCACACCCTGCATCTCAGCGCTAATCATGTTGTTGACCGCATTGCCACCGGCACCGCCGATGCCAATGACGGTAATCCGAGGTTTCAACTGCGCCTCGATCGTCGTCTTTGGTACGCTTAAGTTGATTGTCATTTGAGGCTCCATCTTTCTTCTGTGTTCGTTGCAACGACACCCGTGGGTCGACCCACGGTTCTTGTTTTTTTATTGAATCGTCGCGGTGGGGGACCGGTCGTCCGCCGCGATGATCCTGATTCGGCCCTGCTCCTCATTAGAAGTTTTCCCGCAGCCATTGGCCAATTCGGCCAAAGCCACGTTTTTGATTGGCGGCCGCCATGACCGCATAACTGGGACGCAACACGTGTTCTTTCAGGCCGTAGCGAAGCAAGCCTGCCGCTGTCGAAAAGGCTGGGCCCGAGACTGATTCAGGTAAGCCCCTGATCATTTTCGGGCGGCCTAAGCGAACTTGTTTATCCAGAACGAGTTCAGCTAAATCACGCACGCCTTCGAGTTGGCTCGCACCTCCCGTTAGTACGACCCGACGACCAGCGCTTTTGCCAAAGCCACTGGCCTCAAGATGAGACCGCACGAGTTCGAAGGTTTCCTCGATGCGGGGTTGGATAATTTGCACCAGCATAGATTTAGGAACTTCGCTGGCGTTGTTCTCATCGTCTTCGCCAACCAGCGGGACTTTGAGTAATTCGCGAGAATCGCCGGGTGTCATGGCCACGGTGCCGTAAACGGTTTTCAACCGCTCGGCTTTGACAACAGGCGTCGAAAGGCCCTTGGCGATGTCGTTGGTGACGTGATTGCCACCAATGGCAATTGATTCAACAAACACCACCTGACTGTCGTTGAACACGGCAATCGACGTTGTGCCGCCGCCCATATCAATGACGGTCACACCCATGTCTTTCTCGTCATCGACCAAACACGCAAGTCCCGCCGCATAGGGCGATACGACGCGGTCTTTGACATCAAGGTGGCAACGGTCGATGACCGTGGCTAAATTGCGTGCAGGCCCAATTCCGGCGGTCACGAGGTGGATCGAAACCCCAAGCTTCTCGCCGTACATGCCGCGCGGATCGATGATGCCGTTTCCGCCGTCAATGCTGTAGCCGGTTGGGATACAGTGAATCAGTTCGCGGTCGGCGTCGTCGAACATGCCGCTGCCATGATCGAGCACACGACGCACGTCGGTGTCGCGGATTTGATGGCCCGAGACGGCCAGTTCCACGTCGACGCGCGTCGAGCGCGGCGCACCGCACGACATGTTCACAAAAACTTGGTCAACTCGCACGTTGGCCATTTGCTCGGCGGCTTCAACCGCTTCGCGCACCGAAGATTCGACCTCGTCCAGGTTGGCAACCTGGCCGTTGCGCATACCGCGCGACCGATGATGTCCGACACCAATCACCTGCAGGTCGCCATCTTCACCGCTACTGGCGATAAAGCATGCGACCTTGGTGGTGCCGACATCCAGCGCAGCAATATGCGCGCCAGGGGACACAGCTTTTGACACTGAACGCTTCTCCTTTAACTTTCTGGCCAATGTCGTCTCCGTTGGTCGCTCTCTGCTCTAGACATCTTGCTTCACGCTCTTGGTGGCGTTGAGGCGTTGATCGGTTGTTTTCGGCGCGCCAGTTGTGGCTGCGCCATTCTTATTGAGTTGAACAATCAGGCGGTCGGGCAAGCGCAAGTCGATGGCCGACAGATCGCGCTCCAGAAGGCTGTGTTCGCGCTGCATTGTGGCCAGGCGTGCCCACGCTTCGGCGACACCGACTTCGGGCAAGCGCACGGCGATGCCAGATTCAAAAGAGTCGAAATGAATATTCCAGCGGCGCTCACCAATGCGCACGGCGCCGCGCACGCGGCTGAGGAGGTCGGGCGCGGTTTTTAAAACCTCAAAAAGCTCGAACGCATGCGCCGGCGCGTCAGAGCCAACAATCAAGGGTAACTCGCCAATCTGGCCTGGCACATCGACAATGCTATGACCGCTGGCGTCGATGAGGGTATAGCGTTTGCCGCGTTGCCACAGCGCATAAGCCGTGCGTTCTTCAATTACAACATGCACGGCACCCGGCAGTTGGCGCTCGACTTGTGCGGACTTCACCCACGGCAAAGTTTCCAGCGCTTCACGCGCCTCGGTGACGTTGATGGAAAGAATTGGGGTGCCGCGTTCGATATCCATCAACGCCAGAATATCATCGGGGTCGGTGTTCACGCGGCCCTCGACAGTCAGCGCCTCCAGGCGCAAGCCTGCCATCGCAGTCATGTCGAGCATATGGTCTTTGGCATTTGTATATAGCGAGGTGATCTGCGGCCAGCGATCGCTGGCGCGCAAACCTAGCGTGGCTGCACCGACCACAGCAGTCGCGCCGAAAAGAATGGCTAAGCGTCGCATGCTGCGTGCTCCACCATCCACTGGATGAGTTGATTGAAACTGATACCAAGGTGTAACGCTTGCTCGGGCACCAAAGATGTCGGCGTCAGGCCAGGCTGCGTGTTGACCTCAAGCATGTAAAACTCATTGCCGTCATAGCGCAGATCGGCACGTGACACGCCGCGACAACCAAGTGCACGATGCGCGGTCAGCGATAATTCCATGGCGCGGTCGTAAAGTTTTTTATCGAGCGCCGCCGGAATGACGTGCTTCGAACCACCTGTGGCGTACTTGGCTTCGTAGTCGTAGAATTCGCGCTCGGTCGTTATTTCAGTCACAGCCAATGGCTTGTCGCCCATAATCGCTACAGTCACTTCGCGACCGGGGATAAAGCGCTCGACCATAATCATGCCGTCGGGAGGAATCCCCAAATCATCGAGAGGCGGGCAATTGTCGCCCACGCGCACAATCTTCACGCCAACACTCGATCCTTCGTTAACGGGCTTGAGCACATAGGGGCGCGGGATAACATCCTGGGACTCCGCGACACGGCGCGGCACAACAGCTTCCTCGGCCACTGGAATACCAACAGATGCGAAAATTTTCTTGGCCATGGGCTTGTCCATCGCCATCGCCGAGGCCATGCGTCCAGAATGCGTGTAGGGCAGGGCCATCATATCCAGCAGGCCCTGAATGCAGCCATCTTCGCCGACACGCCCATGGAGTGCATTGAAAACAACATCGGCTTTGGCAGCAGTTAGGTCATGCACAAGCGCCGTGACATCGGCCGTCACGTCGATGTTCGTGACATCGTAGCCCAAAGCGCTCAATGCGCGTGCGGCAGCGCCAGCCGAGACGAGCGATACCTCGCGTTCTTTCGAGGGCCCACCGGCCAGCACAGCGATGCGCTTGATTTTGCGTGCGCTCATGCAGACCTCGCGAGGGCACGTGGGTCACTAGCAGCAACGCCAATTCGGCGAATTTCCCATTCCAAGCGAATGCCGGTTTTTTCTTTCACGCGGCGGCGCAATTCTTCGCCCAGGCCTTCGATATCTGACGACGTGGCATTGCCAGTGTTAATCAAGAAATTGGTATGCTTTTCCGAGACCATGGCCCCGCCGCGCACTAAGCCGCGACCGCCGACCTCGTCAATCAGTTTCCAAGCTTTGGCTTCAGCCGGATTTGCAAACGTCGAGCCGCCCGTGCGCGCTTGGGTGGGTTGGCTGTCTTCGCGCTCAGTACGGATCTCTCGGATACGAGCGGTAATGGCGTCGGCATCGCCTTTGACGCCGCGCAATTCAGCACCAATGAACACCCAGTCTTCGGGTACGCTGCAATGACGGTAACTAAAGCCAAGTTCATCTAGCCCTAGTTTGCGGACTTGGCCGGCGCTATCAAGCGCCGTGGCGCTAACACAGATGTTCTGTATCTCACGGCCATAGCAGCCGGCGTTCATTCGCACTGCGCCGCCCACTGTGCCCGGGATGCCTGTCAGGAACTCTAAGCCAGCGATAGCGGCGTCACGCGCGGCGGTCGCAACATTTGCGTCCACTGCGGCAGCGCCACAGCGAAGGCTCAATCCATCGGTTTCAATCGTGTTGAAAGCTTTACCCAGCCGAACCACAACGCCAGGAACGCCGCCATCACGCACCAATAAGTTTGAGCCCAGGCCGATGACAGTAACTGCAACGTCGTCAGGTTTGGCTTTGAGGAACGCAGATAGGTCTGCCACATCAGCGGGCGTGAATAATACTTCAGCTGAGCCGCCCACGCGAAACCACGTCATACGCCCGAGATCAGCCATTGGCTCTAAGCTGCCGCGCACGCGCGGCAGGCGATCCAACAGGCTCGACGATGAGGCGCGTGCCGTCATCATGCAGCGCCCCCGGTGCGGCGGGCGTCAGCGGAGTTTTTACGAATCGCCGTCAACTCGGCGGGCAACGCATTCGCCCAGGCGGTAATATTGCCAGCACCCAGGCATACGACGAAGTCGCCAGGCTTGGCGATGTCGTCGATGACCGCTGCTAAGTGTTTGGGCGACAGCAAAGCTGTCACTTGCGGGTGGCCGTGCGCGTGTAAGCCATTAATCAATGAATCGCGGTTGATTCCAGCAATGGGCGCTTCGCCGGCGGGGTAAACATCGGCGACAACTACGTGGTCAGCATCGTTAAAGCAGGTGCAGAAGCCTTCAAAAAGTTGTTGAAGTCGCGAATAACGATGCGGCTGGACCACGGCAATGACGCGACTTTTGGTCGTGGTGCGTGCGGCCTTCAGCACGGCCGCAATTTCAACAGGGTGATGACCGTAGTCGTCGATCACGGTTATGCCATCAACCTCACCGACTTTGGTGAAACGGCGTTTCACGCCCTTGAAGCGCGCGAGGCCCTCGCGGATCACGTCATCGGCCACGCCCATTTCGGCGGCAACGGAAACCGCCGCCAACGCATTCAGCACGTTGTGTTGGCCAAACATAGGCAGAAATATATTTTTGATTGTGCGTTCACCGCCAACCACACGGTCGGACATCGCTGCATCAAAACGCACGCCATGGCTGTCGAGAACGACATTCAGGCCACGCACAACAGCGGTGGGGCTAAGCCCATAGGTGATGATCTTGCGATCTTGAAGGTGTGGTATGAGTGATTGCACTTCGGGGTGATCGATGCACAACACCGCAAAGCCATAAAACGGGATCGACTCAATAAACGTGCGGAAAGCCGCCTTTAATTTTGCGAAGTCGCCATAGAAATCCATATGCTCGGGGTCGATGTTTGTGACCACAGCAATAGTGGCGGGCAGTCGATTGAACGTCCCGTCAGACTCATCGGCCTCGACGACCATCCATTCGCCGGTGCCCAGCCGCGCGTTGGTGCCGTAGGCATTGATAATGCCGCCGTTGATTACGGTAGGATCAAGCTTGGCGGTTTCAAGAACACTGGCAATCAGTGAGGTTGTGGTGGTTTTGCCGTGCGTGCCACCAATGGCGACCGACCATTTCAGGCGCATGAGCTCGGCCAGCATCTCAGCGCGTCGCACTACCGGCAGCATGTCTTTGCGCGCGGCAATGACCTCGGGATTGTCGGGCTTAACTGCCGATGAAATGACAATCACACGCGCGTCGCCCAAATTCTCGCCGCGATGGCCGACTTCAACCTTGATGCCCAGGCCACGTAAGCGATCGACATTTGCATTCTGTGCGATGTCGCTACCTTGGACCTTGTAGCCAAGATTATGCATCACCTCGGCAATGCCGCTCATGCCAATGCCGCCGATGCCGACGAAATGAATAATGCCGATGTCGAGTGGCATGGACTGCATCAAGCGGCTCCTCGCGTTATTTTGCGTTCAAGCGGATTGGTGTTGTTCAGGCTGGTGACTGTCGCCGACACCGACGACGCTGAAACGCTGCGGCCTGCGCGAACACCGTTTTTGCCGTGAACCACGCCAGCCACCACAGCCGCCATGCGGCCGGCAGCATCGGGAATGCTAAAGGCTTGAGCCGCAGCGGCGGCATCGGCCAGCAAATGGGGCTGTTGGCTGAATTCCAACAGTTGTTCGGCTAAGGCGGCGGCAGTGAAGTGATCTTGCGGCATCATCCACCCACCGCCGGCTGTCGTGAGTGTTTTGGCGTTGGCGGTTTGGTGGTCATCAGCAGCAAACGGATAAGGCGCCAGCAGACTGGGCCGTCCCGCCACTGTTACTTCGCCAACTGTTGACGCGCCGGCACGTGCGATCAGCACATGGGCTTTGGCTAACAGCTCGGGCACGTTGTCGAAGAAGTGGCGCAGTTCTACATGCACGCCTAAGCCTTCGTAGGCCGCCATGGTGCGATCAATTTCTTCGGGACGGCACTGTTGCGAAATCTCAAGGCGATGACGGAATTCTTCCGGTAACAATTTGATTGCGGCAGGAATCACATCGCTAAACACGCGGGCACCTTGGCTGCCACCGAGCACGAGAATTCGAAATTCCCCGGTGATGCTCGGCGCGTGATAGGGCGTGGCGCGCACAGCGGCTACGGCCGGACGAACTGGCATGCCAGTGCGAATCAGCTGGGCTTTCTCGGGCGCCGGGCGGGCCAGATCAAACGAGATACAAACCTTGGTCACCATGTCGGCCAACTTGCGATTGGCCCAGCCCAAGATGGCGTTCTGTTCGTGAATGATTGTCGGCACGCGCGCGAGGATGGCCGCAGCCACTGTCGGCGCTGCTGCATAGCCACCAAAGCCAACGACCACAGCGGGTTTTAGGCGCTTCAGTAAGCGGTAGGCTTGAACCAAGCCCACGCTCAGCCGGACTGCTGAGATGGCTTTGCCAAAAATGCTATGCCCCGCCAGCGCGCTGGCGCTGATCGAATGTTTGTCGATTAAGCCAAGCGTGCCGCCATAGCGTTCGCCCCGACTGTCGGTCACTAAAGCCAGCCGGTAATCTTGGCCCAGCAATTCTTGCGCTAAAGCTTCGGCGGGAAACACGTGCCCGCCTGTGCCGCCAGCAGCAAGCACGATCAAAGGTGCATCCGGCGATGGTGTGGGCGTCATGTGGCGTGGCCCTCCATATCGCGTCGACGGCGCGTGAGCGCGAGAATCATTCCCATGCCGACACCAAGCGCGACCAACGACGAACCGCCGTAAGACACAAATGGTAACGTCATTCCCTTTGTCGGCATCATGTGCAGGCTCGAGGCCATGTTGATGATGGCCTGCAAACCAAACTGAACGGCCAAGCCGCCCACAGCCAGCAACACAAACATGTTTTCTTCGCGCATGACTTTCAGCAGCGCGCGAATAACCAAGAATGCGAACAACGCAACCATCAGCAGGCAAAGGAAAACGCCAAACTCTTCACCGGCGACAGCGAAGATAAAATCGGTATGGGCGTCGGGCAGGGCTTCTTTCACGCGGCCCTCACCAGGCCCGCGACCAAAAAGCCCACCTTGCTGGAAAGCGCGCATGGCTTGCGTGATTTGGTAGCTGTCTCCAGTTGTCGGATCTAAGAACCGATCAACGCGGCTGGCGACGTGCGGGAAGGCAAAGTAGGCGCCAACAATCGCCCCCATGCCTGCAACAATAATCAAGATCACCCAGAAGATCGGCAAGCCCGCCATAAAGAATTGTGCACACCAAACGGCTGTAACCACCAAAGTCATGCCGACGTCGGGCTGGCTGAGGAGCACGGCAATAACCGAGAACAGCAAGCCGATCGATATTATGTTTCCAGGAAAATCTTCACGCAGGCGATGTTCTGCGAACATCCAGGCGGCGACCACGGCAAAGAACGGTTTGATAAATTCAGAAGGCTGCAACGACATGCCCGCTAAATAAATCCACCGCTTCGCGCCTTTTACTTCGATTCCCGCCACTAAGGTCAGCAACATCAGACCCAGCGCGATAAGAAAGCCGATCACCGCAAAGCGCCGAACTTGGATGGGCGCCATCAGCGAAATACCAAAGATGACCATGATCGTCAGCGGTAAGAACACCATTTGACGCCGCACGAAGTGGAACGTCTCAGCGCCAATGCGCTCGGCGGCCGGCGGTCCAGCAGCAAAATTGAGTATGATGCCAATCAGGATCAGTAATGTTGTGGCGGCCAAGATCCACTTGTCGATGGTCCACCACCACCGGCCAACGGTGCTGATATCAGTGCGGGCGACGGTTGTGCTCATGGGTTCAAGCTCTCCGTCGATGATGATGAAGTGGTTTGTGGCCACAAATGTTGAACTTCGGTGCGAAAGCGGTCGCCGCGCTCTTCGAAATTCTTGAACATGTCAAACGACGCGCACGCCGGAGACAGCAGCACCACGGCCCCCGGTTTATTGTCTTTGAACGCGCGTCGCCCAGCGTCTTCTATGGCGGTTTCTAAATCTTCGTAAAGATCGTGGGGCACTTTGCCTTCCAAGGCGTCGGCGAAGTCATCTGCGGCATCGCCAATCAAAAAAGCGTGGCGAATGCGTGGGAATAGAGGTGCCAGAGAAGCGATGCCGCCCTCCTTCGCAATGCCGCCTGCAATCCAGTATATATTCTCATAGCAGCGCAGCGCTTTTTCGGCGGCGTCGGCGTTGGTGGCTTTGCTGTCGTTGATGAATGGCACACCTTTGATGGTCGCAACCAATTCTTGGCGATGCGGCAACCCTTTGAAAGATTTCAATGCTGCAGCGATGATTGGCCCGGCAATGCCCTGCGACAACGCTGCCGCCGAAGCGGCCGCTGCATTTTGCCAATTGTGAGCGCCGGGCAATGTGGCGATGGTGCGCAAATCTGCAATCTCGCGAGGGCGTCGGTCGGTGGCGTCTATCAAAATTCCGTTCTCGACATACACGCCACCGGGAACAGCCTGCTTCACTGAAATAGGAATAACCGTATGCCCCCCGCCGCGAACCAATTGATCGCGCAGCGATGCTGAGTAGGAGTCGTCAATGCCAATGATTGCTGCTCGCGGATGGCGCTGCTTTTCGAAGATGCGCCTTTTGGCGGCGACATAGCCATCCATGCTGCCATGGCGCTCGAGGTGATCGGGCGTGATGTTGAGAAAGACCGCAGTTTCAAGAGACAGCGACGGCACAAGCTCTAATTGATACGATGAAAGTTCAAGCACATAGGTGCCCAATCCACCCAACGCTTTGAGGTCTAGCGCCGGAGTTCCCAGATTGCCGCCTACCGCGATGGGGCGGCCCGCCTGCTTAAAGATATGCGCCGTCAGTACCGTCGTGGTTGACTTGCCGTTCGTGCCTGTGATGCCAATGAACGATGAGGATTGCTGCGCACGCGCGAGCAAATCCACATCGCATATCATCGGAATATTTTGCGCGCGCGCTTTTACGGCTAGAGCGTGCGGTTTCGGAAGTGAATGTGGAACGCCAGGACTCCAAATCAGAGCCGCGACATCAAGCCGATGAGCCTCAGGATCAAGTAAGGCCCAACCTGCGTCAGTGGCGGCTTTGCGTTGCTCGGGCTTGTCGTCCCATACCAATACGCTGGCTCCACCTGCCTTCAATGCGGCAGCCGCCGACAGCCCGGATTTCCCCAGGCCCATCACGCCGACGCGCTGTCCAGCAAAAGTGAAGACAGGAATCATTTGCGCAGTTACCTCAACTTCAATGTGGCGAGCCCGGCAATCGCCAGAATCATCGCAATGATCCAAAACCGAATGACGATCGTGGATTCGGCCCAGCCTTTTTCTTCGTAATGGTGGTGAAGCGGCGCCATGCGAAAGACGCGCTTGCCCGTTAGCTTGAATGACACGACCTGAACGATGACCGAGATTGTCTCGAGCACGAACAACCCGCCAACCAGACCAAGGACGATCTCATGTTTAGTGACAACGGCGACCGATCCGAGCGCGCCGCCCATGGCCAGCGAGCCAGTGTCGCCCATGAACACCATGGCAGGCGGTGCGTTGAACCAAAGGAACCCGAGACCTGCCCCCACGATTGCGCCGCAGAAAATTGCTAACTCGCCTGCGCCGACGACGTAGTGCACTTGCAGATAGTTCGCAAAGACCGTGTTCCCGATGAGATAAGCGATAGCCACGAACACGCCAGCAGCAATAATGACCGGCACGATGGCCAGGCCATCCAATCCATCGGTTAGGTTCACAGCGTTCGACGCGCCAACCATAATGAACACTGCAAAGGGCACGTAGAAAACGCCAAGATTGATGAGAAGATCTTTGAAGAATGGCACCGCCAGCATGCCCGACAGATTGGGCGAGCTGATATCGGTAATCCAAATGGCGGCGCCCGCAGCGATGGCAATCTCGGCGATCAGCTTTAAGCGCCCCGCCAAACCGCCCGATGAGCGGCGCGTGACTTTGAGATAATCATCCATGAAGCCGACAAAGCCGTAGCCCAGCGTGACGAGCAGCACCACCCAGACATAGCGGTTGGACAAGTCGGACCACAGCAACGTCGCAATGCCGATCGCCAGCAACATCATCACGCCGCCCATGGTGGGCGTGCCTTGCTTTGTGATGAGATGGCCTTGCGGTCCGTCTTGCCGGATCGGTTGGCCTTTCCCCTGTTTGGTTTTGAGCCATTGAATAATGGCTGGCCCAAACAAAAAGCAAACGATCATCGCAGTCACAACCGACGCGCCCGCGCGGAACGTGAGGTAGCGAAACAGATTCAACACCGGGAACTGATCGGCAAATTGGGCGAGACTAAACAACATGGCGCTGTGTTTCCCCTATGATCCGTTGGCCGCTTTGGGCAAAACGTGCGCCAAGCCAGCAAGCGCTTCGACGACGATGCTCATGTGGCTGCTGTGCGAACCTTTGACGGCGAAGATATCGCCAGGCTTCACGGCGGCGGTGACAATATGTGCCAGTTTGTTTGAGTCTTTGGCGTGGCCGCCGCGTTTGTCGCGTGGCAGCGCGTTGTGAAGGTTCTCCATCAGCGGCCCGGCCGTGAAGACCAAGTCAATATCGCTGGCCAGAATAGCTGTGCTCAGTTCGGCGTGAAGTTCTGGCGCCTGGGGCCCGAGTTCCAACATATCGCCCAATACCAGCGCGACGCGGCCTTTGCTGTTGGCTTTGATTTGGCCCAGTGTGTCGGCCAGAGCTTTCACGGAGACGGGGCTGGCGTTATAGCTCTCATCAATTAATGTGAATGTACCAGTGGGCAAGCCGACTGTGGTTCGCGTGCCACGGCCTTTAGTTGGCACCAGTTGCGATAACGCGGCCGCTGAACTGAGCACATCTCCGTTTGCCATTTTTACGGCGGCTAACACGGCAAGCGCATTGATGGCCCATTGTTTACCCGTGACGCCCAGATCAAACGTAATTCGCTGGCCCAAAATGTCGGCAGCGACTTGCATGCCTTTGGGGTTGAATGCCGCGCCCACTAATCTTGCGTGTGAATCGCCATCCGCACCGAATGAAATGATGTCGGTACAGCCGTGATTGCGAACCTGCATTTTCAGGCGATCAAAGTATTCGCTGTCTGCAGGCAATATTGCAGTGCCGCCATTGACTAATCCGGCGGCGATGCTGGCTTTCTCATCTGCAATGCCAGCCACGGTGTCGAAAAATTCCAAATGAACCGCAGCAACCGTGGTGACGATCACCACATGGGGGGCCACCAACTTCGCTAGCGGCGCGATTTCGCCAGGGTGGTTCATGCCAATCTCAAAAACGCCGAATTGCGTGTCGCGCGGCATACGCGCCAAGCTTAGCGGCACGCCCCAATGATTGTTGAGATTCCCGCTGGTGGCGTGCGTCGAGCCCAACGCGCCAAATGCGAGCTTCAAAGCTTCTTTAGTGCCGGTCTTGCCGACGCTGCCGGTCACACCAATAATTTTGCCGTGGCATCGCGTTCGAGCGGCTTGGCCAAGATTATTCAGGCCCGTGAACGTATCTTTAACTAGTAATAGTTTATCTTCATAATTGGGGGAGAAGGCCTCTGGTTTGCGGTGTACAAAAAAACCAGATGCCCCTGCTGTTAGCGCTGATCCGATGTGGTCGTGGCCATCGTGAGTGGGGCCGCGCAGCGCCACAAACAAATCGCCTTTCACAAGAGTGCGCGTGTCAATCGACACTCCGCTCGCAGTCCACGTTCCAGATGTTTGACCGGATGTTGCCGCAGCTATTTCTGTTGCGCTCCAAAGGGCCGTCATGTGCGGTCCTCGGCCAAAAAGCGTTGCGCGACCTCGGCATCGTTGAACGGCGTAATAGTTGTTCCGACGATCTGACCGCCCTCGTGGCCTTTGCCAGCAATGAGCAACACGTCGCCTGCGTTTAATCCGGTAATCGCTGTTTTAATTGCAAGTTCTCGGTCGCCAATTTCCTCGGCGGTGGGGCAGCCTTGCAAAACTTCGCGGCGAATCGTGGCCGCAACTTCTGTGCGCGGGTTGTCATCAGTGACAATCACGCGATCGGCGAGGTCTTTGGCTTTTTCGCCCATCAAGCGGCGCTTGCCTTTGTCGCGGTCGCCGCCGCATCCAAACACGACAACTAATTTGCCCGTCGTGTGAGGCCGCAATGCATTTAAAACTGTCTCAAGGGCGTCTGGTGTGTGGGCGTAATCGACATACACCGGCGCATTTGTTTTTGATGTCCCCACATGCTCCAAACGACCTGGCACGCCATGAAGCGATCCAAGTGCTGCGACCGCAGCTTTGGGATCAGCGCCGGCGGCAAGCACAAATCCTAATGCACACATGGCGTTGCTGGCCTGGAATCGCCCCGCCAACGGCAGTTTCACATCGTATGCTTGACCAAAAACAGACAACTTCAGGCGCTGCGCGGCGGCTTCGCGTGTTACACCATCTAAGCGAATGGCTTCGCCGCGTTCGCCAAATGACAACACGCGATGGCCGCGCAACCGGCACGCCGCATCAAACGCCAAAGATTCCGGTGCATCTGCATTGAGCACCGCCGTGCCGCCATCAATTAGTAATTCAGAAAACAGGCGCAATTTTGCCGCCAAGTATGCGGCCATAGACCCATGGTAATCGAGATGATCGCGGCTGAGATTGATAAAGCCCGCAATGCCAATGCGCACGCCATCCATGCGGAACTGGTGCAAACCATGGCTGGAGGCTTCCATCGCCAGATGTGTGACGCCCGCGCGCGACAAGTCTTCCAGCACGCGATGAATGCCAACGGGATCGGGTGTTGTCAGGCTGCCGGTGATCTTTTTTGATCCACCCCAAGCACCCAATGTGCCCATGTAGCCCGAACGTTTGCCCAGCGTTTGCCACAGCTGTTGTGCGAAATGCGCCACCGATGTTTTGCCGTTGGTGCCGGTCACAGCCGCAACGGTATCGGGCTGCTGGCGATAGAATTTAGCTGCCATCAACGCAAAGCGACGGCGCGGGTTGCTGTCGGTAATCAGGCGCACGGCATTGCCGCTTTGGTCGGCACGTGCAGCTCCCAGGTCGGTTCCAGGCGGGGCTAGAATGGCGCTGGCCCCGCGCGTTACGGCCTCGGCCAAGAATGCGCGGCCATCGACCTTTGCGCCGGGCAAGGCCGCGAATAGAAAGCCTGGCTTCACGTCGCGTGAGTCCGCGGTCAAGCCGGCAATATCCAACTCTTTTAATGCCGCAGGGTTCATGCCCTGTTCTTCCAAAAGTTCACTCAACTTCACCGTCACCACCAATGGTGTCGATCAACGCACTAATCGTATCCTTGTCATCTTGCACGACGGTCCGATCTGACTCGCCGTCGTCGGGCAGCGTCGTCCGCGCAGCAACAGGAACTGCGGCGGCCTTCGCAACTGGCGCAGCTGCCACCGCCGCCGTCTTGACCGGTGCTCCGTAGTCATTTGATTCGTGATGACCGCCGCTCGCTGCAATTAAGCCGACCAGGGGCTGAAATGAATCGGTGTGACCGATGGGGAACACACCCAGCATGGGCGCGATGCGCGCGATGATGTTGCCGGCCGTCGGTGCTGCATTCCAACCTGCCGTGGCGAAATTATAGGTTTCTTTTGTGCCCTTCGGTTCGTCGAGTACCACCAGCACGACATAGCGTGGCGCGTCGATTGGGAACGCCGAGACGAACGATGTGCGCAGCGAGCTTTCCATATAGCCGCCACGCCGCGAGACTTTTTCGGCCGACCCAGTTTTACCACCGACCAGATAGCCCTTCACGTCGGCCTGCTTGCCCGAGCCTTCCAGCACAATCATGCGCATCAGCGCGCGCATGGCGTCGGATGTTTTTTGCGACAGCACCTGGTGGCCTTCAGGCTTGGCGCCGCCCTCGTGGCTGATAATGCTGGGCTGATACAACACGCCGCCATTCACGAGCGCGCTCACGGCTGAGACAACATTGATCGGTGTGACAGAGATGCCGTGACCGTAGGAAATGGTGATGGTGTTGATGTCGCGCCAGTTGCTGGGGTATTGCGGCTTACCCACTTCAGGCAGTTCCAGGTCTGACTGCGTTAGTAACCCAATCTTGCGTAAAAAAGCCTTCTGACGATCGGTTCCTGCATCCAGCGCCATTTTCGCAGCGCCGATGTTGGAGGAGTGGATCAGGATTTCCGGGACACTCAGCCAACGGTTCTGTGCGTGATAATCGCTAATGGTGAAGCGGCCAATTTTAATGGGCTGGGTCGCATCGTAACGACTTTCAAGATTGGCTGTGCCAGCTTCCAGTGCCATGGCTGCAGTGAACAACTTAAACGTCGAGCCCATTTCATACAGGCCCAGCGTCACGCGATTGAATTTTGCGTCATCGCTGGCGGTTCCAAGCGCCTTTGGGTCGAAGTCGGGCAACGACACCATCGCCAGCAATGCGCCGGAATTGGCATCCATCACCACGGCACTCCCGGCGGCGGCATGATAGCGCACAATACCTTCAGCTAAGGCATCTCGCGCCGTGTGCTGAATGCGCGCATCCAACGACAGAGTGATAGGATCGTCTTGTGTTGTCAGTCGTTCGTCGAATTCTTTTTCAACACCGGCGTTGCCCCGGTTATCAGGATCGGTGGCGCCGACAACGTGCGCAAACAATGATCCGTGCGGATAAGCCCGTCGCTCCGCGTTTTCAAAGTAAACTCCCGGAATGCCTAAGCGATTGACCGACATTTGTTCTGCCGGGGTCAGGTGGCGGCGCAAATAAATGAAACGTTGGCCCGACGTCAGTCGCCGCAATGTATCAGCACGATCAACATCGGGTAAAATCTCGGCCAGCTTTTCAGCGGCGTGCGCGGCGTCTTGGACTTTCACCGAGTCCGCGTACAAATTGACCGTGGGCAAGTTCGTCGCAATTAAAATGCCATTACGGTCAAGAATGTCGGCGCGATGATGCGCGACGGCCGCGACTTTGCTCGTGCGGGGCGCGGCAATAATGGCCGTGTTTTCCAACACCATCAAATCGACGAGCCGCCCCGCAATGCCAACGAAGGCCAGCCCAAATAAACCGGCGGTCACCACCAATCGAATACGCCCAGTTTCAACCACACGCTTGGTCGCGCCCTCGAGGCGTAGCTTTGGTGTGCGGCTAGGACGCACTTCTTCGCCAGGATATAAAAAAGCGCGGCGCTTGTTTGTCATAGAGCCAATCATCGCGTTGGCTCCTGGAAAATGGCCGTCCCAGACCACGTTGGCTCAAGCAGGCGCTGAAGACGGGCAACGGTGGCCGCAATGGCGCTGGGACGTTCTGGGTCAGCTGCGGCCGTAAGGAAAAAGGCGCTGTGCTGTACGTTATCGGTTGCACTAAATGAAACGGGAGATGCCATCGCTGTGCGGAGGCCCGGAATTTGCCGTGGCGTGGTTTCAGGTGGCATAGGCGCCGACGCCCCTTCAGGAATCGGCCCATGGCCTTCGCGGTAAGGCAGTTGCGCTAAGGTTGCGACTTGCTTGGCGGTTGGTGCTGCAAAGCCTAAATGTTGCTCGCTCAGGCGGCGCAATCGACCGGGGTCGTTCAGGTACGTCCACTCGGCTTGCAACACGCGAATGGCGCTTTTGTCTTTTTCAATCTGCGCATAAGTGCCTTGCAGCTGATCTTCCAACGCTTGAACTTGGTATTTCAGCAAGAACAGGCTGATACCAACGACCACTGTTAGCGCGGCCCACATGAGCATCGACCACCTCATGCGTGACCTCCTGCAACAGCGGCGAGCGCGGTTGCGGCAGTGCGTTCAGCCACACGCATGCGCGCCGAGCGCGAACGCGGGTTGCGGTTGATTTCGTCGTCACCAGGCAGGGCAGGGCGTTTGGTGATGAGATTAAAGGTTGGCGCGCTGGCTTTAATGGCGCTGGCGGGCATATGCCGCGAGGGGCGCGCGGCTTCGGCCGAGCGCGTGCGCATAAATGTTTTTACAATGCGGTCTTCGAGCGAGTGGAACGAAACAACCGCCAATCGTCCGCCTGAACGCAGTAAAAACTCAGCACTGCGCAATCCTCGATCGAGTTCACCAAGCTCATCGTTGACGTAGATGCGCAAAGCTTGGAACGTGCGGGTAGCAGGGTCGATGCCATCTTGGGCGCGACGAACAACAGCGCGAATGACATCGGCTAAGTGAAGAGTGCGCGAGAAGGGGCGTTCTGACCGCGCCGCAACGATTGCCTTGGCCACACGCCGGGCGTGTTTTTCTTCACCGAACGTCAAAATGATTTCAGCCAAATCTTTTTCAGGCAGCGTGTTGACAACGTCAGCCGCACTGCGACCCGCACGTTCCATACGCATATCGAGTGGGCCATCGCGCAAAAACGAAAAGCCCCGCGCGCGATCATCGATTTGCATGGAACTCACGCCGACATCCAACGCAATGCCATCGACGTTACGCACACCGTGTGTGGCAAGCAGCTCAGACATATCGCCAAAGCGGCCAGCGACCAGATGCAAACGGTCGGGGAACCGCGCCGCCAGTGCAGCACCGCGCGCCAGCGCATCAGGATCGCGGTCAATCGCCCATACTTGGCAGTGGGCGGCTTCAAGCAATGCGGTGGTGTAGCCACCGGCACCAAACGTGCCGTCGACATATATGCCACCGTCGCGCGGTTGCAGCGCAGCGAGCACTTCAGCAAGGAGAACGGGGATGTGGGGTGTGTCGGGGGTTGATGAGGCGGTTGTGTTCATCGCGCCTCGTCTTTGCCGGCAGCGAGTTGAGCTTGCCGTCCGGCCAGCACGCGCTTCATGAGCGCGTCTTGTGTTTTGGCCAACGCACCAGGTTCCCAAATTTGGAAGGTGCGGCCCTTGCCGACGAAAGCGCCTTTGTCGGTGAGCTTTGCTTTGGCGATGAAGTCCTCCGGCAGAACAATTCGCCCGCCAGCATCAAATGGCGTCTCGCGGGCACTGCCGACAATGAGGTGAGCAATCGCGTCGTCGTCGACGCTGGGTAGCGGATCGTCTCGCATCGACTCAACGAGAGTCTCAATGCGGTCCATGCCGCAACCCTCAATGCAGTCGCCCGTAAGTGCAGGGAATAATGCAACGCCATTCAGCCCCTTCGCCTGCAACGCAGTACGAAATGGCGCTGGAACGGAAATCCGCCCCTTCGCGTCGATTTTATTAACAAAGGTCCCGATAAACGCCTTCACGGCTGGACCGCCCTCTACCCGTTCCCCGCATATCCACCGCCTGGGCGCACTTCGGGCGCTAAGACTTTGGACGTACATGGTATCTCATGGGAAAATATGGGTGTCAATGGGATCAACCCCTAAGTCCATGATTATGTTCGCTATTTGTTCTTTATCTAAGTACTTCGCGCACCACGACATTCTTGGAAATTAAGAATGATAAACGGGGCCGACTGAGCTGGATGATGAGCTGTGTTTGGGTTGATTTGACGCCCAAGGTGCGTCGCAACTTTGGCGGCGCGCAAAAATTAACTAAGTCTCTGAATATAAAAGAAAAATGCCAGATGGCCTGTAAGCCGGGTTCTGTCCCCGGCCGAAACCGGGGGATAGCCATTCATCTGGGATGCCCGTTACCGGACACCTCATGCGACCGACCCGGACGACGCTGCGGAAGCGCATCTATCGGCACGGTTTCCCGCCCAATCGGCCGTCCCTATTTGGTCTTGCTCCAGGTGGGGTTTACCTCGCCGTGACTGTTACCAGCCCCGCGGTGCGCTCTTACCGCACCGTTTCACCCTTACCCTGAACCGAAGTTCAGGGCGGTTTGTTTTCTGTTGCACTGTCCCTGGGGTCGCCCCCGCCGGTCGTTAACCGGCACCTTACTTCCGTGGAGCCCGGACTTTCCTCGTTCACTTTTAAGGGTGCGCGCGGCTATCCGGCCATCTGGCAAGTCGGACCATGAGCGCGAGGCAGCGTCAGGTCAAGCCAGGTTTGGTGCTGCTAAAGTCTGAATGAGGGCCAGCGTTTCGCCGTCCAAATGGCCGTCGATCTTGCGCGGGCGGTAATGGCGCTGGAATGCCTCGATCACGTCGGTGGTTTTGCCGAGAAGATCAGCGCCTAATTCCGTCGACAGCGGCGTGGCGTATCCAATTTGCGATAACAACCTCATGGCCTGATCTGTGCTGAGCAAATGCTTGGTTCCACTTAGCTTGGGCCAACGACCAATGCCCGCGCGGGCCAATTGTTCCCAGGGAAACAATTCACCCGGATCAATTTTCCGCCCCGGCGCAATATCAGAATGGCCAATCACGTCGGCGGCGTTCAGTGCGTGTCGCGCCATGACGCCCCTCACTAAGTCTTGCACCGCTTCGATTTGCAGATGTGGAAATGCGCGGTAGCCGAATTCGTGCCCAGGATTAGTGATTTCAATACCAATCGAGATGCTGTTGATGTCTCGCGCCCCTTGCCAATAAGACTTGCCTGCATGCCATGCGCGGCGATCTTCAGCGACCAGTTGGAAAATATTACCATTATCGCTCACAACATAATGCGCGCTGACTTCTGCCGAAGGGTCGCTAAGCCTCGCAACCGCCTGCTCGACACCGGGCATGCCGGTGTAATGAAGTATCACCAACTTTACGTCCGTTGAGCCGTTCACAGCTTTGCGCTCGCTGTGGTTCGGCGAGGGGCGCTCGGTGATTTTAAGCGATGGGTGGTTGGACAGCATTTCGGTTGGCCATGTGCTTCAAAAGCATGCGTACTTGAATGATCGCCACGCCCGCAAACGTCAAGCCGCCGCCGATGATCTTTTCAGGTGTGATGGGTTCGTGAAGCAAAATGATTGCTGCGGTAAACCCAACAACAGGCACAAGCAGGTTAAAGGGCGCCACTGTCGACATTGGGTACTTGTGCAGTAAAGAGTTCCACGTGCTGTGGGCGATGATCGATGATGCGATCACGGCGTAAGCCATCGTGAGCCAAAATCCCGAAAAGCCGGATCCGAAAACCGCGATTTGTCCAGTCTCAGTGGCTGCGGACGCCATCAAAACGAGGGGGGCCGCCAGCAGTGAACTCCAACCACTAATCGCAAACGGATGAACGTCGGCAAGCCGCTTGATATAGACGTTGCCCATAGCCCACGCGGCCATCGCTGCAATGGACGTTATAAAATAGATGGGCGCGGCGTTGCGCGGTTCTCCAGCCAGGAAAGCAACGCCAATGAATGCTAAGCCGACGCCGAGCCATCGCCATTTGCCGAAACTTTCGCCGAAAAACATGCGTCCCAGCAGAATTGTAAACGGCGTTCCGAGCTGAACGATGATCACAGACGTTGCCGCGTCAATTCCAGACAGGCCGTAAGTGATGAGGCCGAAAGATAAAGCACCGTTTACGATGGCGAGAAGAATAATGTCACGCCAATGCCCGCGAGGAATCGCGACAAATGGGACTAAGATGACGCCTGTCAAAAACTGCCGAACGGCAACAAACCACAACGGCGACGAAGCGGCGATGCCGATTTTTACCGCAACGCCATTCAGCCCCCATAAAGTGATGGTGAGTAGAGCTGCAAGAATGTGGCGCTTAGACATCGGCGGACGGCCCTTCCTCATCATCGTTTAATCGACGATTGGCCTTGCCGCAATGTCGCAAAGAAAATGCCGCAGCAGCGTAAGCTGCTGCGGCATCGGATGGGCGCGCTGTTTAAGCGTAAGTTTCGGAGACCGCGAAGAACATCAATAGCCCGGAAATCAATGCGGGCTGGCGCATCTTTGGGCTCATGTACTGTTTGATCTTGGCAATAGCTTTGGCTTCGATCTGGCGTACGCGCTCGGCGGTTAGACCGTATAGGTTGGCCAACTTCGAGAGCGTCACGGGGCGCTCGGTTAAATAGCGGCGTGAGAGAATGTCACGCTCGCGCTTGTCGAGCTTCTCCACAGCGTCGCGCAAGGCCTGGCTGCGCCAAGCGCGATCATCTGCCTCGATCAGCACCTCTTCTTGGCTGGGTTTGTCGTCAGCCAGCGTATCGCCAAACTCGATGGCATCGCCGTCGTGGCTTTGACCCACCGTCTGCGACGTCGAGATGTCATTGGCAGACATACGCCTGTCCATCGCCACTACGTCGTCTTTGCTCACGCCGAAGTGTTGAGCGAGGTGCGCAACATCTTTTTCGCTCAGGTAGCGCTCGCCATCTACGTGCAGTTCCCGCTTGGCGCGGCGCAGGTTGAAGAACAGACGCTTCTTGTTGGCCCCATTGCCGACTTTCACAAGCGACCATGTTTGCAAAATGTAGTTCAAGATGGCGGCTTTAATCCACCAACGGGCATAGGTGGAGAAGCGAAAGCCTTTTTCGGGTTTGAAGCGTTCAACAGAATGCAACAGACCCACATTGCCTTCGCTTATCAAGTCGCTGACATCAATGCCGTAGCCAGCGTATTTTTTCGCGAGCTTGGGCACCAATCGCAAATGGCTGGTGATGAGCGCCTCAAACGCTTTTTGATCGCCATGCTGGTACCAACGATCAAGCAGGTCGAGTTCCTCCTGCTCGCCGAGGACTGGATAGGATTTAACGCGTGTCAAATAATCAACGCTATGGACGCCGTTGATTTTGAGTACGGCACTTGCGCTTTGCGACATGAAACCAGGTCGGGCGGCGGTGGATGCCTTGCGAAAGAAGTTAAAGGTCATCGGGCTCTCCGTCGTCTACGGCCTTGGTGGGCCTGGGTTGAACAACTCAATTAAGACCAATCTAGTACTAGATTGCAATAGTAATCGGACTTATATGGTCTACATTCGGTACGAAAACCTCGGCCCGTTGGATCAGGCCATTGAAAGCGTTGGAAAATCCACGTTTTGAGGCGGGTTGACCGGCTATAGCCATGCCTTAATCTAGTTCTGACTTGGACGGGGCTTGGGCCCGAATCGGGGGTCTCGTTCAGCCGCTGGAACCACTTCAAAAGACGCACACACCATGACCACATACACGGCACCGTTGCGCGATATGCGCTTTGTTTTGCACGAAGTCTTTGCGGCGGAAAAAACACTTACCGCGTTGCCAGGCTTCGAAGATGTCACCGCCGATGTCATGGATGCGGTGCTGGAAGAGTGCGCCAAGCTTTGCCAAGACGTTCTGCATCCGCTGAACCAAAGCGGTGACCTGGAAGGTTGCACATTCAAAGACGGCCAGGTGACAACGCCCAAGGGTTTCAAAGAAGCTTACAAACAATATGCACAAGGAGGCTGGTGCGGCCTCACCGCCAGCCCCGATTTTGGCGGCCAGGGCCTGCCCGAAGCATTAGATTACTACGTTGCCGAAATGGTTGGCTCGGCCAATTTGTCTTTCGGGCTTTATCCGGGCCTCAGCCAAGGCACCATGCTAGCGCTCACGGCGCATGGTACCGACGAGCTAAAGAAAACCTACTTGCCCAAACTTGTCAGTGGCGAGTGGCAAGGCGCCATGAATTTAACCGAGCCACATTGTGGTTCTGATCTGGGCCTATTACGCTCGAAAGCTATCGCCAATGGCGATGGCAGCTACAAAGTCAGCGGCACCAAAATTTTTATTTCGGCTGGCGACTCTGACCTGGTCGACAACGTTATTCACCTCGTCCTCGCGCGCTTGCCAGATGCGCCGGAGGGCAGTCGCGGTATTTCACTGTTCTTGGTGCCAAAGTTCTTGGTCAACACAGACGGGTCGCTGGGCGCGCGCAATGCCATGGGCGTTGGGTCGATCGAACACAAGATGGGCATCAAAGGCTCTGCGACGTGCGTGATGAATTTTGACGGCGCGAAGGGTTGGCTCGTGGGTCAACCCCACAAAGGCTTGGCGTGCATGTTCACAATGATGAACAAGGAACGTATGTTCGTGGGTGCGCAAGGCATCAGCCAATCTGAATTGGCTTATCAAAACGCAACGGCCTACGCGAAAGATCGTTTGCAGGGGCGAGCCGCAGATGGCGCCAAATACCCCAGCAAGGCCGCAGACCCCATTATTGTTCATCCTGATATTCGCAATAAATTGTTGTATGCGCGTGCCGTCGTGGAAGCGCAGCGCGCCTTGGCCTTGTACGCGCACATGCAAGTCGATATTTCGCACCGCCATGCCGACGCTGCTGCGCGGGAGCGCGCCGATGATATGGCAGGATTGCTCACGCCCATTATTAAAGCGGGTGGAAGTGGCTTTGGTTCCGAGATCACCAACCTATGTCTTCAAGTCTTTGGTGGGCATGGTTACGTGCGTGAATGGGGTCTGGAGCAAATGGTGCGCGATGTGCGCATCACAGAAATTTACGAAGGCACGAACACCATTCAATCGCTCGATCTGATTGGGCGCAAATTGGGTTTGGGCGGTGGCCGTTTGGTCAAGGGGTTTATGGCCGAAACTGAGACCATGTTATCTCGCTTGCAAAGCCGCAGCGAGTTGGCTGAGTTTGTGCTGCCCTTCAAGGACGCACGCGCCAAACTTGCGTCTTGTACACAATGGATCGTCGAGAACTCCCAAGCCGATGCCAATTTGCGCGGTGCCGTCGCCAATGACTATCTGCGCATGTTCACGTTGACGAGCATGGCGTGGATGTGGGTGCTCATGGCCGAAGCGGCATTAGCCAAATCAGGCAGCGGTGATTCGTTTTACGATACAAAACTTTATGTGGCCCGATATTTTATGGCCAAGGTTCTGCCGCAAATGGCCTCGCTCGATGCGCTGGTTCGCGCAGGCAGTGCCGCCGCCATGGCCATGCCTGAATCTGCTTTCTAATCAGATCTAGATTCAAAACCCGTGACATCGTCCGGCACTCCACGGACCGCGCTTGTCTTTGCCGCTTTCCTTGTCGCAGTTCTTGGGCTTGCGTTGGTTTTTGCGCCGCGCCTAATAGATTTGCGCTCACTCACGCCGACCATTGCGGCTGAGCTGAGTCGCGCACTAGGCCAAGACGTGAATGTGCGGGGCGATGTTTTTCTGTCGCTGATACCCGGCCCGCAGTTAATCATTCGGGATGTTGCGACTAATGCGTACGATGGCTCGCGCATTGCGCTGTCGGCGGGTGAGGTTCGGGCTGACTTGAGCTGGCGCGATCTTGCCCTTGGCCGCTACTCGATCGAAACGCTCACACTTCGCCGGCCCGAGATTGATCTGCCGGTTTTCATTGCGCCGAACGGCACATTGCCACCGCTAAGACTTGATCATGCGCGCCTGAGATTGCACCGCACTCCTTCTCCGCTGCTCGTCGAAGGGCTCGATGCGTCGCTGACGCCGTCAGCCAGCGGCGCGCTGGTGTGGACGACCAGCGGCGTTGTCAACGGAATACCCATCACGTTCGATGGCAAGTTGGGTGTGCCAACCAAAAGCAATTCACGCAATTGTCAGCTGACTTTGAAATTGCCGGAGGCCGATGTTGCGATTGACCTGTCGGGGGCAGTTTCACTGGTGGACGGTCGATCGCCTTCATTCAAGGGTCGTGCATCACTTTCAGCGCTGCGCGTAGCCGATGCGGTAAGTTTAACAGCCTTTGCCAACGATGACCTGAGCCGTTGGACGTGGTCGACACAGCCGCTTTCGGTGTCTTCGGACATCGAAGTGGACGAGCAGCGACTCACACTCGCCAATGGCGATGTCACGTTTGGCGATCAGACTGCGCGACTGTTCGGCAGTTTCGACTTCGCCACACAGCCCAAATTGAATCTTGATCTGGAACTCACGAACATCGACGCAGCGCAATGGTTACCGATTGCGCCCCCCTCAAACTCAAAAGTTCAAGCGACTACCGGTGCAGGCTTTTGGCCGCAGACAAATTGGACGGCTGGCATCAAGATCAACGGCACGGTGATCAAGTCTGGCAATCAGGCCTTGCGCGACTTCAGTGTTGATCTCTCGCACAGCAATTCCGAGTGGGCCATTCGCAATGCGGCCATAACGCTGCCGGGGCAAGCGCGCATCACATTGGCCGGGTTATGGACTGCAGCGTCCGAAGATGCGGGATTCACAGGCTCGTGGCGAGGCGACATCCAGGACGTGCGCAGTTTTCTGAACTGGCTTGGCATCGACAGTGCTGCCATACCGGCAGATCGCCTTAGCAGCTTTTCTGCGAGCGGACTGATTCAAAACAATGAGAAGCTAACAGTGCTGAGCGACCTGCTCGTCGCGTTTGACGCGACCCAAGCCACGGGCCGCATTTCGTTTAGCAGGGACAAGGCCGCGCCTTTTGCGATCGACCTTGACGTTGATCGTTTAGCCTTGGATGCCTATGCGCCGCTCGTCAAGCAGGGTATCAACGCGATCATTGGCTTATCGCCTACGTCCAACGCGCAAAATTCGGGTTATGGCATTAATCCTTTGGTGCCGTGGTTGGGAAACCTCACATCCCAACGTGGGCTGGTACGCGTCGCTGTGCCGTCGCTTACCTGGCGCGATGTGTTGGCCGGACCGTTGGGCGTCGACGTCGCGTTTGGCGATGGTGTGATTGATATTCGTTCCATCGCGTTCACCGATGCCTCCGGAGCCGCGGCATTTTTGGGTGGCAAGATCAAGAACCTCGACGGTGTGCCGACGGCCGAACGCTTGCAGTTTGATGTGAAGATTGGCGATGTCGCGCGTTTTGCGCGAGCGACACGTTCAGAACTGTCGGCCCCCTTGCGCGCCCTTGCGCCATGGTCGGTGGCGGGGGCCATCAATGGCTCGCTTCTCGATGCAACAGTGTCCGTGGATGGCAAATTGGGCAGTGTCACAGGCAGCTTGCGCGGTAGGGCCAGCTTTACGGAGCGCGATGCAAAGCTCAATGCAACGTTGGATGTTTCACATCCCAACGCGAGTCAATTGCGCAGTGCGGCGTGGCCGGGCGTCAAGTTCACAAGTGCGCTCGATGGGCCCATGGCCATTTCCGCAAAAATCAAACTTGATGGCAAGAAAGTCGAAGTTGCCGATATTGCCGCATCGATTGGTCGCAATCATTTGAGTGGGAAGGTCGAAGTCGATCGGGCCGCTCAGCCAAAATTGGTTAACGTCAACATTGCCGACATTGACATTGACTTCACGGCTCTTACGCCCTTGCCCGTGATGCCTATTCCGCCGCCTGGCGCATGGCAAGGCGAGATCACCTATGCTGGAACGCGTTTAAAGACGTCTCTTCTCGATGCAAGTGCCTTTAGCGCGCGTTTCGTCGCCGCTTTAGATTCCATTGAACTTGCTGAATGGCAGGGCAAATTATTCGGCGGACCAGCGCAAGCGGGCTTGAAGTGGTCCAAATCCCCCAATGGGGTCAATAACACGAGCTTGCATCAATTGCAGGGGCAAATTGTCCTTGGTGGTGCTGATCCATTGCGAGTGTTTGGTGTGCAAGCCGCGCCATCAAAGGCACAGGCTGATCTCACAATTAGTTTTAGTGCCGCCGCGCCCACGCCTTTGGGCTGGCTCGCCGCACTGTCAGGCGCTGGCACGTTCAAGATGGCAGTGCCCGCCAATGCGGCGCTGAAATTTGCAGGCGTTTTTGCGCCGATAGCAGCTGCGGCTCATGCTGAATCGCCGACCGGTTCAATCGTCGCCCGGCAAGAAGCGTCTGCCTCGTTTTCCATTTCAAATGGTGTTGCGACAACGCAAGACCTGAAAGTTCAATCGAACGCCTATGGCGGCACGTTTATGGGGGCTGTGAATATGCGCGAGCAGACCTTCGACCTCATGGGTACCCTCAGGTTGCGCGATCGTGGCCTTATCGCTGGGCCCTCAGCGCAATTGGTGCTGCCTCCCAGCGTGCCAATGACCATCACGGGCCCAATGGCGACGCCGACCATTAAGCTCGATCTGGATCAGCGCTGAGCTTGCAGCGACTTCAACACGTGCAGTCGGATGGCGCTGGATAAATTTCCAGGCCGTTCTGCATCAATGCGCGTCAGAAGGTCTGCGACTGTTATCTTTTCCGTCTGTGCAAGTGTTTTGAGCACGGCCCAAAATTCATCCTCCACCGACACACTTGTGCGATGGCCCGATAGCGTCACCGAGCGTTTGCGAATCTGGCCCGAGGTCAAGTGGAGGGCCCAATCATGTCTCCCGCGCGCACCCAGCGCTCAAAATCGTCCGCACTCACGTGACCTAATTTAAGTGCCGCTTGCTTTAACGTCAGATTCTCGTGATGTGCTAATTTCGCGATGGAAGCGGCTTTGTCATAGCCAATATGTGGAGCCAAGGCTGTGACGAGCATGAGCGATTCCTCAACGTATCGCTGCACGGTCGTGCGATTGACCTCAAGGCCTGCGATGCAATTCTCGGCAAAGCTTTTCGCTGCATCAGCCAGCAAACGAATAGAGCGCAAAACATTAGCGATAATCACTGGCTTGTAGACATTGAGTTCCAAATGCCCTTGCGAGCCGGCGATGGTCACAGTCGTATGATTGCCCATCACCTGCGCGCACACCATGGTCAATGCTTCAGCCTGCGTGGGGTTTACTTTGCCTGGCATGATCGACGAGCCCGGTTCGTTTTCGGGGAGCGCCAATTCACCAATGCCCGCCCGGGGCCCCGAGCCAAGAAGGCGAATGTCATTGGCAATCTTCATCAGCGATACGGCAATCGTATTCAGTGCGCCCGAGCATTCCACAAGCGAGTCATGCGCCGCCATCGCTTCGAAGAAATTTGGTGCGGGTGTAAAGGGCAGGGCGGTTAGCGTGCGCAGTTGTGCGCAAAACTGTTCGGCAAATTTGGCATTCGTATTCTGACCCGTGCCGACCGCTGTCCCTCCTTGCGCCAAGCGCAGAAGTGCGGGCAATGCGCCGCGAATACGTGCCAAGCTATAACTCAGTTGCGCGGCATATCCCGAAAATTCCTGGCCCATGGTCATGGGGGTGGCGTCTTGCATATGCGTGCGGCCAATTTTCACAATGTCGACGAAAGCTTTGGCTTTGGCATCGAGCGCGGCGTGTAGTGTTGTCAGCGATGGGATCAGGCCGTGTTCGATCTGCATCACGGCAGCAATGTGCATGGCGGTCGGGAAGCTATCGTTCGACGACTGCCCACGATTAACATGATCGTTGGGATGAATAGGCGATTTTCCGCCACGCCCATGACCCAATATTTCGTTGGCTCGCCCCGCAATGACCTCGTTCAAGTTCATGTTGGTCTGTGTGCCCGAGCCTGTTTGCCAAATCACCAACGGAAACTCAGCGTCGAGCTTGCCATCGACAATTTCTTGGGCGGCGGCGGCGATGGCGTCAGCAATATTGTCCGGCAGTTCGCCCAGGGCTTTGTTCGCTTGCGCCGCCGCTTTTTTCTGTAAGCCAAACGCATGAATCAGCGGCAACGGCATTCGTTCGCCGCCGATCTTGAAGTTGCCTAAGCTGCGTTGCGTTTGCGCTCCCCAATAACGCTCAGCGGGCACGTCAATCGCGCCCATGGAATCGGTTTCGCTGCGGGTTTTGGTCATGGCGGCAAAGCTGCGAGAAAACGAACTATGGCGTCAAGCGCGCCGTTTAGATTTTGCTCGTGCGTGCGGCCCGAGGCTTTGCGAGGCTTGAGGTCGTGATCGCCATCCGGGCACCAATGAAGAGCGATTTTGCGCGAAAGTTTGAGTGTTTCCACCTCCACACGATCACCCAATTTGTCACGCTCGCCCTGGCAGATCAGCGTTGGCGTTTTCAATGTCTCCAGATGCGCGATCCGTGGTTTGTCGCGCCGCCCTGCGCCATAAAACGGGTAGCCCAAGCATACCAATCCTTTGACGTCGGCGTCATCGGCGATCATGCTTGCGATACGTCCGCCCATGGACTTGCCGCCGATGACAACCTGTTTGGCGCGGCATGTGTTTATTGCTGCACGCCAGGTGTCCATCAACACTTGCGCCGTGTTGGGTGGTTTGCGTTTGCCGGTTTGTCGACGCTCGGCCATGTAAGGGAACTCGAAGCGCCCGACGCGGCAATCATGGCGCGCCAAACCTTCGGCCATAAAAGTCATAAAAGGGGTGTCCATCGGCGCGCCTGCGCCGTGCGCCAACAATACTGTTGTTCTGGCTGTTACGGGTCCAGTCCACAGAAAACCAATGGCCGGTGGCGTCACGTTGAATGGTTCCTCAATGCTGTTTGTGGTTTATAGAGGCTTAAGTCATTTAAGCACCTCCGTGGCCCCAATGTCTCCTGCTGTTCCCATTCGTCACCTATTTCTCGCGCTGCTGGTGGTCGCGGTGTGGGGAACGAACTTCGTTGTCATCAAGGCCGGGCTGGACCACCTGCCGCCGCTATTGTTTGCGGGATTGCGTTTTACGTTCGCCTTTTTCCCGGCGGTCTTCTTTATTCCGCGCCCTCTGGTGAGTTGGCGCAATCTCATTTCGTACGGCTTGTTTATCGGCGTCGGGCAATTTGGTCTGCTGTATATCGCTCTAAACGGCCACATTTCGCCGGGGTTGGCGTCGCTGGTGGTGCAAACCAACGCCCTGTTTACGATTGGCCTGGCCATGATCGTCAGCGGCGAACGTGTGCGCCTTGCGCAAATTATTGCGCTGATGCTGGCGGGGGCTGGCATGGGTGTCATCGTCATGCATACAGATGGCTCAACTACGCCGTTGGGTTTGGGCATTGTCCTCGTGGCTGCTTTATCATGGGGCTTGGGCAACATGGCGTCGAAGAACGCGGGGCGCATTAACATGGTCGCCTACGTGGCGTGGTCGAGCATGTTTGCGGTGCCGCCTTTGCTCGTGCTCTCTTTGATCTTCGAAGGTTGGGGGGCCGACCAACTTGCGTTGGCCAGTATGACGCCAACCGTTTGGGGCGCCATTTTCTATCAATCCTGGGGCAACAGTTTGTTCGGCTTTGCGGTGTGGGGCTGGTTGCTGGTGCGCTACCCGGCGGCATCCATCGCGCCGATGTCGCTGTTGGTGCCGGTGTTTGGCATCGGGGCTTCGGCATTGTTTTTGGGCGAACCATTGCCCGCGTGGAAACTCATCGCCGCTGGGCTAGTGATGAGCGGGTTGGCGCTGAATGTGTTCTGGCCTTATGTGGTTCATGCTTTGAAACCAAATAAGTAACGCGCTCGCTGCGTTGCGCCCCGATTGGATGCCGGGGGATCGTCTCGCTTATTCCACCGCTTTTTTAAGAAAGTTGGTTGTCAGTGTCCGCGCCCAATAGCGCGGGACATCGTGATCGTTTTGCAGATGTTCCACGACGTCGTTGGAATTTTTCTTTGCCGCCTGGAACTTTTTCAGCACTTTCATCCAATGCTCGATCGGCTTGCCGGTTTTTTCAACGACTTGCTCGTCGCTAACGTCCCAATAGTCAGCTTTCACCATAACTTTAACTCACAACTTCCCAAAAAAATCATTGCCCTTGTCGTCCACGACGACGAACGCAGGGAAGTCTTCCACTTCAATTTTCCAAATCGCTTCCATGCCGAGTTCGGGGTACTCGATCACCTCGACTTTTTTGATGGACTTTTCGGCAAGGCTGGCCGCTGCCCCACCGATGGAGCCCAAATAAAAGCCGCCATGCTTTTTGCACGCATCGGTTACGGCTTTCGAACGATTGCCTTTGGCCAGCATCACCATCGACCCGCCGTGTGTTTGCAAGTCGTCGACATAGCTATCCATGCGGCCAGCCGTGGTGGGACCAAATGAACCCGACGCATAGCCTGTAGGTGTCTTAGCCGGCCCGGCGTAATACACCGGATGGTTTTTCATATAGTCGGGCAGGCCTTGGCCCGCATCAATGCGCTCTTTCAATTTGGCGTGCGCAATGTCGCGCGCCACCACCATGGGCCCACTGAGCGACACGCGCGTTTTGATCGGATACTGTGACAGTGTTTTGCGGATCTCGGCCATGGGCCTGTTAAGATCAATCTTCACCACGTCGCTCGATAGCTTTTCTTCGCGCACCTCGGGCAAGTATTGCGCCGGGTTGGTTTCCAGTTGCTCAAGGTATACGCCGTCTTTGCTGATCTTGCCTAACATCTGCCGGTCGGCAGAACACGACACACCAATCCCCACCGGGCACGAAGCACCATGACGCGGCAGGCGGATCACACGCACATCATGGCAGTAATACTTCCCGCCAAACTGCGCGCCAATGCCCATGCTGCGCGTCATGGCCAGCACTTCTTGCTCCATTGCGATGTCGCGGAACGCCTGGCCATGCAGCCCGCCTTGCGTGGGCAGGTTGTCTAGATAACGTGCCGAGGCGAGCTTCACGGTTTTGAGTGTCATCTCGGCAGACGTGCCGCCAATAACTATTGCTAAGTGATAGGGCGGACAGGCTGACGTGCCGATATGGCGAATTTCTTCGTCTAGAAATTTCTTGATCCCGGCGGGGTTCAACAGCGATTTGGTTTTTTGAAACAGGAACGTTTTGTTGGCCGAGCCGCCACCCTTGGCCATAAACATAAATTTGTAGGTGTCGCCCGGCACGGCATACAGGTCGATCTGCGCGGGTAAGTTATTGCCGGTGTTTTTTTCGTCAAACAATGACGTCGGCGTCATCTGGGAATAACGTAGGTTGAGTTTTTTGTAGGCGTCCGCAACGCCTGTTGATATGGCCGCCGCGTCGTCGCCTTCAGTGAAGATGTTCTGGCCCTTTTTGCCCATCACAATTGCCGTGCCGGTGTCTTGGCACATGGGCAGGACAAAGCCCGCCGAGATGTTGGCGTTTTTCATCAGTTCCAAGGCGACAAACCGATCGTTGGGGGACGCATCGGGATCATCCATGATCGCGCGGAGTTGTTTCAGGTGGCCCGGGCGCAACAGGTGCGAGACATCGCGGAAGGCTTCAGCCGTCAGGCCGGTGATCGCTGCTGCCGACACAGTGACAAGTTTTTGATTACGGAATGTCTCAAGTGCCACGCCCTCGCTCGATAGCTTGCGATAGGGCGTGGTGTCAGGGCCAAGCGGAAATATCTCGGAGAACGCGGCGTCGAGCATGAGCGGGTCCAATTCTAGATCAAAAGCGTCGAGCTATTTTTTGCGGAAGGTGTCCAGCGTGACGACATTCGCGCCGGGCGGCGTATCTTCAGGCGTCGAGCGCACAATGGTTGGGCGAGCGACTTCTTTAGGTTTGGTCTCTTTGGCCTTCGCATCATTAACTTGAAGGGGCGCCACGCTGCTGGTGATTTTCTTTTCGTCGCGCGCGATCGCCTCGGCATCTTCGTCCGTGCCGGTTTTTTCTTCGAACTCGACGTGAAACTGCAAGCCAAACTTCGCATGTGGATCGGCAAAGGCCGTTACGGCGGCAAAGGGCATTTTCAGCCGTTGGCTGACGCCCGAAAAGCTCAGCGTAATTTCAAAGCCTTCATCGGTGACCTGTAAGTCCCAAAACTGGTGCTGCAGCACGATGGTCATTTCGTTGGGGTGCAACGCCCGCAAACTTTCAGGGATACGGACCCCCGGATGCGTCGTGTCGAAGGTAATGTAAAAGTGGTGCGAGCCGGGCAAGCCTTGCGCCGCTGTTAGCCGCAAGGCTTGGCGCAATACGCCACGCAGCGCGTCTTCTACCATCCGCTCGTAGCTGAGTGTCGACACGGCCATCTTATACGTTCAATCCCAGGTCATCGAATCATCGGGCGCATTTTCCCTCGCGGCGAAACCGACTGCAATGGTCTAAAATGCGTTAGCAAGAGAAGATAAAGTGGGGGGCTTCTGTTGCCCGGTGCCCCCCGAACCGCGCTTTGGACATATAGTCTAGCTGCCGTTAGGCGGCGAGACGGACGTCCTCAACGAGTGCAACGTTGTCGTTGGCACTTCTAGATTTGGCCCGATAACGGCGGTACCATGCCGAGAACAAGCATTGCCTTTACCACGCCCGTCGATCCTGGATCGGCCCCACAGCGACCTGCGACGGACTGTTAAGTCGGCGCGGGCCGGTAAATGGTGGAGCCGCCGGGCACTGCCCCCGGGTCCGAAACGCTTATTTCGCAATACGTTTAGCGCTATAGCCGCCGAAGCGGCGTAGCCAATATAGGCCTAAATGTATCGCTTCGCCACCCGCTCGTGATAGTTGAATAGACGTCTTTCGTGGGATGCGTTGATACTTTTGCGCGCCTTGTCGTAAACCGCTCGTCGGCCGATGTTGCCTCCCATAGCCCATCATGGGTGAAGGCCAGGGGCGGACATGATTGCAGAATACGAATTCGTGCGCTGGCTCCACGTGGCCGTCATGGGCTACTGGCTGGGCAGCGACTTTGTCATCAATGCCCTGACGCATTACGTCAAAAACGCCAAAGACCTGTCCTTTGTGCAGCGCATGAAACTGTGGGACTTTTTATTGTTGGTCGATCAACACCCGCGCATGGCGTTGATTCTATCTTTGCCGCTGGGTTTTCACCTCGCCGCGGGCTTGGATTTATCCCCGATTAAAGGTCAGGGCCTCACTCTTTTTTGGGCGTTTTCGATCGTTTGGTTCATCTCCATTTGGGTTCTGCACTATCAAGTTGGTAAGCCAATATACAAACGACTCAGTCAAATCGACCTGACGGTCAGATACATTCTGATCGCTGTCCTTTTAATAATCGGCGCGGGCTCGGTGCTTGGCGACGGTCCCCTGCTTCAAAAATGGCTAGGGGCCAAAGTCTTTCTATTTGCGTTTATTATCTTTGGTGGACTGCGCATTCGGCACTACATCGCGCAAGTCTATGCCGTGATTCCGAAATACAAAGCAGAGGGTTCTTCCCCAGAAATTGAAGCTGTGATTACCCACGCGCTCAATTGGGGCAGTTATGTGCTGTTCGGGATGTGGGTGCTGATCGTTGCAATCGGCTACTTGGGTGCCGCTAAGCCATTTTAAGATCGCCGTTGCGCTTGGCCGCGAGCGCGCCCGCCGCTATAACTAGTCTATGCAGCAGTATCACGACCTTCTTCGCTTGGTGCTCGACACCGGCGTCACCAAATCTGATCGCACCGGTACGGGAACCCGCAGCATATTTGGCCATCAAATGCGGTTCGACTTAGGCGCTGGCTTTCCGTTGGTCACGACCAAAAAAGTCCACCTGAAATCAATTATCTATGAATTGCTGTGGTTTCTGAAGGGCGAGACCAATATCAAATACCTCAAAGACCATGGCGTCTCGATCTGGGACGAATGGGCCGACGAAAATGGCGACTTGGGGCCGGTGTATGGTTCTCAATGGCGCAGCTGGCCTTCAATTGAGGGCGGCAAGATCGACCAAATCAAGAACGTGGTCGAGTCTATCAGCCGCAATCCCAACAGCCGGCGGCATATTGTCTCAGCCTGGAACCCAGCCGAAGTCGACGAAATGGCGCTGCCGCCTTGCCACTGCCTGTTTCAATTCTATGTGGCCGAGGGAAAGCTGTCGTGCCAGCTTTACCAGCGAAGCGCCGATATTTTTCTGGGCGTGCCGTTTAACATCGCATCCTACGCACTACTGACGATGATGGTCGCGCAAGTCACGGGCCACAAGCCTGGCACCTTCGTGCATACCTTGGGCGATGCTCATCTTTATCTGAACCACCTTGAGCAAGCGGAGCTGCAACTTGGTCGTGATATTCGCCCGCTGCCGACCATGACGATGAACCCCAGGGTCGCTGACATCTTTGGCTTTGACTACGCAGACTTTACATTGACCAATTATGATCCGCATCCCACCATCAAAGCACCGATTGCGGTATAACGCTGCGCAGTCAAAGTTGTGCGGCGCACGAAGGAATGGCTATGAAAGACGATAGCGCGCAAACGTCTGCGGGCGACGACATGAACATTGCCGCGCTTCAAAATTCGCGACGCAAATGGATGCTGCTGGCGCCGCTGGCCCTCGCAATCGGCGCGCTTGTTTATGCGTTTTCCGGGCGGTACGCCGAGACCGACAACGCATACGTGCGTGGCGATATTGCCAATCTCAGTTCGGAAATCTCTGGCCCAGTCCGTGCCGTCTTGGTGAAAGAAAATGAAGCCGTCAAAGCCGGCCAAGAGCTAGTTCGCCTCGATTCCGTCAATTACGACATCATGCTCCTGGGTGCTCAAACCCAATTGCGCAAGTCTGTGACCGATATCGACGTCGAGCGCGCAAAGTATCGCGAGAATGTTGAGGAGCTGAAAATCGCGCAAACGCAGTTGGCTTTTGCCGAGCGCCAATATCAAAGACAGTCAAAACTTGCTGCGGCCTCGGCGGGCGCGGAGGCGGCGCGCGACACCGCCGAGACGGCGCTGAACACTGCGCGCGGGCGTGTTGCGGTGGCAAATGCCAAGATCAAAGAGTCGCTCGACATACTTGAAGGCGATCCCGAAATCGCGGCTGAGAAACTGCCCGCTTATCAAATTGCGTTAGCCCAACAAGAGATTGCTCGCCTTCAAGTCAAACGCTCAATCTTGGTCGCGCCATTCGACGGCATTGTTAGCCATTTGCCTGTGGTCGGTGATTTTGCCCGAACGGGGGTGTCGCTAGTAAGTGTTGTCTCGACGGCGAACGCTTGGGTCGAGGCGAACTTCAAAGAAACCGAGCTGACCCATATGCGCCCTGGTCAAGCTGCCGAGATTACTGTCGATGCCTACCCGGGGGCGACGTGGCAGGGCAAGGTCGCCAGCATTGCCCAAGCCACTGGCGCTGAGTTCGCCTTACTACCGGCGCAAAACGCCACGGGCAATTGGGTGAAGGTGGTGCAACGCGTGCCGGTACGTATCGCGCTGGACGCGCAGCCCGGTGGGCCGACGTTGCGCGCAGGAATGAGTGTGAACGTCAGTGTCGATACGGGCCGCAACCGCATCTCCACTTGGTTTAGTGGCGCTGCCGCCCCATGAGCATGAGCGCTGCCGCGGCCAAAGCCTTTCCGCCGCGCGCCATTCGGGTTCTGGCCTCTGTGTCGATCGTGCTTGCCACGATTATGCAAACGCTCGACAGCACCATTGCCAACGTGGCCTTGCCGCATATGCAAGGGGCCATGAACGCGGCGCAGGATCAAATTTCATGGGTTCTTACGTCTTATGTTGTAGCCACGGCGATCTGCACACCATTGACGGGCTACCTAGAGCGCCGATTGGGGCGTCGGCGATTATTTTTGCTGGCCATCATTGGTTTTACGATCGCCTCGGTGATGTGTGCTAGCGCTACCAGTTTATCGCAACTCGTTGTGTCGCGCCTTATTCAAGGTGCGGCAGGGGCTTGTATTATTCCGCTCTGCCAAGCAGTTCTGATTGATCTGTTTCCACCCGAAGAGCGCGGGCCGGCCATGGCACTATGGGGCGTGGGCGTGATGATAGGGCCCATTTTGGGTCCGACCCTCGGCGGATACCTGACCGAGGTTTACAGTTGGCGTTGGGTCTATCTCATCAATTTGCCACTGGGCGCGCTGGCAGCAGTTGGTGTTGTCGCCTTTCTGCAAGACAGCGACGTCGATAAGCGTGCGAAGTTTGACTTATTTGGCTTCACGGTACTTAGCATCGCGTTGGGTAGTTTGCAGTTGATGCTTGATCGCGGCCAAATGCAGGACTGGTTTTCGTCGACAGAAATTGTGGTTACCGCTGCGATCTCCTTGGCCGCGCTATGGGTGTTTGTTGTTCATATGTTTAGCGTACCTGAGCCGTTCATAAGTCCGATTCTGTTTCGTGATCTTAATTTTGTCATGGGTTTGGCCATCATCTTTTTGCTGGGAATTGTTTTGCTCGCCACCATGGCGTTGTTGCCGGTGTTTGTTCAAACACTTCTGGGGTATTCGGTGCAATCTGCAGGGCTGATTTTGGCACCGCGAGGTTTGGGCACCATGACCGCGATGGCGTTGGTGGGCGTTCTCGTGAAACGCTATGATCCGCGCTACTTAGTTGCGCTCGGCGTTGCATTTATGAGTATTTCACTTTGGCAGATGTCGCAGTTCACGCTCGATACAGGGACAATGCCGCTTATTGTCTCCGGCGTCATTCAAGGCTTGGGCATGGGTTTTGTGTTCGTCCCGCTGAGCGTGGTGACGTTCTACACGCTCGATGCGCGCCAGCGTACCGAGGGGGCTTCGATTTATAGTTTGTTGCGCAATATCGGCAGCAGTATCGGTGTTTCTGTTGTGATGACTTATCTGTCGCGGTCAACGCAGACCAACCACGCCATTTTGTCAGAGCACGTGACGCCGTATGCCGAGGCCATTCGTTCGGGCGCGATGGCTGGGTCGGGTGCTATGGACCCACTTCTGGCATTGCCGATGATGAACGCTGAGGTCACGCGCCAAGCTGCGATGCTGGCCTATGCGTCAGACTTCCAACTGATGCTTGTGCTTACTTTGTTTGCAGTTCCGTTCCTGGTTTTTCTCCGCCCGGTGAAATCATCTGCCAATGGCTGACGTTGAATCAATTACTCCCCGCATAGTCATCGCGCTGATCGTCGCGCGTGCCCAGAATGGGGTGATCGGCGTGGACGGCAAACTGCCATGGCATATTTCCGAAGACCTAAAGTTTTTCAAAAAACAGACGGTCGGCAAACCCATTATTATGGGGCGCAAAACCTACGCGTCGATTGGCAAGCCGCTGCCACGCCGCACCAACATTGTCGTCACGCGCGATGTAAACTGGACAGCCGAAGGGATTGTGGTCGCCCACGATATGCACACTGCCTTGGCGTTGGGGTACGAAGACGCCCACCGCACAGGTGTCGATGAGGTGATGGTGATTGGCGGAGCTGAGATTTACGCTCTGGCTCTGCCACATGCGCAGCGTATTTATCTAACAGAAGTGCATCGCGCATATAAAGGCGATACCAAGCTCGAACTTGATTTGACGGGTTGGCACGAAACGCGCCGCGCACCGCATAAAAATGAAATACCCGGCGAGCCAGACTTTAGCTTTCTGACCTACGAGCGGGCCTAAACTCCAAACATCTTGCCCAAGTTAATTTTGGGCGCTGGCTTTTGCACCTGACCGGCGCTCAGTTTCGCCCAAACTTTTTCGGCAATCGCTAAATAAGCTTTGGCGTGCGGGCTGTCGGGCTGTGAGATTACGATTGGCATACCGTTGTCAGATGTCAGGCGGATTTGCAAATCGAGCGGAATTTCGCCCAGGAAGTCGGCATTGAGTTCGTCAGCTGTACGATGCGCGCCGCCGTGGTCGAAGATATCTTCGCGGTGCCCGCAATTCGAGCACACATGATAACTCATGTTTTCGATAATCCCCAATATCGGCACCTCGACGCGGCGGAACATATTCAAGCCTTTGCGCGCATCCAAAAGTGCAATGTCTTGCGGCGTGGATACAATAATCGCCCCTGCCAATGGTACTCGCTGCGACATCGTTAGTTGCGTATCGCCTGTGCCGGGCGGCATATCGACGATCATGACATCCAACTCGCCCCAGGCGACGTCGCGCAGCATTTGTTCCAGCGCGCCCATCACCATAGGGCCGCGCCAAACGACCGGGCTGTCTTCGGCAATCATGAAGCCGATCGACATCACTTTTACGCCATGCACATCCAGCGGGTAAACTTTGTCGCCGTCAGAACTGGGTTTGAGTTTCGATACGCCGAGTAAGCGAGGCTGCGATGGTCCAAAAATATCGGCATCAAATATCGCGACTTTACGCCCAAGCTTTGCCAGGGCGACGGCGAGGTTGGTCGCGGTGGTAGATTTGCCTACGCCGCCTTTGCCTGAAGCAACAGCGACGATGTATTTGACGTTGGGCAGTTCGATGCGCCCGGTACCCTTAGGTGCCCCACCTTTGGCAGCCGCTGGCGTTTGCGCGCTACGCTCAGCCGTCAGAACGACGGTGGCCGAAATTACACCTGCCATATCGTGTACCGCCTTTTCGGCGGCTTGGCGCACGGGCTCGAGCTTTGGGCCGAGCGCTGCGGGGACTTCAAGGGTGACGGTGACGTGGCCGTCTTTGCACAGCACATCTTTCACCCAGCCGCGCGCTACAATGTCCAGGCCGCCAGTGCCGGAATCGATGCCTTTAAGGGCATTTGTTATTTCATTGCTGGTAGGTGCCGACATCGTTGAAATCCGTGGTTTTCGAACCAATATGAGATGCAATAGGGGCCGAGCCGTTGGGTGCGGTCGCGTTGCGGCTGTGATGGGGGTGTCCTATAAGCCCTCATGTGGCAGATTTGAAGGTCATTATCGCAAATGCCTTTGTTTCTCGCGGACTCACGGCCTATATCTCGATAAGATCGAACGTTAATATTTCTGGGATGACGACACCGATGGAAAACGACATGGCTTACAAGCAGCAAGGCCCCTGGGGCGGCGGCGGCAGTGGCGGAGGTAGCGGTGGCGGTGGAGGCGGCGGCAATAATCCGTGGGGTAGCGGTGGCAACCCCTGGGGCGGTCGCGGTGGTGGTCAACCCCCCGATCTGGAAGACCTCATTCGTCGCAGCCAAGACAGTGTGCGCCGATTAATCCCTGGCGGCATGGGGACCGGGCGCGGCTTTTTGTTGGCTGCAGCCATTGTATTGGGCTTGTGGGGTGTAAGCGGTTTTTACCGTGTTCAGCCCGATGAGCAGGGCGTTGAGTTGTTATTTGGCAAGTATGTCAAAACCACCCAGCCCGGTTTGAACTATTGGTTCCCAACGCCGATTGGCGAGGTGATCAAACCGAAAGTCACCCAGACCAATCAAATCACGGTGGGTTTCAGGGGCGCGCCGGGCGGCCAAAATAGCCGCGATGTGCCCCAAGAAAGTTTGATGCTGACAGGCGATGAAAACATCGTCGACGTTAAATACACCGTGCAGTGGCGCATTCGTGATGCCGGCGAGTTCTTGTTCAACATCCGCGACCCGGAAGCCACTGTAAAGGTTGCCTCTGAAAGCGCGGTGCGCGAGATCGTCGGCCGTACGGCGTTGCAAGCCATTCTGACACGCGAGCGCGAATCTGTGGCGCAAACATCGGAAGAATTATTGCAGACGATTATCGACACCTACAAAGCTGGCGTGACGATTCTGGATTTGCAAATCCAAGCGGCTGAGCCGCCCAAGGAAGTGCGCGATGCGTTTGATGACGTTCAGCGTGCCAACCAAGACCGCGAGCGCTTGATCAACGAAGCCAATGCTTACCGCAATGACATTGTTCCCCGCGCGAAGGGTGATGCGGCCCGCATGGTACAAAACGCCGAAGCGCAAAAAGAGCGCCTTGTGAAAGAAGCCGAAGGTCAAGCAGCTCGCTTCACGGCGTTCTACAATACCTACGTCACCAATAAAGACATTACCGCGCGCCGCATGTACCTCGAGACGATGCAAGAAGTGCTGGGCAAGGCCGATAAGGTGATTATGGACAGTAAGGGCGGCAATGGTGTTGTGCCGTATTTACCATTACCTGAAATCCAAAAACGAGCGCCAGCTGCGCAGGGAGCCCCACAATGAACTCGCCCCGCACCATTCTATTTGCAATCGTTGGTCTCGTAATCTTAGTGCTGGCGTCTAGCTCCTTTTTCACGGTGCAACAAACGCAAGTCGCTATTGTTGTTCAATTCGGTAATCCGAAGGACGTCGTCAGCGAGCCCGGCCTCAGCTTCAAAGTGCCGTTTATCCAGAACGTCGAATACTTCGACGCACGAATTCTCGACCTTGACCCCGCCGGGCAAGACATGGTGCTGGTGGACCAGCGCCGGATTAATGTCGATTCTTTCGCGCGGTACAAAATTGTCGATCCGTTGAAGTTTTATCAAACGGTCAAGTCTGAAGCGACATTCCGCGACCGGTTTGGAAATATTCTCAATGGCGCGGTGCGCGACCGTGTTGGCCGTGCAAACCTGCAAAACCTGCTGGGTGATCAACGCTCGTCGATGATGAAAGATATCACCGAGGTCGTGCGCCGTCGTGCGCCCGAGTTTGGCATCGAGCTGGTTGAGGTGCGCATTGGCCGCACCGACTTAACCGAGCAAGTCTTGCAATCAACTTACAACCGCATGCGCTCAGACCGCGTGGCTGAAGCTGCGCAAGCTCGCGGTTTGGGCCAAGAGTCGAAGTCGCGCATCGAAGCTGAAGCCGATCGCGAGCGCACAGTGATCATCGCCGAGGCTGAGAAAGAGCTTCAGACGTTGCTGGGTACCGGTGAGGCCGAAAGCCGCAAAATCCTGAATACCGCCCAAGGCAAAGACGCTGAGTTCTACTCGTTCTTCCGCGCCATGGAGGCCTATCGAGGTTCGATGGGTGCTGGAACGACAATGGTGCTCAGCCCCGATTCTGAGTTTTTCAAGTACTTCAACAAACTGCCGGCGGGCGCGCGATAGCGCCACTGCCTGAGTTTGTATATTCACTGCTCGGGCCTCGTTCCTTGGAACGGGGCCCGATGTCGTTTGGGCCAACTTGACTTAGGACGTGTTGCGAATAGGGCCTATTTGGGCCATTAATGGCCTAAGAGTAGGCTCTGGCGCTGCGCCGAGCGCTTTCCTCCATTTTACAGGAGCGTTTTGTGTTCCGACATTTATACGCGGCCATCCTTGCGGTTGGCGCGCTCGTTATTGGCGCAGCCGAAGCGCGCGTGCCCACCGAGTCATTTGCCGACCTTACCGCCAAATTATTGCCAGCTGTCGTCAATATCTCCACCTCGCAAACAGTCCAAGGCAAAGGCGAAATGGACGATATGGACGAGGCTGAGCCGTTCCAAGACTGGTTCAAGGAATTCGATAAACGCCGCAATGGCGACCCCGGCGATGTTCCAAACCGGGGGAAAAAGCGCAAGCAAACATCACTCGGTTCGGGTTTCATTATCGACAAGGCTGGCTACATCGTCACCAATAATCATGTCGTCGAGGGCGCCGAGAAAATCTCGGTCACTCTCGCTGATGACACGGTGCTCGACGCCAAGTTGGTTGGCCGCGACGAGAAAGTTGATATCGCGCTTTTGAAAATTACCACGACCAAGTCGCTGACTGCCGTGCCGTGGGGTGATTCCGACAAGGTGCGTGTAGGTGACTGGGCCGTGGCCATTGGCAATCCGTTCGGTCTTGGCGGCACCGTCACCGCGGGCATTATATCGGCGCGCGCCCGCGACATTGATGCGGGCCAGTACGACGACTTTTTGCAAACCGATGCGGCGATCAACAAGGGGAATTCCGGCGGACCATTGTTTAACTTGGACGGCGAAGTCATCGGCATCAACACCGCAATCTTTTCGCCCTCGGGCATGTCTGTTGGTGTTGGCTTTGCGGCTGCAGCAAACCTGGTGAAGCCGGTGTTGGCCAGCTTACGCCAATACGGGCGCACGCGGCGCGGCTGGCTGGGAGTGCAAATCCAATCCGTCAGCCCCGAGATGGCCGAGAGCATTGGTCTTGATAAAGCGCGCGGCGCCATGATCGCTGAAGTGATGCCAGACGGCCCGGCGGCTAAAGCAGGCCTTGAGACGGGCGATATCATTTTGTCCTTCGACCAAAAGCCTGTCGATAAAATGCGCGCCCTGCCGCGCGTGGTGGCCGAAACGCCTATCGACAAAACGGTCGACCTTAACATTTGGCGTAAGGGAAAACCCGTGTCGCTTAAGGTGAAGGTCATGGAGCTAAAAGAATCAGCGCCTGCCGTGACGGCGATGGTGTCGCCGGAAGATATGCGTAAGGCCGAGCGCATTCAGTTGGCTGACTTGGGCCTCACCGTCACTCCGATCACTGATCGTATTCGCAAGCAGTTCGACTTGGCCGATGGCGTTGAGGGTTTGTTGGTCGTCGATGTTGATGACGATAGCGACGCCGAAGAGAAGGGCATCAGCAATGGAGATGTCATCGATGAAATTCAACAAGTGCCCGTCATGAACGCTGCCGATGCCAAATCCGCCATCGCCAAAGCCAAACAAGACAAACGCAAATCGGTGTTGTTGCGTGTGTTGTCGGGTAAAAAGGTTGGCTACGTCGGCGTGAAGTTGATGGGATAGGAGCGTTTTTCCCGAAAAGTGAACTTTCGCTTGGCGTGGAAAATGCGACCAATGAGAATGTTCTGATGAGAGTGGACTTCTATCATCTTCAAAGCTCGCCGCTTGAACGCGCTCTGCCGGTGTTGCTTGAGCGCGTATTGCAATCGGGAAAGCGCGCGGTGGTGATGGCCGCTTCGGAAGACCGCATCGAGGCTTTGGCCAATCATCTCTGGACCTATAATCCCAATTCTTGGCTGCCTCACGGCTCCGCCAAAGATGGCTTCGAGGGCAGCCAACCCATTTGGCTCACCGACAAAGAAGAAAACCCCAATGGGGCGGGGGTGTTGGTGCTCACTGACGGTATGGCGGCCGCCTTTCAGGGCTCGTTTGAGCGCTGCCTTGACCTGTTTGACGGCAATGCCGCCGAAGCAGTGGCCCAGGCCCGTGAACGCTGGAAACTGGCCAAAGAGGCGGGCCACGAGCTTCATTACTGGCAGCAAAACGAGGCCGGAGGCTGGAGCGAGAAGGCGAGTTAAGCGGTTGTGTGGCCTCCGTTGCGCGTATGGCCAGGTCCGTCTATAACCCGCCCGATTTTAACCCTGATCCTCATCACACAAGCGAGTTCCCATGGCCGTTCAACGCACTTTTTCGATCATTAAACCAGACGCCACCCGCCGCAATCTGACGGGCAAAATCAACGCCCTGCTGGAAGAAGGCGGCCTTCGCATTGTCGCACAAAAGCGCATCCACATGACGCGCGGCCAAGCCGAAGAGTTTTATGGCGTGCACAAAGAACGCCCCTTCTTTGGCAGCTTGGTCTCGTTCATGACCTCTGGCCCGGTTGTGGTGCAAGTGCTCGAAGGCGAAAACGCCGTGGCGCGTAACCGCGAAATCATGGGCGCCACAAACCCCGCCAATGCCGCTGTCGGTACCATTCGCAAAACATTTGCCGAATCAATCGAAGCCAACTCGGCCCACGGGTCTGATTCGCCCGAGAACGCCGCCGTTGAAATTGCGTACTTCTTCTCTGGCCTCGAAATCGTCGGCTAACCACCGGCCATGGCACCGCTGCCACCGCGACCGCGTTTGGGGTTCCTCGCCTCGCACAATGGAACCAACATGCGGGCGATTGTGGTGGCGTGCCGTCAGGGCTGGCTGCAGGCCGAGCCGGCGTTGCTGATCAGCAATAACCGCGATTGCGGCGCAATTGCCTGGGCCGATTTACAAGGCGTCCCTTGGCTGCATCTCAGTGCGACGAAGCTGGGCTCGGAAGATGCGCTCGACTCAGCTATGGCGCGCGAGCTGAAAACGGCCAATGTCGATGTAGTGGTGCTGGCAGGGTACATGCGCAAGCTCGGCCCTCAAACGCTCGCAGCCTATTCGAAACGCATCTTGAATGTTCACCCGGCGCTGCTGCCGAAGTTCGGCGGGCAGGGGATGTACGGCAAGCATGTGCATGAAGCGGTGCTGAAGGCGGGCGATAAGCTCAGCGGTGCAACGATTCACATTGTTGATGGTGAGTACGATCATGGCCCCATCGTCGCCCAAGCCGAAGTCCCTGTTGAAGCAGGCGACACCCCCGACACCTTAGCCGCGCGCGTGCAAGCCAAAGAGCAAGAGATGTACCCGCGTGTGCTGGTCGATATTATCTCGGGGAAAATTGATTTGGATGGGCTTTAGGCTCGCAGATGCATGTCGGCATCTGTGTAGGTGACGCTGATCGGCTCGATCACCACGCTCTTGGGGCCGTGTTCGACACGGCCGGCAATCCAAGCATCAATGCCCGCTGCTTTTGCCGTAGCGACGGTTTGGTCAACCTGCGCAGAGTCGACGAATAACGCAAAGCCTGCACCCATATTGAACGTGCCGTAAGCGTCGGTGTCACTCATGCCTGCTGCCTGCTGCAGGTAAGCCAGCACCGGCGGCACGGGTGCGATTTTGTGAAAGCGATATGTAAACGCCGCCGGGTGGCGCATGAGTTTGCGCCACCCGTGGCCGGTAATGTTGGCGCAGTAGTGTGGGATTATGCCTGCGGCGAATAGAGCCTCAGTAACGGGCGAATACAACACGGTTGGGTCGAGCAGCGCATCGCCGTACAGGCGGCCGTCACTCAATTTGGCCTTGTAGCCTTCAGCAGCACCCGCGGCCACTTTGCGCGCCAGCGACACGCCATTGGCATGAATACCGCTGGAGGCCAGCAATACAATGGCATCGCCCGCCACAAGTTTGTCGGCAATCGTCAGTCGCTCTTTCGGGCGCACAACACCGATGCACGATGCCGCCAGGTCGATGGTGCTGGCATTGACCACGCCCCCAAGGCTGGGTGTCTCGCCACCACCCCAAGCAACGTTGCAGCGGTCGCAGGCCGCTTTCCAGCCGCGAACGAGATCAGCCGCGCGTTGTTTATCGTCAAACCACTCGCTGCTTCCCGCCGCCCAATAGGCCTGCACCGAAATCGGCGTAGCCCCAACGGTGATGATGTCGTTAATCGCCATCGCCAGCGTGTCTTGGGCGAGCGCGTCGAAATAGGTTTTGCCGGTGATGGGCCGCATGGCGTCGGCGATTAGCACTTTGGTGCCAAGGCATTCGGTAATCGACGCGAGCAGGAAATCGCCCATGTCGACCACGTACGCCGATTCGCCGCGCGAGGCTGGGATTTCAGTCAGGTTGTGGTGCCGAAGATTGCCGGCGGTTTCGCGTGCCGCGCGCTGGGCGTCGATCTTCAAGGGGTCGATCTTGGAATAGTCGACCCCGGCGTCGTTGTAGGTTAAACCGTTGCCTCGTGGCTCGTTCACTGAAAGCGGACCGATAATGGCTATGGAATATGAGAGCGTGGGCAACATACTGAAACATCGCCCAATGGCAAGCCGCCAAACCGCGCGCATTGCCGGCTGGTTTTGCGTGGCTGTGGGGCTGCTGTTGGTGTCCGGATGGCCCGCCATGGCCCAGATGACAACAGACTCGGCATCTGCGCCTGCGCCGGTTCAAGCTCCTGCAGCCGCAGAGGTGATCACTGATCCGTTTTTAGTGCGCAATGTCCCGGTTGATGTGACGGCAGGAAGCGTGACGGAAGCCCGCGAACGCGGATTGACGCAAGGACGCGTGGCGGCTTTCCGGAGGTTGGTCGAGCGCATGAGTCTGCGCGAAAATTGGGCAGCGATTGCTTCGCCTGATGCCAACAAGATTATCGATATGGTCTTGGAGTTCTCGGTCGCCAACGAGCGCTCGTCGGCAGTGCGTTACTTGGCCGACTTAACGGTACGCTTTGACCCGGTTTCGATTCGGACATTCTTGCGCGCCCAAAATATTCCTTTTGCCGAAACACCCAGTCGCCCGATGATTGTCCTCCCCTTGTTCCAAGAGCGCACCGGTAGTGCGGCGGAACTGTGGCAAGACGGCAATACCTGGCGGGATGCTTGGAGTGCCATTTTGCCGCATGACGGCCTAGTGCCTGTCACTTTGCCGTTGGGCGACTTGCAAGACATTGCAATGGTATCGGTCGATCAGGCTTTAGCCAAAGACCGGGAAGCAGTGATGAAGCTGGCGGCCAAATACGGTGCGGCTGGCGCGCTGATTGCCCGCGCGACACTGGCGGGCGACAGCTTAAATGTGACAATGACCGAAATTCGCCCGCTGGGCGACGTCTTCGATGTCCAAATCAATTCCACTGTTTCAGGTGCTGACGAAAAAACGCGCGCAGACTCTTTTAAGGCAGCGGCTATCGATGCCATGCGGCCGATTGAAGATCACTGGAAGCAACGCAATACATTGCGATTCGGCGCAGGCGGGAAGATATCGGCGCTGATCCCGGTGAATTCATTGCAAGAATGGCTGGGCATTAAGTCGCGGCTTGCGCGCGTGCCGGTGGTTGAGAAGGTCGATCTTGACGCCATCAGTAAGGCGTTGGTTCAGGTCACTGTGACCTATGCAGGCGACGAAACACAACTTCAGTTTGCCATGCGCCAAATTGACCTAGACCTCTCACGCGATGGCGATATGTGGTTGCTGCGTGCTCCATCAAACGGCGCGTCGAGCCCCGGTGCGCAACCCTCCGCGAGCCCGTAAGCACGATCAGCATGGCTGGCGCAAAACAAATTCCACTCGATCTCGGGTTCCGCGCAGCGCTTGACCGCGACGATTTTCTGGTCGCTTCCGGCAATGCCGAGGCTGTGGCATGGATCGACCGGTGGCCTGCGTGGCCGGGTCACGCGCTGGCGCTGTTTGGGCCTGCGGGCTGCGGCAAAAGCCATTTGGCGCAAGTTTTCGCCGCGAAAGCCAATGCTCCAGTCATGCGCGCGTCGGCTTTAAAAAGCACTCAGCTCGCCGAGTTGGTTAACACACAAAAAGCGGTGGTTGTTGAGGACGCAGACCAAGGTATGGATGAGACGGCGATGTTCCATCTCTATAACGCGATTAAGGAAGCCGGCGGTTGGATGTTGCTGACGGGCCGCGAAGCGCCTGCGCGTTGGGTTGTCGCGTTGCCTGATTTGCGCTCTCGTCTGGCAGCTGTGCAGGCCGTGCGTATTGAACCACCCGACGACGACATGATGCAGGCCGTGTTGGTGAAGTTATTTGCTGATCGTCAAATTGCAATCGCACCTGATGTCGTCGCTTACTTAATTCGACACATGGAGCGCACCTTTGCCAAGGCTCACCAGATTGTTCACCTTGCTGACCGTGAGTCTTTAGCCGGGCAGCGATCGGTCACGGTCCCACTTGTGAAATCGTTGCTGGAAGTTTAGTCCGGCACTAGATCGCGCGGGCGCACGAAGTTTGTGAGCGTGGCAAGGCCCGTGTCGACCTTCTTCCATGACATTGCATCAAAACTTAAAGCGCAGAATCCCCCGGTCGGGAATTTGGTGCGAAGGGATTCCAACTTCTTAGCCTGGCCGCGCCCCGCACGCCCAATAAGGCCCAGCACCACATCATGAAGGCCTGGATTGTGGCCAATGACCATGGCGCTTTTAATGGCATCGGGAATCGCCTGAACAAAAGGCAGAAGATCGTCGCCTGGCATCAAATAAAGCGAACTGCGAAATGACACGGCCGGGTTATCGAGGCTTGAACGGATTAGCTCGTAGGTGTCGCGCGTTCTTTTTGATGTCGAGCAATACACTCGATCAACAGGCATCACTTGTGCGGCAAAATAGTCAGCCAGCTGTTTGGCGGCCAGACGCCCCCGCGGCGTGAGCCGACGATCATGGTCCTTGACGGCCTCGTTCGGCGTGGGCTGGGCTGCTTTCGCGTGCCTCAGAACATAAAGCGTTTTGGTCATTGCTCATACATCAGTCAATGCGTAGCGCGCGTTCGACACCCAACATAAATAATGCTACTTTGGTTTGGTTCAAGGTCGTTGCAGTTTTATGAAATCGTGTGCTCCGTGATTGCTTTTCGAGCCTGCAGGCGATGGAATAACACCTGAAGACGAGAATGAGATGGTCAGCCCAGCCAACACAGCATTATCGAGTCGCACCCAGGTTGCTCCACCGCTGCCCCAGGATGTGCCGGCGCGCGAGCGGTTCATTAACCGCGAGTTGTCGTGGTTGGCGTTCAATACCCGCGTATTGGAAGAAGCGCGCAACGCGCGGCACCCACTGCTCGAACGTGTGCGCTTTTTATCCATCTCCGCATCAAACCTTGACGAATTTTATATGGTGCGCGTTGCCGGCTTAAAAGGTCAAGTCAATGCGGGTGTGACGCTGATTTCTGATGACGGCCTAACGCCGGCCGAGCAGCTGGAACAAATCAACGTCTATGTGAGAGATTTATTCCGCCTTCAGGATGAGATCTGGCGCGAACTGCGTTTGATGCTGGAGAAAGAAGGCATCGCGGTTCTGAGCGCGACTGATCTGAACTTCTCTGATCGTGAATGGCTTGAACAGCGATTCATGGATCATATTTTTCCTGTGGTCACACCGCTCGCGATCGACCCGGCCCACCCATTCCCATTTATACCCAACCTTGCTCATGCCTTGGCGCTGCAGCTCGCTAGCGTGACCGACGGAGAGTCGATGCGAGCGCTTGTTCCGATTCCGCCGCAGGTCGAGCGTTTCGTTCGCTTGCATGGTTCGGGCACGCGCTTTATTTTAATGGAAGACGTGGTGCAGTTATTTGCCGGGCGCTTATTCCCCGGCTATCGCGTGATTAGTTCCGGCCACTTCCGCGTCATCCGTGACTCAGAGATGGAAGTCGATGAAGAAGCACAAGATTTGGTGCGCAGTTTCGAATCGGCCCTGAAACGTCGCCGTTTGGGTACTTGCATTCGGTTGGCCATCAGCGGGGGCATGGCCCCCGATCAAGTAAAAATGATTTGCGACGAGTTGGAGGTGTCACCTGCTGACACGTTCAACATCGAGGGCATGATCGGTCAGGTCGACTTAAAGCAGCTCATTATTGACGAGCGGATGGATTTGCAGTTCACGCCTTACAATGCGCGCTTTCCCGAACGGGTGCGCGACTTCAATGGCGATTGTTTTGCGGCCATTCGACAAAAGGATTTGGTGGTTCACCATCCGTACGAATCCTTTGACGTTGTGGTGCAGTTCCTGAAACAAGCAGCGCGCGACCCCAACGTATTGTCGATTAAGCAAACTCTGTATCGAACCAGCAAAGACTCGCCCATCGTCAAGGCGCTGATCGAGGCTGCCGAGGCGGGCAAATCCGTTACGGCGATGGTGGAGCTGAAGGCGCGCTTTGACGAAGAGGCCAACATTCGCTGGGCGCGCGATTTGGAGCGGGCGGGCGCGAATGTTGTTTTCGGCTTTGCCAATTTGAAAACGCACGCGAAAATTTCGCTGGTCGTACGCCGCGAGGGGCAAGACACGCGCTCATATGTGCACTTTGGAACGGGCAACTACCATCCTGTGACAGCCAAGGTTTACACCGATATTTCGTTCTTTACGTGCGATCCGGTAATGTGCCGCGATGCGGCGCGGGTCTTCAACTACATGACCGGCTATGCCAAGCCCGAGCTGCTGGAAAAGCTGGCGATTGCGCCGCTGGGCTTGATGGAAAAACTGCTCGATCTTATTCAAGCGGAAATTGACTTTGTTAAAGCAGGCAAGCCCGGAACAATTTGGGCGAAGATGAATTCCCTGGTCGACCCAACTATCATCGATGCGCTCTACCGGGCTTCACAAGCGGGCGTGAAAGTTGAGCTTGTGATTCGCGGAATTTGTTGCTTGCGCCCAGGCGTGAAGGGGTTGTCTGAGAATATCCGGGTGAAAAGTATCGTGGGGCGCTTCCTTGAGCACTCTCGTATCGTATGCTTTGGAAATGGGCACGACATGCCGTCGCGCAAGTCGAAAGTCTACTTCTCGTCGGCCGACTGGATGCCGCGCAATCTGCTGGCCCGATTGGAAAGCTTTGTACCGATTGAGAATGCGACCGTACACCAGCAAGTTCTCGACCAAATTATGGTCGCAAACCTGAACGACACTCTCCAGGGTTGGATCTTGAAATCTGACGGCAGCTACCAACGTGCGACTCCGGGCGAACACCCATTTTGCGCCCACGATTACTTCATGAATAACCCCAGCCTGTCGGGCCGGGGAAGCGCCGTTGAACGTACCCGCACGCGGGTTCCTAAGCTGGTTCCCACGCGCCGCTAAAGCTGTTACACAGCGCGCGAATGCGGCGACCGTGCGCCTCTTTAGCATCGTTTCGGGACCATGAGTCAGGATAGCGCGACCTCGAACAGTTCCTTTGGCGACCGGCCATTTGCCGTCATTGATATCGGGTCGAACACCGTTCGCCTGGTCGTCTATACCGCTCAAACACGTATCCCGATTCCGCTCCACAATGAAAAAGCCACCTGCGCCCTTGGCAAAGGCCTTGAGAAAACCGGCTGCCTGAATTCCGATGGCGTCAAAATGGCCTTCGACACGTTGGCGCGATTTGTCAAAATCGCCAACTCGTTAAACGTCGAGCGATTAGATGTGCTGGCCACCGCTGCCGTTCGCGACGCAATTGATGGCAAGGATTTTGCCAAGGCAGTGGAAAAGCGCTGTGGTGTGCGCGTCCAAATCCTCACGGGCAAGCAAGAGGCGCGACGTTCGGCCTTGGGTGTATTGTGCGGTGTGCCCGATGCCGAAGGCGTTGTAGCTGATCTTGGCGGCGGCAGTTTGGAACTGGTTCATATTGGCAAGGGCCAGTTGACCGAACACACGACATTGCCATTGGGTTTATTGCGATTGTCGGAAGCCGCGGAAGGTGATCGCACCAAGGCCGTCAACATCATTAACAAGGCGCTCGAAAAACATAAGTGGGTTGTTGGCCGGGCCAAGGATCAATCGTTATACGCAGTTGGCGGTTCGTGGCGGGCGCTCGCACGCGTTTGCATTGCGCAAATGAACTATCCGCTGCACGTGCTCGACAATTTCTCCCTCGACCGAGCGCAAGCGCTAAGCCTGTTCGACGTCATTGCGCGTCAAGGACAGCGCAGCCTTGAAAACATCAAAGGCATTTCCAAAAGCCGTTTGGCGAGTTTGCCTATGGCTGCCGCTGTGCTGGATCGGCTGATTGAAATTACTAAGCCCAAGAACTTAGTGTTTTCAATTTACGGCATGCGCGAAGGGCAGTTCTTTAAGGCTTTGCCGGAACATTTGCGCAAAAAAGACCCGCTCATCGATCTTGCCGAAAACATGGCGCAAAGCGCCCGTCGCTCGCCCGAGGTGGGTCGTGAAGCGTTCGAGTGGATGGCGCGGCTGTTTCCCGACGAGACGCCGAAACAAAGCCGGTTACGGCTCACCGCCTGCTTACTGCGCGACGCGTGGTGGATGGAGCATCCTGACTATCGCGGCGAGCAAGCCTTCTTGCGTATTCTGCGCTTACCGTTCCTGGGGCTGGGCCACGAAGACCGCGCGGGCTTGGCGCTCGCGATGTTTTATCGCTATGGCGGCGAACCATCAGAGCCGGTGGTTAAACAAGCCCATGCCCTGCTGGAAGAAACCCGCATTTTCCGCGTGCAAACGATTGGTTTGGCGCTGCGCCTTGCATTCGTGTTGGCGCCGGGATCGACAGGCATTTTGACCAAGCGTGCCAAGCTAGCGGTGCAGGGCAAGGCGTTGGTGCTGACATTGCAGCAGGGCGAGCCCATGTTCAGTGCAGGTTCATACCCCAAGCGCTTGCAGCGCCTGGCCGATCATTTGGGCCTTGAACACCGCATCGACTGGAAGTGAGCCGTCGGTTCGAATGACCAAATTCATCGCCGCCGCCGCTCACGCCTCGCCGATTTTGATGAACAAAGAGGCCACGCTTGCCAAGGTCTGTGCCTTGATCGATGCGGCGGGGCGTCAAGGTGTACGTCTGCTGGTCTTTCCCGAAACGTTTGTACCTGGTTATCCGTATTGGCTGGGCCTCTATCCACCCGTTCAGCAATCCCGCGCCATGATTGAGTACGTCAACGAGTCGGTGGTTCTCGATGGGCCAGATTTGGATGGTGTGAGGGCGGCGTGCCAGCGGAACCGCGTCAATGCCGTGTTGGGGATTTCAGAGCGAGCAGGTGGCACCCTCTATAATTCCCAAGTCTATATCGACGAAACCGGCGCAGTGATTGGCAACCATCGCAAATTGCAGCCAACGATGTCCGAGCGCACGCTGTGGGGCCAAGGGGATGGATCAACGCTGAAGGTGTTCAATTTGCCTGTGGGCAAAGTCGGTGGCCTGATTTGCGGCGAGCATTCCATGAACTTAGCTCGCCATGCGCTTATCTTGCAGGGTGAGCAAATTCATTGCTCAGCGTGGCCGACGTTTGCCACCATGAAGGGCCGCGAGGCTTGGTTCGACCCTCATGTCGAAGCCCTCTCGATGGTTCATGCGTATACAGCGGCATGCTTTGTCATCGTGGCTCAAGATCCGATCACGCAATCGAATTTAGACAAAATCGAACAACTATTGGGGCATCAGGATGTCCTTGGTGCTGGTGGCGCGCGGTCGGCAATTTATGGGCCGCGCGAGAACCTGCTGGTTCCGGCGCACAAGGGACTTGAGGAAAAACTGGTGGCGGCCGAGATTGACTTAGACCAAATCACTGCAGCAAAAATTCAACACGATTCTGCAGGGCATTACTCGCGCTCTGAAATTTTACGATTGATGATTGATACTGAAGCCAAGACGCCAATGCTTGAAGCAAGCGGCCCTAAGAATTAGCAGGGAATATTGTTCTCTCGTGTTGCCCCTTTTGAGGGAATTGGTCTTTCCACTCTTCGACATTCTCCTTGCTTTCGCTTAAGTGGTCGCCAGAAAATGTGAGCTGATCAGCTCAGGAACTTACGCTCCCCATTGAACATCGAGGTCTAAACATGAGCCCCGCAAAATTACATCCTGAAACACTCGCGCTCCACGGTGGCTTTCGAGCAGATCCGGCAACAGGCGCTGTTGCTGTACCGATATATCAAACCACATCGTACCAATTTCGCGACACCGACCACGCTGCAAATTTGTTTGCCCTGAAGGAACTGGGCAACATTTACACACGCATCATGAACCCCACGACCGATGTCCTGGAACAGCGCTTGGCGGCGATGGAGGGCGGTGTGGCAGCTTTGGCGGTGGCGTCTGGGCAGGCCGCTTCGACATTCGCAGTACTTAACCTTTGCCAAGCGGGCGATAACTTTGTCACGTCCACAGACCTGTATGGTGGAACTTGGAACTTATTTGCCAACACCTTTAAGCAAATGGGCATCGAGGCGCGTTTTGCTGACCCGAAAGACCCGCAATCTTTCGCAAAGCTCACAGACGCTAAGACGCGGTGCTATTACGCCGAGACTTTGCCCAACCCGAAACTTGAAGTTTTCCCCATCCGCGAAGTTGCCGACATTGGCCGTAAGCTTGGCGTGCCGTTGATCGTTGACAACACGGCAGCCCCGATGATTTGCCGCCCGCTCGATCACGGCGCGGCAATTGTGATGTATTCCACCACAAAATATATCGGTGGCCATGGCACATCTATCGGCGGCGTCATCATCGATGGCGGTAATTTCGATTGGGCCGCCGATAAGGCGCGCTTCCCATTATTAAACGAACCAGATCCCAGTTATCACGGCGCGGTGTGGACCGAGGCCGTTAAGCCGCTGGGTCCTATCGCCTATATCCTGCGTGCCCGCGTGACGTTGCTGCGCGATGTCGGCGCGGCCATGAGCCCGTTTAACGCATTTTTATTTTTGCAAGGCGTTGAAACATTGCCGCTGCGCATGCGCCGCCACTGCGACAATGCGGCCAAGGTGGCGCAGTTCCTCAAGGATCATGCCCAAGTTGCGCGTGTGATCTACCCAGGCCAAATGTCGGGCGAGGCCAAGCGCCGTTCCGATGCGTACTTGGCGCAAGGTATGCACGGTGCGCTGGTCGGTTTTGAGTTGAAGGGCGGGGTGAGTGCCGGTCAGAAGTTTATCAACGGGTTGCAGTTGCTATATCATGTCGCCAACATTGGTGATGCGCGGTCGTTGGCAATTCATCCGGCTTCCACAACTCACTCGCAACTTTCAGCCGAAGACCAAGCCGCGTCGGGTGTAACACCTGGCTACGTGCGACTTGCGATTGGCTTGGAGCACCCGGATGATATTTTGGCCGACCTCGGCCAAGCACTGGGGAAACTTTAGTCCAGGCGCTGTATTAGCGCGGGAAAATCTCGATTTTCTTGCCACCGTCACTCAGCGCCACAGCAAGTTTGCCGTGTTTCAGTTTCAGCGCGTCCTCGCCAAACAACTCGCGTCGCCAGCCGTGCATGGCCGGAACATCTGCGGCATCGTTTTGCGCGATGGCGTCGATATCTTCCGACGTTGCAATCAGGCGCGGTGCAACGTTGTTATGCTCGCATTTAATTTTCAGCAGTAGCCGCAATAATTCCACCACTGCCCGCGGCCCTTGGCTCGCCGGGTCGAAGTCGGGCACGTCGGGCCAATCGGCTTCGGATGTGGCCGCGCCTTTTTGAGCTGCGGCAATCACAGCATTTGCAAAGCGGTCGCTGGCCAACTGTTTGGCCAAGCGCGAACGCTTTAAATCTTCAATCGATGTCGGCGCGTGGGCAGCCAGTTCCAACAGCGCATCATCTTTGGCCACGCGTTGCCGAGGCCAATCAAGCGAACGAGCTGTTTCTTCGCGCCACGATGCCAATTCGCGCAGAACAGCCAACATACGTCCCGATCGCGTGCGAGCCTTAATGCGTCGCCAGGCATCCTGCGGTTCGATGCGATAGGTCTTCTCGGTGGTCAGGATCGCCATTTCCTCGACCAACCACGATGCCCGGCTGGTTTTTTCCAATCGCTTTTGCAGCGACGTATAGGCTTTGCGCAGATGTGTCACATCCGACAGCGCATATTCTACCTGCCGGTCACTTAATGGCCGACGCGACCAATCAGTGAACCGTTGCGATTTATCAAGCTTGGCATCGGCGAGTTTGGCAACCAGCGTTTCGTAACCGACTTGGTCGCCAAAGCCACACACCATCGCCGCAACCTGGGTGTCGAACACCGGCTTGGGCAATGCCCCGCCTTCGTGCAGGAAAATTTCCAAATCCTGGCGCGCGGCGTGGAAAACTTTCAGCACCTTTTCGTTGGCAAAAAGTTTGTACAACGGGGCAAGGTCGATGCCCGGGGCCAGGGGGTCGATACAAACAGCCTCGTCCGGGCCCGCCACTTGAACCAGGCACAATTTGGCCCAAAAGGTGGTCTCGCGCATGAACTCCGTATCGACCGTTACGAACTCGGTCGAGGCGTGGCGCTCACAAAAGGCGGCCAGGGTTGCGGTGTCTGAGATCAGTGCGGCTGTTGGGTTCATGTGGGGTTGGTGTAGCGTTCCGCCGTGCCGCCCGCAACCGATGGAATCAGGGTCGGGGCTGGGCCGCCTGCAGCCTTGACAAAAACGGGCATTCGGTGTGGTTTCACGCCGCTGACGCCGGGCTAGCCAGCCCGAAAAGTCGGCCAAAACTGCGGATTTGGGCCACAGGCCCAGGCCCCCATGCCACGAAAAGGTTCCCCCGATGCATGCTTACCGTTCCCATTCCTGTGGCGCGCTGCGCGCCGAAACTGCGGGCCAGGAGGTTCGCCTCGCCGGATGGGTTCACCGTAAACGCGATCACGGTAACCTGCTATTCGTCGATTTGCGCGACATGTACGGCATTACCCAATGCGTGGTCGACATTTCTAGCCCAGTTTTCAAGCAGCTTGAGGTGCTGCGCCCCGAAACCGTTATTACGGTAATCGGCAAGGTCGTGCTGCGTTCAGCCGAGACCGCCAATGACAAGCTGCCCACGGGCCAAATTGAACTGGTGGTGTCGGCCGTCGAGGTGCTTTCGGATGCTGCCGTGTTGCCGATGCAGGTCGCGGGTGATCAAGAATTCTCTGAAGAAACACGTCTCACATACAGATTCCTCGATCTGCGCCGCGAGAAGGTACGCGAGAACATGCTGCTGCGGTCGAAGGTGATCGCCAGCATTCGAAGGAGAATGTGGGATGCAGGCTTCCACGAATTCCAAACGCCGATCTTGACCGCCTCGTCGCCGGAAGGCGCGCGCGACTTCCTGGTGCCATCACGCATGCATCCGGGCAAGTTCTACGCGCTGCCCCAAGCGCCCCAGCAATTCAAACAACTGCTGATGACGTCGGGCTTCGACAAGTATTTCCAAATTGCAGCTTGTTTCCGCGACGAAGACAGCCGTGCAGATCGCTCGCCCGGCGAGTTCTATCAGCTCGACTTTGAAATGGCGTTTGTCACACAGGACGATGTGTTCAACACAATCGCGCCCGTGCTCGCTGGCGTGTTCGAAGAATTCGCGAATGGTAAAACCGTCACCAAACCGCCATTTCCGCGCATCACTTATGATGACGCCATGCTGAAGTACGGCTCGGATAAACCCGATTTGCGTAACCCGCTATTAGTGACCGACGTGACCGAGGCCTATCGCGGTTCAAACTTCGGCTTGTTTGCCAAAAACATCGAGAAAGGCTCGATCGTGCGCGCAATCCCGGCGCCGAAATCTGCCGATCAGCCCCGCAGTTGGTTCGATAAGCTCAACGAATGGGCGCGCGCGGAGGGTGCGGGTGGCTTGGGCTACATCCAGTACAAAGACGGCGAAGCCAAAGGGCCAATTGCTAAAAACCTCGATGCCGAGCGCGTCGCAAAAATCAAAGTAGCAACAGGTGTGCAAGACGGCGACAGCGTGTTCTTTGTCTGCGATGCCAAGGGCAAGGCCGAAAAGTTTGCAGGCGCCGTACGCACCAAAATTTGTGACGAGCTTGGTTTACTGGAACAGGGCGAATTTAAGTTCTGCTGGATTGTCGACTTCCCGATGTTTGAGCGCAACCCTGATACAGGCCAGATCGAGTTTAGCCACAACCCGTTCTCGATGCCGCAAGGCGGCCTTGAAGCGCTGCTGACCCAAGACCCAACGACAATCAAAGCCTACCAGTACGACATTGTGTGCAATGGAGTGGAGTTGTCGTCAGGTGCCATCCGCAACCATCGTCCTGATGTGATGTACAAAGCTTTTGAAATCGCGGGTTACAGCAACGCTGATGTTGAAAGCCGCTTTGGCGGTATGCTCAATGCCTTCAAGTACGGCGCACCGCCGCATGGCGGCTCGGCGCCCGGCATTGATCGTATTGTCATGTTGCTGGCAAACGAGCCCAACATCCGTGAAGTGATTTTGTTCCCGATGACCGGCAAAGCCGAAGATCTGTTAATGCAGGCGCCGAACTCAGTCTCGGCCAAGCAGCTCAAAGAACTTCACATCAAGTTGGATCTGCCGAAAGAAGCCAAGAAAGACGATGCAGTTGCCAAGGTTTAGGTAGGGGCATGCAGGAATGAAGCGGATCGGCATTCTTGGCGGGTCGAGCGATCAAGCGACCGCCGATTATTACCGCCGCCTCAATGTAGCCGTAAACGCAAGGCTCGGTGGTTCCAACACTGCCGAAGTGATCATCAACTCTATGAACTTCCAGTTCGCAGCCGATGGCGTTCATCAAAATCGCTGGAACGAACTGGGCGTATACTTGGCCGCCCGCGCCAAGGCCCTGGAAGTGGCGGGGGCCGACGTGTTGATCTGCGTATCCAATACGCTGCACCGGATGGCACCGGTCTTCACGGCGGGCTTGTCGATCCCGTTTCTGCACATCGTCGATCCGACCGGGGCAGCCATCAAGGCGCGTGGGTTTAAAAATGCGGCGCTCTTGGGCACTAAGGCTGCGATGTCGGGCACATGGTTGCAGCAGCGTTACGCCGAGAACTTCGGTATTAAGATCGTCGTGCCTGGCCCCGCCGCGCAAGACGTGATGGATCGTATCATTTTCGATGAACTCTGCCGGGGCCGTTTCACGCCGGACTCAAAGGCCTATTATCTCGAAGCCGTGGCCCGACTGCATGATCAGGGGGCGGAAGCGGTTATCTTGGGGTGCACGGAGATTCCGCTGCTGATTGGTCAAGCGGATTTACCCCATGTGCAGATGTTCGACACCACAGGCCTGCATGTGGAAGCGGCGGTGGACTTCGCGCTGAAGTAAGCTGGCTTAGCTGCGCGTCTTGATGCCCAGCCGCGCCTTGCGTTCGGCTTTGATCTCGTACATCGCGGCGTCGGCGTTCTCCAGCAGCTCTTTCATCTCGATCTTGGAACTGTACATATAAACGCCGCAGCTCGCTTTGATCGGGATGTTGTGGCCACTCCAGGCCGCATAAGCATTATTGAGTGTTCGGTCGAGGTCTTCGGCGCGTCGCACGCCGTTTCGTTTGTTCGAACGCGGCAACAGAATGGCGAATTCATCTCCGCCCAGGCGTCCGATATAGTCGGTGGTGCGGACCTGAGCTTTAAGCAGGTTCGCGACAGTCACCAGGACTTCGTCGCCAGCGGCATGACCATAGGTGTCGTTGATGGGCTTGAACTCATCCAGGTCGACAAAGATCAGCACACCGCCGACGCCATGACGTTTAGCGACCGACAATTCGTGCGTCAGGCGATCTTCAAAGCCGCGGCGATTGAGCACCTTTGTCAGGCCGTCAGTGGTGGCGATGTTTTCAAGTTCCGCGATTCGGCGGTCTTGTTTGCTGAGGTGGTGGCTCAGCTCTTCCACCAAACTGTGCGCCAACTTTGCCAGTTGCTGAGCAGCGTGCGCCGAATCTTTCTCAGAGACGGGCTGGACCTGCTCGGTAAACCGAACAAGCTGGGCCAGCTTCGTGACGATTGGGTTTTGCGAATCGGACGGCTGCGATGTTTCTTGAGTCGGTGCAGTCGTGCGATCGCCAGCGGCGCTAGCCATTCGATCAGGTCCTCCCCATCTCTGACCCTTATTGAGTGACCTTGCCGGTACAGTCAATTTGTTTTGGGTGGTCGGTGAGGGGATCATGCAACTCTAGATTTTATGTCTGCCAGCCTTTGGGCACCACGCGCCCGTCTCCGGGCCCATAACCCCACCCGGGGGGCTGCAGTTGCCTTGTAAAATCAACGTTTTCAGTTGGATAACGATTGCCAGCGCCAACTGGAATGTGTGAATTTACCTTAGAAATACAACCCTTACGCGACGTGGGCACAGGCAATTTTTACTGGAACGATCGAAAAGCGAGCGCACAATCAATCCTATGAACGTTTTCACTCACTACCGATTTGCGCGAATCACGCGCCGCAGTTTTGGTGTCGGCCTATGCGCGCTTTTTCCAATTTTTGGAGCGGTGGCGTCACAGCTATCACCCGATGTCGACGGCTTGCCGCGCCTTGCCTCATACACCGGAACTTACGAGATCTCTTTGGTGCGAGCCTCACAGTTAGAAGGCGTTCGCGCGGCCACCGGAAAAATGGTCTACACACTCGTCGATCGCTGCGAGGGTTACACGATCGAAACAGACGTAGATGTGAATTTGACGTTTTCGAACGGCCTCACCAACCGCGTGCTGAAACGTTATGCAGGTTGGGAAGCGAAAGATGGCCGTCGCTCGACCTTTCGCATGCAAGTCTATGAAAATGGCGAGTTGGAAGACAGCTATACCGGCAAAGTTGATATCGCTGCTGATGGGTCGGGCCGAGCGCTCTATGCGAGCGGCGAAACGACGACAATCGATTTGCCGCCGGGCACGGTCCTGTCTTCGCAACAATTACGAAGTTTGATTCAGGCGGGGCAAGGCGCCACTGCGCTTTTTTCGCAGACTGTGATGGACGGCGCGTTCGAGGATGGACCCTATCGCACCACAGGTTACATCGCGCCGGCCCGTGACGCTGGCCAGAGCAATGAAAAAAACGGCCCTGACTCAGATGTCGCTGACCTCATGGATGGCGCTGCTTGGCCTGTGACGATGGCGTATTTTCCAGTCGGCGAAACGGCTGAAGTGCCTGAATACGAGTTGAGTTTCCAGTTACTGCCCAATGGTGTGATTCGATCTCTGACGCAAGATTACGGCGCCTATACGCTATCGATGCAACTCAAGAGTATTTCACCTCGCGCTGGAGGATGTTCATGAGTCCCCGCCAAAGTTTTCCGGCTTTCATCTTTCTCGCCGCAATGTCCCAGTCGGTTCACGCATTCGGTGCCACTCCGAAACTATTTTCGTACGACGCAAACTATGTGCTGCAGCTTGCGCGCGGCAGCGTGTCGACAGGTCCGCGTGCCGCGACGGGTATGTTGCAGTACCGCTTTTCCGAGACGTGTGATGGTTGGCAAACTCGCTCGCGTGCAACCGTCGACCTGACGTTTCGCGACAGTACGACGCTGGTCAATACGCGTGATTTTGAATCGTATGAGTCGAAGGATGGCCGCGAGTACACATTTGCGGTGCGTACGATTAAGGGCGAGGTGCCCGTCGAGGCTTTCCGCGGCTCAGCAAAGCTAAATGATCGCGGCGCGGGAACGGTTGTGTATGAAATTCCCAATGAAGACCCCAAAGTCGACCCGCGCAAAGTTACTATCACGTTGCCCAAGGGAACATTGCTTCCTGTGCAGCACAACTTGGCCTTGCTCGAGCGCGCCGCAAAGGGCGACAAACAATTTCGCAGCGTGATTTTTAATGGTTCGTCGTCGGTTGGACCACGCGCCATGTCGACGCTGATCGGCCCGCAGCTCGAGCCCGTTGCTCCCCCGAGCGTGGTGACAATGCCTCAAGTGGACAAGGAATTGCTGGAAACCCCGGCTTGGGATTTGAATTTGGCGTTTTATAACCTGATTGAACGCCGCGATACGCCGACGTTTGAGGTTTTTCAACGCTACTATGCTTCGGGCGTCGCGCCAGCTTTCGAGCAGCAATTCAATGACTTTACCATCAGCGCCGAGCTTGACCGGCTCCAGCGGCTACCCACGCCAACCTGCGCTAAATCCTCGGCCCCCGAGTCCAAAAAGAAAAAACGCTAGTGGTCCGATTCTAACGTTCGCATCTCAGCTTTGCTCCCTCGCGTGTAGCGAGCGTCAGATCCGCTCCACTCAAGCAATTTAGGGCCACAACCAGGCTGCACCGCGCACGCCGCTGGCGTCGCCATGAACAGGCGGCCTGATCGGCGTTGCCACTGTGTCGCTGAACACATACTGGGGCAGAAGCGGTGCGACATCGCTATACAGTCGTTCAATATGCGATAGGCCGCCGCCGAGAACGATCACCGAAGGATCGATGATGTTGATGATCGTACCCAACGCGCGCGCCAACCGATTGACATACCGATCAAGTGCCAGGGTTGCATCTGTGTCGCCGCGCTTCGCGCTTGCGGCAATTTCCGTTGCGGTGAGGTTGCGCCGCTCTGCGCGATGAAAATCCGCGCTGAGACCGGGGCCTGAGAGGAACGTTTCAATGCACCCTTGCCGGCCGCAGTAGCAGGACGGCCCGGGGCGTTCGTCGTCAGTTGGCCAGGGCAGGGGGTTGTGGCCCCACTCGCCGGTAATGGCATTGGGCCCGCGCACAATTTTTTTGTCGATTACCAAACCGCTGCCCACGCCCGTTCCCAAAATTGCGCCAAACACAATTTGTCCGTGGCTCCCAGCACCGTCGCTGGCCTCGGAAAGGGCAAAGCAATCGGCATCGTTGGCCAGGCGCACAGGTTGCCCAATGGCGAGTGCTAGATCGACATCCAGGGCATGCCCGATAAGGCACACCGAGTTCGCTCCCTTAATCAATCCAGTCGCGGGTGAAATCGTGCCAGGAATGCCGACGCCAATGCTGGCCTTGGAGCCGCTCACAAATTGTTGGGTTTCGCTCTGCGCCTTCGCACCAATGCCAGCGATGGCCCGCACAGTTGAAGCGTAGTCACCTTGTGGGGTCGGGATACGATGGCGGAAGCGCTCATGCCCCGCTTGATCGAGTGCGATGGCTTCAATTTTCGTGCCGCCCAGATCTATACCGATTCGAATGGCAGGATTTTGGCTCTGCGAGGTCATAAATTTCTAGTGTTTGCTGGTAGCGCAGCATGCTAATGCATTGTTTAGCATGAATACAGAACATCATAACTCGGCTGCGCCGACATCAGAGGTTGAAATCACGGGTTTTCATGATTCGGAAACCGGCACGGTCAGCTATATTGTTGTTGATCCTTCGACAAAACGGGCTGCGATCATAGACCCAGTCCTCAACTACGATCCGATTTCGGGCCGCACCAGCACGACGTCCGCCGACCAGTTGCTCGAAGTGGTGCGCTCGCGCGGGCTGTCGGTGGAGTGGATTCTAGAAACCCACGTCCATGCCGACCACATAACAGCTGCCGCCTATCTGAGGCCGCTTACCGGGGCCAAGGTCGCCATTGGCGCTGAAGTAACGATAGTGCAGAAAACATTTGGTCTTTTGTTTAATACGCTGCCAAGTGTGAAGCCCCAAGGTGGCGATTTCGATCAGTCGTTTCGTGACGGCGATACGTTCTCAATCGGCAAATTGACGGGGAGGGTCATGCACACGCCTGGCCATACGCCGGCGTGCGTGGCGTATCTGATTGGCGATGCCGTGTTTGTCGGTGATTGCATTTTCATGCCCGACTACGGAACCGCGCGATGTGATTTTCCCGGCGGTGATGCTGCGACCCTATTTCGCTCAGTGCAGAAAATCCTAGCACTGCCCGATTCTACACGCATTTTTGTCGGTCATGATTACGGCCCCGGCGGCCGCCCGATTGCTTGGGAAACATCGGTGAAAGCCGAGAAGGAAAGCAACATTCATGTGGGCGGTGGCACGCCGCTTGAAAAGTTTGTCGAGATGCGCACGGCGCGCGATAAAACGCTGAGCTTGCCCAATCTCATTTTGCCGTCAGTTCAGGTCAATATTCGGGCCGGACGCCTGCCCGAGCCCGAGGCAAATGGAACGGCATATTTGAAGATGCCGCTCAACGCAGTTTGAGGCGCGTGAGCATGTCGACACTCATTGTAACCCATACCAGCGGCCTTGAGCATGATACCGGGCCGATGCATCCGGAATCACCTGATCGATTGCGCAGTGTGCTCAAGGCGCTCAACCAATCAGCGTTCAAAGATGTGCCGCGCGAAGACGCCCCCCTCGCAACAGCTGAGCAAGTTGCGCGTGCGCATCCAGGCGATTTTTTTGCGAAATTGCAGGCCATTATTCCAACATCCGGCTCGCGGCATATTGATCCTGATACCGTTGTGTCGGCGGGCTCGGGGCAGGCAATGATCCGCGCGGCCGGCGCTGTCGTTCGTGCCGTTGATGCCGTGGCAATGGGGCAAGCGCGCAACGCCTTTTGTGCCGTGCGCCCGCCGGGCCATCATGCCGAGTCCTCACGCGCCATGGGCTTTTGCCTGATCAACAATGCCGCTGTTGGCGCATATCATGCGCGCGCGGTGCATGGGTACAAACGCGTGGCCGTCGTCGACTTTGACGTACACCATGGCAACGGCACGCAAGAGATATTCTGGGACGATGCTGATGCATTTTATGCCTCGACACACCAGTACCCGTTTTATCCCGGCACTGGTGGTCGGGCCGAGAAAGGCGCGCATGGCAATGTCGTCAATGTCCCGTTGCCCTCGGGCAGCCGTGGCGATGTCTTTCGCGGCGGTATGCGCGACGAAGTGCTCCCGGCACTTACCGCCTTTAAGCCTGACATTATTCTGATTTCTGCCGGATTTGATGCCCACAAAGACGACCCCCTGGCCAGCCTGGGTTTTGTCGAAGCCGACTATGCCTGGGCCACGGCAGCATTGATGGATGTGGCGACGAATGTGTGTGGCGGCCGGGTGGTATCGTTGCTTGAGGGCGGCTATAACTTAGACGCGTTGGGCGCGAGTGTGACGGCCCACGTGCAGACCCTAAAGGATCACTAATGGCGAAAGCTCCGGCACAAGACCCGATCCCCGAGGACATCGCCCGCATGGGCTTTGAAGAGGCGATGAAGGAACTTGATTCCATCGTGCGCAGCCTTGAAGGCGGGCAGGTCAAGCTCGATGAAGCCGTGACTAAGTACACACGCGGATCGTTGCTGAAGCGTCACTGCGAAGCCAAGTTGGCCGATGCTAAAATGAAGGTCGAGAAAATTACCCAAGCCGGTAAAGCGTTGGGGCTTGAGCCCATGGACGAGGCTTGAGTCCGCACGCGGCGCCATCCATGCCGACCGATTTTGCCACCGCTTTGGCGAACACTGCGGCTGCCGTCAATCAAATGCTCGATGACCTCCTTCCGACTGCCGCTGGCCCTGAAGGCCGCGTTGTTGAGGCGATGCGGTATGCGGCCCTTGATGGCGGCAAGCGCTTTCGACCGTTCTTGGTGTGTGCAGGCGCTGATATTATGGGCGTGGATGCCAACAACGCGCTACGCACCGCTGCTGCCATCGAAATGGTTCACTGCTATTCGCTGATTCACGACGATCTGCCCGCGATGGATAACGACGACCTGCGGCGTGGGCGGCCAACCGTTCACAAACATTGGGACGAGGCGACGGCGATTTTGGCGGGCGACGCATTGCTAACGCGCGCGTTTGAAGTTTTGGCCGAAAAAGCCACTAATCCAATAGCGGAAATTCGCACCACGCTGGTTGCGGACTTAGCCAAAGCCGCCGGGGCGGCGGGCATGGTCGGCGGCCAAATGGTCGACCTTGCCGCACCTTCACTTGGTCTTGATGTGAATGGACTGACGCATCTCCAGGCTCTGAAAACCGGCGCTCTGATTGCATTCTCAGCTTCTGCTGGTGCGATATTGAAGGGCGATGCCGAGGCCAGGCTTGCGTTGCACGCCTATGGCCTAGATTTAGGCCTGGCATTCCAGGTGACCGACGACATCTTGGATGTCGAGGGTTTATCTGGGGAAATTGGCAAAACACCGGGCAAGGACAAGGCTGCAGGAAAGCCTACTTTTGTGTCCCAGTTGGGTCTGGGAGGTGCTAAAACCCTGGCACGTTCGCTGACCGAGCGGGCGGTCGGGCACCTTGACCGCTTTGCAGACCAGGCCAGGCTGTTACGCCAGGCGGCCGTGTTTGTGCTTGAGCGAAAGTCTTGATGAGTTGTTTGGATCTGTTTGGCCATGACTGACGCCCCCATTGTTCCGAAGACGCCATTGCTGGACTCTTTGACCGCGCCCAAAGACATGCGCGATTGGTCAATTGAGCAGCTCACCCAGTTATCCGACGAAGTGCGAGCGGATTTGATTCACTCCGTGTCGCGCACCGGGGGGCACTTGGGCGCTGGCTTGGGTGTGGTAGAGCTGACTGTCGCCTTACATCATGTGTTCGACACGCCAAATGATCGACTCATTTGGGATGTGGGCCACCAAGCCTATCCGCATAAAATTCTCACCGGTCGCCGTGACCGCATGACCACGATCCGTCAAAAAGACGGACTGTCAGGTTTTACCATGCGCTCGGAAAGTGAATACGATCCCTTTGGCGCCGGTCACAGTTCCACCTCGATTTCCGCAGGCTTGGGCATGGCCGTGGCGCGCGATTTGCGTGGCGATAAGAACCACGTCGTGTGTGTCATCGGCGACGGTGCCATGAGCGCCGGCATGGCGTATGAGGCGATGAACAATGCGGGCAGCCTGGATAGCGGGCTGATAGTGATCCTCAATGACAACGATATGTCGATTGCGCCACCGGTGGGCGCCATGAGCGCATATTTGTCGCGTCTATTGTCGTCGAAGTCCTATCTCACGCTGCGTCAAGCCATGAAGCAATTGGCATCGCACTTTCCCAAGCCCTTGGCCGAAGCCGCACGTAAAGCCGAAGAATACACACGCGGCATGGTGGCAGGCGGTACGCTGTTTGAAGAGCTGGGCTTTTACTACGTTGGCCCGCTCGATGGTCACCGCATCGATCACTTGGTACCGGTGCTTAAGAACATCGCCAATTCGGCGCGTCCGGGGCCTGTGTTGATCCATGTGGTCACGCAAAAGGGCAAAGGCTACGCGCCAGCAGAACAATCGGCCGACAAATTCCATGGCGTGACGAAATTCGATGTGGTCTCGGGCGCGCAAGTGAAGGCCCAAGCCCAAGCGCCGTCATACACATCGGTGTTTGCAAAAGGCTTAATTGCCGAAGCCGAGCACGACGACAAAATTATCGGCATTACGGCGGCCATGCCCAGTGGCACCGGGCTTGATAAGTTTGGCGAGAAATTCCCCGCCCGCTGTTTTGACGTGGGGATTGCCGAGCAACACGCCGTTACGTTTGCGGCAGGCTTGGCCACCGAAGGCTTCAAGCCCTTCTGCGCGATTTACTCCACGTTCTTGCAACGGGCCTACGATCAAGTCGTTCATGATGTGGCTGTGCAGAACTTGCCCGTTCGCTTTGCCATGGACCGCGCAGGCTACGTGGGTGCCGATGGCGCCACCCATGCTGGCTCGTTTGATTTGGCGTATCTGTGTTGCTTGCCTAACTTTGTTGTGATGGCCGCTGCCGACGAGCTGGAGTTGATGCATATGGTGGCAACCGCCGCTGCCCATAACAGTGGGCCGATTGCGTTGCGCTATCCGCGCGGCGAGGGCGTGGGCTTGGCGCTTCCTGCGTGCGGCACTGCGTTGCCCATTGGTAAGGGGCGCATCGTCCGTGAAGGCTCGACGGTGGCGCTGCTCAGTATTGGCACACGCTTGGCCGATTGCCTAAAGGCCGCCGATGCGCTGGCCGCGCGCGGTTTGTCGTGCACGGTGGCCGACGCCCGTTTTGCCAAACCTCTCGACAAAGATTTGATTACGCAACTGGCCGATCATCACGATGTGATGATCACAGTTGAAGAGTCGGCGGGCGGGTTTGGGTCGGCGGTGTTGCAGTACCTGGCGTCGACTGGTCGCCTCGATCATGGCCTTAAAATTCGCACACTCACGATGCCTGACGTGTTCCTGGAACAAGCCAAGCCTGAAGAGCAATTGCAAATCGCGGGCCTTAACGCCTTCCATATTGCAGCGGCGGCGGTAGGCGCACTAGGGCTTGATCAAGGCAAAGACGCTTTGCCCGCTCGCGCCTGATATATTTTGTAGGCCCGCGATGGCCGCTGACAAAACGCGTCTCGACCAACTGCTTGTCGCGCGTGGCTTGGCCGAAAGCCAGGCCAAAGCCCAAGCACTGATCATGGCGGGCGTTGTGTTTAGCGGCGAACGCAAACTCACATCTGCGGGCGAACAGGTTGCTAGCCATGTTTCTCTCGATGTTCGCGGTCGTGAGCACCCTTGGGTTTCGCGCGGCGGATTGAAGCTTGTGCATGGGCTCGCGCACTTTAGGCTCGATCCCGCTGGTCGTATTGGAATCGATGTCGGCTCATCGACCGGCGGCTTCACCGATGTGATGCTGCATCATGGCGCGGCAAAGATGTATGCTGTTGACGTGGGTTATGGTCAGTTGGCCGACAAGTTGCGCAAGGATGCGCGCGTGGTGGTTCTGGAGCGCACGAATGCTCGCAATCTCACTGCCGAGTTAATTCCCGAGGCTGTGGACGCCGTTGTTTGCGACGCCAGTTTCATTGGATTGCGCACGGTGCTGCCCGCGTCCATGACGCTGGCCAAACCCGGCGCGTTTCTAATTGCGTTGATTAAACCCCAGTTTGAAGTGGGGCGTGACCAAGTGGGCAAGAAGGGCGTAGTGCGCGATCCAGCTCTTCATACTGAAGTATGCGACACCATCTCGACTTGGCTTGCCGCCCAGCCCGGCTGGCGCGTGCTTGGCGTGACGCCCAGCCCGATCACCGGCCCTGAAGGCAACGTCGAGTTTTTGATAGGCGGAATGAAGGACGCTTAAATTGACTACTTCACGGCAATCGGGTCAGCATACAGCTGAACGCCGGTGCGCTGCATGGCCTTGCTGGCGGCATTCAGTGGTTCCAACTGCGTCGCCAAGTTTGACAGCATGTGCATGCCGCTCATGATGCCAAAGGGCAGATTGCCCTCTTCAACAGCTTTCAACAGCGTCTTCCACGGATCTTCCGGCGCGGGGAAAGCTTGCAGCCACACCGTGTCGGTCGGTTGCAGGCCCAATTTTTCCTTCGTGTAGTCGATGGCGCGGCTAAAGCCGCCCAGTTCATCGACAAGGCCGGCTTTTAAAGCGTCAGCACCTGTCCACACCCGGCCGCGCGCCGAGCGCTCCAGTTCTGCCACGTCTTTGCCGCGCCCCTTGGCGGCCTTGGTGGTGAAGTCAGCATACGCAGCGTCAATCATTTCGTTGAGGCGCGTCAGTTCCCGGGGCGAGAAGTCTGTTGTGGAGCTAAATAGCCCGGCAGATTCGCCAAACGAAATACGCTCCCAATTAACATCGAGCTTGTTGAAAGCGCCCGCAAACACCAGCTTTCCCATAATCACACCAATCGAGCCGGTGATGGTGGCGGGTTGTGCAAAAATACGATCCGCAGGCATGGCCAAGAAATAGCCGCCCGACGCTGCCGTATTGCCCATGCTGACAATGATCGGCTTCTTTTCTTTCGCCCGCACAATTTCGCGCCAAATGGTGTCAGAAGCCACATAAGAACCGCCGGGGCTGTCGATGCGAATTAGAATGGCATCGACTTTGTTGTCTTCGGCGGCATCGGCCACGGCGTCGGCCATGTCTTCGGACATCACGCCATCGGACGATCCAAACGGCGAGTCGTTGTGTCCACGCGAAATTTCGCCAATGGCATGAATCACCGCCACGCGTTTTTTGGGCTCGGGGCGTTCTTTGGCAGGCGCAAACGATAGATACTTGTTGATGGTCACTGACTTCGAATCAGGCAAGCGCGCGTCGACGGCGGTGTCGAACTCGTCGCGATAGCCGAGTTTATCGATCAGTTTGGCGTCCAGTGCTTCTTGAGCGAGGAGGGGGCCTTTGTCGATCATTCGGCGGACGGCGGCTGCATCTAGCCCGCGGTCTTTGGCAATGCCGGTGACGAATTGATCGAAGAACGAGCCCAGCAAGGCTTCCAGTGCTTCACGATTGGCCGGAGAGATTTTGCTGTTGGTCAAGTTCTCCATGGCGCTTTTGTATTCTTTGCGCTGAATCACATTGGCCTTTACGCCGACCTTATCCAGTAAGCCTTTGAAGAAGGGTTGCTCAATGCCAATGCCGGCCAAGCCAACATTGCCCGACGGCTGCACCCATACTTCGCCGAATGATGAGGCGAGGTAGTAAGCGCCCATGGCGGCGGTGCCTTCGCCGATGGTTTCTGAAAACAGCAGGGCCGGTTTGCCCGAACTGCGGAAGTCGGCAATCACATCGCGCACATCTTGAGTTTGGGCCAGGCCCAACGACTGCCCGCTGAGATTGGCGACAATACCCAGCACGCGCGGGTCGTCTTTGGCGCGGCGGATAGCAATCAGTGCATCTTGCAACGTAGTTTGGGAATGAAACGAAAAGCCTTCGAACCGATGGCCCGACGCGCCCTCAACAAAGCCATCATCAAGGTCAATCGTGAGCGCCATTTTTTCAGGGGCCGAGGGCGCTGCCCTCCCGCCATCCTCGCTGCGAAACACGAAATAGGTACCGACGCCAATCGACACGGCGACAAAAAATCCAATGCTGGCCAGAATGCCCAGCAACAATTTCCCAATAAATTTCATGACGTCGCCTTATAAAAAACTATTACCGCTTCATCGGGCCGCATTGTGCTTCGTGACGAAGCAGATGATCGGCCAAAACCACCGCCATCATCGCCTCGGCCACCGGCACGCCGCGAATGCCCACACAGGGATCGTGGCGGCCTTTCGTGACGATCTCGGTATTCTGGCCGTGGATATCAATCGTGCGCCTAGGACTAAGGATCGAACTTGTCGGCTTTATGGCAACGCGGGCAACAATCGGCTGGCCTGTCGAAATACCGCCCAAAATGCCCCCAGCGTGGTTGGATAAAAACTCGATTTGGCCATTGCTGCCCACGCGCATTTCATCGGCGTTTTCCTCGCCCGAAAAGGCAGCCGCGGCAAAACCAGCGCCAATCTCAACGCCCTTGGCCGCGTTAATGCCCATCAGCGCCGTGGCCAGATCGGCATCAAGCTTGCTGTATACGGGCGCGCCCAAGCCCACCGGAATGCCCTCGGCCACGACTTCAATAATTGCCCCTGCTGAGGAGCCGTTTTTGCGTACGCCGTCGAGATAGCCTTCCCAAGCACTTGCTGTTTTGGCATCGGGGCAGAAGAATGGGTTGTTGTTTACTTCCGCCCAATCCCAGCGCGAGCGATCAATTTTATGCGGGCCCATTTGCACCAAGGCGCCGCGAATTTGAACGTCAACGCCCAACCGCGCATTCAAGATCAACCGCGCAATGGCGCCGGCGGCGACACGCATGGCGGTTTCGCGCGCTGACTGGCGACCACCCCCGCGATAATCGCGAATCCCATACTTGGCCCAGTAGGTATAGTCGGCATGGCCGGGCCGGAATTTTTCTACGATGTCGCCATAGTCTTTCGAGCGCGCATCGACGTTCTCGATCATCAGTCCGATCGGCGTGCCGGTCGTCCTGCCTTCGAATACGCCTGAGAGAATGCGAACCGTATCGGGCTCTTGGCGTTGCGTCGTGTAACGCGACGTGCCGGGTTTGCGTTTATCTAGCCAGATTTGCAGATCAGACTCACTCAGCGGAATGAGAGGTGGCGTGCCATCGACAACGCATCCAATGGCGGGCCCGTGACTCTCGCCGAAAGTGGTGAAGCGGAACAGGGTTCCGAAGGTGTTGCTCGACATGGGCTTGCTATTGCGGTGCTGGGCTTCAGGTGCTGATCTTGGCGCCCTGAAGCATCTCGGCGATCTCTGTAATTGAGTTCACATCCATCATGCCAATCACGTTGTAACCGCCGTCGACGTAATGCACTTCGCCGGTCACAGCGCTGGCCAAATCGCTCAACATATACACGCCCGCTTTGCCGACATCTTCGATCGTCAACGCGCGATGCAATGGCGCATTCAACTCGTTCCAACGAATGATGTGTCGCACATCGCCGATGCCTGATGCCGCAAGGGTGCGGATGGGACCGGCTGATATGGCGTTGACGCGAATTTTGGCCCGTCCCATATCGACGGCGAGGTAACGCACGCTGGCTTCAAGGGCCGCCTTAGCCACGCCCATCACGTTGTAATGAGGTATAACTTTCTCGGCACCGAAGTAGGACAACGTCAACAAGCTGCCGCCTTGCGGCATCAAGGGTTCCGCGCGGCGGCAAATGTCGGTGAAAGAAAAGCACGAGATGTCCAAGGTGCGTTGGAAGTTTTCGCGCGTCGTGTCGAGATAGCGGCCCTTCAGCTGCTCTTTGTCCGAGAACGCGATCGCATGAAGGATGAAGTCGAGCGTGCCCCACTTCGCACGGATCGTCTCGAACAATGTATCGAGTGACGCGGTGTCGGTCACGTCGCAGGGCAATAGGAACGAACTGTTCACGCTTTGGGCCAGGGGGCGCACGCGCTTTTCGAGGGCATCGCCTTGAAAGGTAAAGGCAAGCTCAGCGCCATGGGCGGCAGCCTGTTGGGCGATGCCCCAGGCGATGGAACGGTCGTTCGCCACGCCCATAATCAGGCCCTTTTTGCCTGCCATCAGTGCTGGGGGTGTGTTCATGCTTTGGCTCAAACTCACTGAAAATAAAGAGAATCTTTAACCGGGCGGTACTTTACGGCATCTTATGCGATAACCTCAGATTTCGCACGAAACCACCCTTTGGGCAAGGCAGGCCACGATGCCGGATCGCCAGCAAAATAGCCAACCAGACGTCAAGAAGCTGCCACCCCGGCTGGGCGGGGTGCTCGCAACTGCGAGGTTCATGTCCGAGCGGATGCGGGCCGACAACATAACGCGTGTCGCGGCTTCGTTAAGTTTCACCACAGCCCTAGCTGTCGTGCCCGCCTTGGCGGTGGTTCTGGCGATCCTGACGGCATTTCCAGCGTTTGAGGGTATGCGCGCTGCCGCGCAAGATTTCATATTCAGCAACGTCATGCCCGACACCGGCCTGAAGATGCGAGATCAAATGTCGGCGTTCGTTTCGGCGGCCGGAAAAGTCACAGCGTTTGGCGCCATTGGTTTAGCAGTCACGTCGCTGATGTTGCTGCTGACGATTGAAACATCCTTCAACGAAATTTTCAAAGTTCTGCGCCCACGCCCGCTGCTGACGCGGCTGCTGGTCCTGTGGGCGGTCATAACGGTTGGGCCGTTTTTGTTTGGTCTTAGCTTTACGCTGTTTGGTTATTTCGCGGCCGCACAAATGTGGATTGGTGCTGATGTTGCCAAATCAATGAATGTCATCCTGGGCCAAGTTGCGCCCACCATGGTGGCGTGGGTTGGTATTGGTTTCCTTTATGTTGTCGTGCCCAATCGGCGCGTGATGATTAAAGATGCGATGTTGGGCGCCGGCGTTGCGGCGGTGCTGTTCGGGTTGTTGCGCTATGGCTTCGCGACGTATGTCGCCTCAATGACATCGTACCAGGCCGTTTATGGCGCCGTGGCTGCCGTGCCGGTGTTTTTGATCTGGGTATATCTAAACTGGATTGTAGTGATGGCCGGCGCGGTCATCACTGCGTCATTGCCCGATTGGCGTTACGCTAACGAAGGTCGCGCCGACTTGGCACTGGATCGTTTAGCATTAGCGATGGATGTGATCGCCAAGTTGGCTACGGCGCAAAATGCCGGCGCTGCCATTTCATCACGTGTTTTGGCGCGCACACTAAGTGCGCCGGATGTTGTACTTGGCCGTGTGTTGGAAACGCTCCGCCAGGGACGGTTCGTGGCTGTCACCGACGAAGGCGGGTGGATTTTGGCGCGCGACCTCGACCGCATCGCGCTGGCTGACGTGGTTCATCAGTTTGGGCTTGGTCTTCATTTCGCAGGCGTCGGCAACGTGAATTCTGATCGCTTGGCCGATGCGGCCAAGCGTTTGCATCATCATCTCAGTCGCGCCGCCGAGTCTGAGCGAACGTTGCTCAGTGTCACGCTGGCAAACATTGTGACATTGCCAGAAGAAGCCCCGACACCTTAATCGTTAGCCCTCGACAATCCGCCACGAGCCGTCAGGTTGTTGGCAGGCCACGCCGTGCGCGTTCTCGCGCTTGCCGCCCACAGTTACTTCGGTCTGGAACTCACGGCAGTAACTGCCCGCGGTCGAGCGGCCATCGCGCACTGGGGTGACAGTGCCAGAGTTACCGCTGTTGGGGTTATTCCACACAATGGCCTCGCCTATCGGTGCCGCGTAGGCGCGCTGTTCGGCTTCGCGCATCTTAATGCGATCTAGCTCATTCATTGATTTGCCGACGGAGTTGCCGACAACCGCACCAAGCATTGTGCCGACGCCGATGGCAACTGCTTTGCCGCTGCCTTTGCCGATCGATGAGCCCGCCCATGCGCCGGCAGCGCCCCCTAACAGCGTGCCCATGGCTTCTTTGTCGACCCGGCCATCGGCCGCACAGCCCGACAAAACCAGGCTGGATACGACGGCGGTCATCATCAAAAACCGGGGCGCAAAACGTGTCGTCATGAATACCTCTCTCGTGCTTCCTAAAGCGTTTCAGTGGTGGTGATTGAAGCGGGGGAAGGTGGCGAAATAAGGGCGTTTTTTGCCCTGTTTGCCACGGCTCGGCCATAAAAATAAGCCGATTCCAAGCCTGGGAAAGCCGCTTGAACCATTGTCGGCGAGGACCAGGCGCACTAATAGTGGTGTATGGACGCAAAACCCATCATTCCTGAGTTGGACGACCCTTTTTTGCTTTTCCGTCAATGGTTTGCGGAAGCAAGCGTGGCCGAGCCCAACCTCCCGGAAGCCATTAGCCTAGCCACCGCGACCAAGGCCGGAAGGCCTTCGGTACGTATGGTTTTGCTGAAAGACGTCGGGGCTGATGGTTTGGTGTTTTACACCAACGGCAACAGCCGCAAGGGGCGCGAGATTGCCGAGAACCCGTTTGGCGCCATTTGCCTGTTTTGGAAAACGTTGGGGCGTCAAATTCGTGCCGAAGGTCCGCTTGAACGGGTCAGCGCCGCCCAGGCCGATGCCTATTTCGCGGGCCGGCCACGCCAGAGCCAACTCGGCGCCTGGGCGTCAGACCAGTCGCACGTACTGCACGAGCGTGCACAGTTAGTGAAAAGCTTGGCCGACGCCGAGACGCGCTTTGAGGGCCAGGACGTGACCCGCCCCGAGTATTGGATTGGTTTTCGCATGGTGCCCGAGGCGATCGAGTTTTGGCACGATGTGCCCAACCGATTGCATGATCGCTTGGTCTACCGCCGTAACCCGACAGGCTGGACGGCAGAGAGGCTGTATCCGTGACGGACGTTTGGTCTGATCGCCAAAAACCGATTGCGCCAAACGCCGCAAAGCTAATGCGCGCTGCCACGCTGGTTGCCGTTGGCGCGGCGGTGGTCATGGTCGCGATCAAAGGGGCGGCTTATGTGACTACCAACTCGGTTGCCTTGTTATCGAGTTTGGCTGACTCTTCGCTCGATCTCATGGCATCGACTCTCAATTTTTTTGCCGTGCGTCATGCGCTGACGCCCGCCGACGCTGAACACCGATTTGGCCATGGCAAAGCCGAGCCCCTATCGGCGTTGGGGCAGTCGGCATTCGTTGCGGGCTCGGCAGTTTTGATTGCCGCTGAGGCTGCATCTCGGTTTCGCTCGCCCGTTCCTCTGCAGCAAGATGGTATGGGGCTGTGGGTGATGGCGATAGCGACGCTGATCACCTTAGCCCTTGTGACATTTCAAAAGTTTGTCGTGCGCAAAACAGGCTCGATGGCCATCGGCGCAGATTCGCTGCACTACACTGGCGACGTGTTGATGAACCTGAGTGTCATGGCAGCGATTTATGCATCCACCAGACTCGATATGCCCTTGGCTGACCCCATCTTTGGCGCCGGGATCGCCGTATTTCTGTTGATCAATGCAGTTCGAATTGCGTACGGCGCTATTGGCGATCTTATGGACCAAGAAATGCCCGCGGCTGATCGCGAGAAAATTATCGCCATCGTCAAGAAGAACCCAGCGGTCAAAAACATTCATGAAATGCGCACGCGCAGCTCGGGCGCGCAGTCGTTCATTCAAATGCACATTGTGTTGGATCAGTCGCTGACCCTGATCGAAGCGCACCGGATTTCGGACAATGTCGAAGATTCGGTTTTGGCAGCGTTTCCAGGTGCTGATGTGATAATCCACCAAGACCCCGAGGGCGTGGACGAGATTCATCGGCCCGTTGGCGGGCATGTGCATTGAACCTTAAGACTCGTCCAAACCACTCAAAGATTGATAGAATAAGCCAGTAATCGGCGAAGGGGAGAGTGCCGGTGTCGAGTATCAAGAATGTTTTAGCCGTCGTTAGTGACGCCACGAGTGGCCGCGCGACATTGGAAACAGCATTGCGCGTGGGCCGCCATTTGGGCTGCCACATCGACGCGATGCATGTGCGCACCGATCCCACATCGGCATTACCTTTGGTCGGCGAGGCGATGTCAGGCGCCATGGTCGATGAAATGATGGGCGTGGCAGAAAAAGAAAGCGGCCAGCGCGCTGCCAAAGCTCGCAACGTTTACGATAGTTTGCTGGCCCGAGAAGGGATGAGCGATTCACAAGCCGCCCCTGGCCGTCAGGTAGGATTTTCAACAACCTGGCTGGAAGCAGCGGGTGTCGAGGAACAAGTTGTTGCGCTGCGCGGCTGCCGGGCCGATATCAGCGTCGTCGCGCGCCCCACGGGTGATGGCGAAACCGCAGCATTGATGACGCTCAATGCTGCGCTGATGCAAAGCGGCCGCCCCGTGATTGCCGCACCGCCCCTTCCTACCGACGGCGCGGCGCGTAGCGGGCCCTTCAAAAAAGTTGCCGTATTTTGGAACGGCTCATCCGAGGCCACGCGCGCTGTGGCGGCGGCCATGCCATTCTTAATCAAAGCCGACGACGTGATCGTGCTGCGCGTTGAAGAAGAGGAGTGGTATGCCGAAACGGGCGACCTTGAGGCGCATTTGGCCCATCATGGCGTGCATACGGTTGTCTCGAAAGTGCTTCCGCGCGAGGGCCGGACCGGTCGATCACTGTTATACGCGGCGGGCGATATCGGCGCAGACATGATGGTGATGGGGGCGTATACGCGCTCGAAATTGCGCCAGCTTATTTTAGGCAGCGTCACTGGCTATGTGATGCAACACGCGATTTTGCCTGTGCTGCTCAGCCACTAATGTCGGACGAATTCATGAGTGTCCTGCACCCGCGCGCACGGTCACAAGAACATCGTCCAGTTGTTCAAACGTCTCGCTAAACCCGCTTGTACTTCCCGATGCGATGGCTTCGTCGAGAGCGTCTTTCGATGGATAGAGATCGTGCATGACAACCAGGGTCGTGGCGCCCTGTTGTTCAAAGGTCACGGTGGTAACAGAACCGCCTTCGCCAGCCTCTTCATTCGTCCAGACTATGCGCGAATGCGGTGTCACTTCGATGTATCGCCCGAAGAACTCCATGGGCTGCTTCGAGGCTTGGTGCCCGAACACAAACCGATAGGTGCCCCCGGTACGAACGTCTGCCTCGCACGACACAAATGAAATGCCAAACGACTTCGGTGCCCACCAGCGCTGCAGCAACTCGGGCTTGGTCCAAGCCTCGAACACGATGCGCGCCGGCGCGTTGAAGCTTCGCGTTACGACAAGCTCACGCTCGGATTGCCGTTCGACCGTGGTGCGGTTCTTTTTGGCGGACGACTCACTCTCTCCTGTTGCGCCCATCAATTTTTTCCTTCCGTTTCAATTCCTCGACAACTTCGTCGAGTTCGTCGAACCGCGCGGCCCAAAGCTGGCGGTAACTCTCTATCCACGCAGCCTCTTCCTCAAGCCGCCGCAGACCTAGCTTGCACGTCCGCACGCGCCCCACCTTCTTGGTCGTAACGAGACCCGCCTTCTCCAGAACGCCGACATGCTTTTTCATGCCGGTAAGGCTCATGTGGAACTTGGAGGCCAAGTCCGTGATCGATGCGTCGGCACGCCCGAGCTGTTCGAGGACGCCGCGTCGGGTGGCGTCCGAGAGCGCGGCAAACGAGGCATCGAAGCGGGATTGACTATGCTGAACCATATGGTTCAGTATCTAATGCACGGATGAGCAGCTTGCAAGAGAAAGCTGGCCTCCGGTCAGACGCCGGGTGTTTTTTTTGGGCTCACTAAAACGCCAGTTCGCCCTGGCGTTGGGGTGGTGGCGCCTGTTCTTCGAATGTCAGCGTTCCGCCATATGATGCGAGCACCGATTTGACCTCGTCATAGGGCCGATCCGACAACCATAGGTCCTGCGCCGCACGGTCTAAAATCACGGGCATGCGGTCGTGGATGTGCGCAATAGATGTTGATGGCGTGCAAGTGACGACTGTAAAGCGCCCATCGCCCACCAGCCCCGCAAAGGCAAAAACATCGGCGTTGTCGACGCGAATTCGCGTTTTGATTTTAAGTTTGCCCGCTGCGCGCCATTCAACATAAGCCGTTGCAGGAACAAGGCAGCGGCGGTTCAGCAGCGGCTTGAACGTCGGCTTTGTGTGCAGCGTTTCTGAACGCGCATTGATAACGGGTTGGTTTTGCCAATCGACCGATAAGCCCCACGGCAACCACGCCAACGTCCGACCCGGCAAAATGATCGGCGCAAGATTTGTCGGTCGTATTTCGCCGCGCTGAAATGCGCGGGCCTGATGGGCTTGGGCGGCGGTCGCTGGAACGTTCAGCGCAAGTCCGGCGACAATCGAGTGTATCGACGTTTCCAGCTCAAATCGCGAACACATTCAGATGACAGACAGGCTTTGAATTAGCTCGATTGGTTTTTTGCTGGGCCGCGGCCTTTACGAACTTTTAGGCTGAGAGCAATGTTTTGCAACAGCACGTCGTCGCCAGGGCTGAAGGTAAGAGCTTTGTAGTATTCGGCAAGCGCACGGTCAAACTCGCTTCGATAGAAGTAAATATTTCCACGGTTGTTATAGAAGCTCCACTGACGTGGCTTCAATTTGATCGCACTATCGCAGGCATCCATAGCTTCATCGAACTTGCCCAAACCAGTTAGGCCAATGCAGAGGTTGTTATATGCCGCAGGCGTGTTGGAGGGCATGAGTTCGCCCGACCGCATGGCCTCTTGGGCTAACTCAACGCCTTGCCGCCAGTTTTTCCGATCAAGCGCGTAGGCGGATTCGTTCACCAGGCCATTGCCGCGCGAAAACATTTGCGCCGAAGCGGCGAACGTCGCAACAGTGAAGGCTGCGGCAATGCAGAAGAAGGCGGTGGTGCGAAAGGCCATGGCATTCCTCCTCAAGATTAGTTGTGACCGCCAAATAATAGCAGCATTTGGCTGTACGAGCCATAGGCCCCGCGGCCCCGGCACCGTCCTCGAACCGGTCGCAGGAACTTCGGGCACGCCATCACCCGCCGCACACTTGCGGGCATGTATGGTCGTGGTTTTGTGCGTTTGATCAAATTGCAGCGGCTTCAGTATTCTGGGCGAAAGCCTGCGCGGTATTACGTTCTGTTGGACTCCATCCCCCGGCAATAACTGTGGTGTCGAGGGGCGCCTGAAGTCCGGCCCAATGATGGCCTCCTCATGCATGCGCTTGCATACCTCGTGGTTCAAGGTATAATGCCTCGAACCACGAGGTAATGAAGCATGTCAAAGACGACCAACCCCAACTTCATGAACGGTGTGCCCGAACTGTTGATTTTGCGCTTGCTCAAAGACCACGAGATGTATGGCTACGAATTGGTACAGGCCATTCGCACCGTTACGCATGAGGCCATTAGCCTCGGCGAGGGTGTTGTCTATCCGGTGTTGCACGCACTGGAAAAGGATGGCGCGCTGAAGTCGCGCCGCAAGGCGGTGAGTGGCCGCACGCGGGTCTATTACACAGTCACGCCTGCGGGACAGAAACGCCTCACGCACCTCGTCTCAAATTGGACAAAATTGAATGATGTGATTGCCTCAACTCTTAACGGAGGTGCCTATGCGTCGCTTGCAATTTGAGTGTTGAGTGTCGTGGCGTTTGGGTTTGCAACTCGGCACCAAATAAAGCGTACGTCGCGTCACGCCGGCTTTGCCATGGCTATTTTGGCGCTCCATGGCGCAATAGGGTACGTGCTGATGGCGCCCGAGTTGTGGCGCGTCTTGTCGCGCAAGCCCATGCCCGAAAAAATCACGTGGCTGGTCCTCGCGCCGCAACAACTCGAACAATCCAAACCTCCCGCTACCCGTGAATCGGTCGGCCCGCCACGCGCGATCAAGCGACAATTTGTAGCGCCTCGTGTTCAGCCTATCGCGCCGGTGCCCGTAACGCCGCAGCGAGACACTGACCTCTCGGCATTGCGTTCATATGTGTGGTGCGGAGCGTTAGATGACGGCAAAAAGTGGAATGGCGAGCATCGCAACTGCGACAATGTGCATTGGGGTCTGCAAACCGCTGCCTTGCCCAAACGTGCGCCAACTGAGGTTGAAAAAGATCTCACCCGAAAATTTGAACACGATCTGGCTTTTGATAAAGCGCCAAAGCTTATCCCCTGTCTCAACGGTGGCCTGAACATCATCTGTCTCGTGCAAGGCGCAATGAATGGGTTTGACTATAAAATGGCCAGCTACGGCGATTTGAAGCCCGCCAAAACAGCGTGTGCCTCACGGTTTGATGGCGAGGCTTGCGCGCGCATTTATTCCTTGAACTCCACATCTCCCACGGCCGTTCAACGCTAGCAGCACAGGAGTTTTCCATGCGCTTTGATAATTTAGCTGAGACATTGCGTCGCGGCGGTATTGCGCCAAAGCATGTGCGGCGCTACATCGCTGAGCTGCGCGATCATGCTGACGATTTAATCAACGCCGGAGCCTCGCCGCAAGAGGCGCGGGCGCAATTGGGCAACGAGGAAACGTTAGCTGCTGAGATGCTGGCACGCGACGAATTGAAAACGTTGGGTGCGCGTTACCCCGTTCCCTTTTACGGCGCTGGCCCGGCTATCAGTTTGCTCGTTTCCTACGTTGCTGCTGTCTTGATTATTGTGGCGTGTATCTCGGTTTTGAACCTGACCATTGGTAAAGCGGCGATCATTTCGTCAGGGCCCCTTCACCAGATCGGCGATGCGTATTGTTGTTTGGTCGAGAATGCGCTGTCACCGTTAGTTGGGTTGGGATTTATTGCGACAGCTTTCCGCCAACGCAGCAATTCAATTTGGCTGATGTTTGGTCTGGCTCTTATTTCATTGATAGGGGCGAGTGCCGATATGTCGGTCACACCCCCGCCCGATATGGCCTCGCCGGGCGAACTACAATTCGGGTTCGGTATCTCATCTCCGCCTTTCCCCGGGTTAGGGCCGACATTGCAACACGCGCTGATCAATCTGGCGCTCGTCGCGCCAGCATTGGCTTGGCTTTGGGTTGTTCGCCGTCGTCAGGGTGAAACGCCCAAGTTACCCCATTAACTTTTCCGCCAAACCCCGCGCCAAAGCGATCAGGCCGCGCTATACTCCCCGCCCGAAAGTGCGGCAGAGGGAGCGGGCCAATATGGCCAAGCGGTTCAATCGACGGCATGCTTTGGCGACCCTGGCCGCATATCCGCTCACGCGCGCGGCAATGGCTGCTGCGCCCAAGGGGAAAATGCCAGTGGATCAATATCTCGCCTACGATGGATTGGGGTTGGCAGCACTCGTACGCAAAGGCGACATCACGCCGCGCGAATTGCTTGAGTCCGCCATTGAGCGCCTTGAAGCGGCTAACGCCAAAATCAATTGTATCGCTGCTAAACTTTACGATCATGGACGCAAACAAATTGCCGAAGGTTTGCCCAAGGGCATGTTCGCCGGTGTGCCGTTTCTGCTCAAAGACTTGAGCGTGAATTTGGCCGGTGCGGTCACGGGCTCGGGCAGCACTTTTTTTCAAGACGATATGGCCAAGGTGGATAGCACGCTTGTTGCGCGCTACAAAAAAGCTGGGCTGGTCATTTTCGGCAAAACAACAACGCCTGAATTGGGCCTGACGGGCACAACGGAATCCGTGCCCAACGGCCAAACCAAAAACCCTTGGAACTTGGAACGCACCGTCGGTGGCTCATCTGGCGGGGCGGCATCGGCGGTGGCCGCCAGCATTGTGCCTATGGCCAACGCCAGCGATGGCGCTGGATCGATCCGCACGCCCGCCTCGTGTTGCGGTGTGTTTGGGCTGAAGCCGACCCGCGCCCGCGTGCCCACGGGGCCCGCGCGCATGGAAGGCTGGAATGGGCTCAGCACCGTTCATGCCATTACGCGCAGTGTGCGCGATAACGCAGCGTTGCTCGATATCTCGGCGGGAGCCGATGTGGGCGATCCGTACGCCGCACTACCGCCCGCTCGCGCGTTTGCTAAAGAAGTGGGTGCTGATCCAGGCAAACTTCGCATCGCACTGATGTTGGCTCCCACGTCAGGAACGCCGGTCGATCCGGTTTGCCTTGCGGCTGTGCGTGATGCGGCAAAACTGTGCGAGGACTTGGGCCACATCGTCGAAGAAAAGCAGCCGCCCATTGACCATGCGGCGATTAACGCAGGCATGCTCGCCACCCTGAGCGTGTCAACAACGGCCACCCTGGATGCGCGCGCCGCACGCCTGGGTCGTGCGGTCAGCGAAAAAGATGTGGAACCGGTGACGTGGTTTTTCTACCAAGAAGGAAAGAAGGTAACGGGTTTGGCGTACGCTGCTGCGCGCGCGGCGTTTGATCAAGCGGGCCTCGTCATGGCCGAGTTCCAACAAACCTATGACGTTATTTTGTCGCCAACGCTGGCCAAGCCGCCGGTGAAATTGGGGCTGCTCAGTTTGTCGCCGGCCAACTTTAACGACTATGTGCGGGAAGTTTCAACATTTGGGCCCTTTACGGCGCTGGCGAATATCTGTGGCCAACCGGCCATGTCGGTGCCGCTGTATTGGTCGCCCGATGGTTTGCCAATCGGCGTGATGTTTGCCGGGCGCATTGGCGATGAAGCGACGCTGTATCGCCTTGCCGGACAGCTTGAAACCGCGCGGCCTTGGTTTAATCGGCGGCCCGTCATTTAGAAGAGTGAGCAAGAGCAAGCCACGAACTCTTTCGGCGGCTTTGCTCTCACTCTGCTGTATGCGGCCCTCAGACTTTCCGCGGCGTTGCATCTAACTGTTGGGGGGCCTCTTTGCGCGCACGCGCCAAGTACTCGGGCGGTAGTTCATTGACCGATTTGAGTTTGCGGCCAGCCGCGTGCCACACCACATGGCCGGGCGTGTCTTTCATGTCCATCCAAGGCAGCCATGGGGCCAAATAGGTCGATGAGAACCAAGACTCCGCGCGTTTCACTTTTGGGTCAGCGAACTCTTTTACCCAGCCGAACGTCGATGAACATTCCAGCCAGGGCTGTGGCATCTCGGCTAAGCCGCGATCTTTAATCAGCCAAATCATGTCACCCATAGCGTACCAATTTAGCTTGAGGGGCTTGTCGGGCGTTTTGCCGATCTGGTTTTTGAACCGCAGGCCGTTCACCGACAACAAGAACGAATCATCCCCACCAAGGGTGTTGGACTTCGGCGTCAGCGTTTTGCCGGTGTAAGGGTTGGTCCACGTCTCTAACATCTTCTCGGTCTCGATATCGCGAAAGAAGGTGAGCGTGCGTCCGCTTTGAATGTACCCGTCACCGTTTGGGTTGGGCCGATAGCGATTGATCTCGCAGCCCTCAAACCGCAACAGCGCCTTGGGGGCCTGTTTTTCTTGCTGCCCATAAATAATGCCCGTGTACCACCATGGGCAGTCAATCTCATCGATGCTGCCATGCAGTTTCATGAACCCATGCAGGTTCACCAGTGGGTCATCAAGGTTGGGCAAATCTTGCGCATGCGTCAGTGTCGCTTGCGCGGGCCGAGGCGCGGCGCTGAGTGCGCCCAACATCATGGCCGTCACGCTAAAGCCGCCTATCGCATCGCGGCGTGAATAGTCAGACTCTTGCATGGTATCTCTCCTTCGGTCCTGAAACGAAAACGGCGTCGGTTAAAACCGACGCCGTTGGAGTTAATGCGACGGATGAGTCGCGATGGCTTAGAATTTGATTTCGGCGTCGACGCCGATCAGGCGACGAGCGGCTGGGTGAATAAATGACCCGCCGAATTCTGGGGCAGGAATGACTTCTTCCAGGTGCTTGCTGTTGGCCAAGTTTTTTGCGAACGCCGTGACCGACCAGGCATCACCCTTCACGCCAACGCGCAAATCAACCGTTGTGAAGGCGTTACGACGTTGTCCGCAGCCATCGCTGGGCGCGCCGAACAGGGTCGGGCGGCTTTGGCATTGGATGACGTGGAACCAGGTTGGGCCAACGACATTGAAGTCAGCACGTGCCAGCAGGTTGAAGGCGTCCGTTACTGGTGCATCCAACTGCGTGCCGAAGTTCAGCGTGTAATCCGCCGAGTAGGGCGACTTATTGCCTACAGCGTCGGGGCGCGAGACCATTTTCTTGATCTTGCTGTCGAGCACGTTGCCGCCGGCATAGACCGACAATTCGTCGGTGATTTGGGCGTTCGTGCCCAATTCGGCACCATAGATGCGGACCTTATCGATGTTGTTCACGACGCGCAGCAGGCCGAAGGGGCCGACCAAGAATTCAAAGAACTGCATGTCTTTGACGGTGTTGTAGTAGGCCGCTGCCGTGATGTTCAAACGTTTGTCCAGCAACTCGCTTTTGAAGCCGCCTTCAAAAGCCGATGAACGTTCTTTGCGGAAGTCATCGGTGATGCCGAGCTTGGCATTCAGCGGGGCGCGGTTAAAGAACACGTCGACTGTAGCTTTCGAGCCTTGGTTGTTGAAGCCGCCGGCCTTAAAGCCGATGCCCCAGTTGACGTACAATGAGGTCTCATCCGTCGGCTTGAAGGTCAAGCTGACCTTGGGCTCAAGTTGGTCGAAGGTCTTCGACTTTTCAGCGATCAAGCCGGTTGGGTTAATGGTGCGATCAAGAGCCGGATTAAGCGGCGCATTGCCACCCGAGATGCCATCGTTCGTGAAGTCAACAAACTGGGTGCGAGCTGCGGTCGGCACCAGGTTGCGTACTTTGCGGTGTTCGCTGTCGTAGCGCAGTGCCACAGCCAACTCGGTGTTTTCTTGAATGTCATAGGCGACCGAGCCGAAAGCTGCGTAAACGTTTGTCTTGAAGCTATCGTCCACCAGCGCTTCGGTGGGGTTCGTGCCTGTTGCTGGAACGAACAGCGCTTGAGTGACGCCGCGGCCTTTGTCGATACCGAGGTTGACGCCAACTTCGCGGCTGATGTGCAAGCCGTAAGCGCCGATGATCCAGCGAACGCTTTGATCGGCGGGCGAGGCAAAGCGCACTTCCGAGCTGATGTCTTTCTGGTTGCGCACTTGATACTGCGTGCCGTCGCAAGTTGTGGCGGTGTAGGGGCCCAAGAAGGACCCGGCCGGCGTTGGGGCTAGGAACTGCGGTGAGGGCAGGCGATAGCCCGCTCGCGACAATTGCGCGACCGAAGAAAGGCAAGTTGCTTCGTTGTTGAAAAATCCGAAGGCGCCCGAGGTGCCGTCGGCTGTGAGGTCATTCTTCACGTCGCTGTACAACACCCACGCCGTCAATGTGCCGGAATTGGTTGTTTGATCAAGCTTGCCCGAGACTTCGAAGGTCTTTTGATCGTTGGTAGGGTCGATATTGGGCTCGAAAACAAACTTATGTTTGTTGACGTTCTCGTTGAGGTCAGGATTGCCAAGGAATGCGGCAAAGCCCGGCAATGCAAAAGCGGCGTTGAACGAGATCGACGCGGCTTTCACTTGGCCGTAGCGGGCCTTCAGATCAATGCTGGTTTCGTCGCTGGGTTCAAACACCAAACGACCGGTGACGTTGTAGCCTTCGTAATCGTCGACCGCTTTTTTATTCAGGAAGGTGTTTTTGAAGAAGCCATCGGTCGAACGCCAGTCGCCTTGCAGCTTGTAGAAGACGTTGTCATTCACCGGGCCGCTGGTGGCGACCATGGTGGAGTAGGTCTTGTTGTCGGCCACTGTGCCTTTGATCACCGACTCTTGCTTGTCGGTGGGCTTGCGGGTGGTGATGATAATGGCACCGGCGGCGGCGTTACGTCCGTAGAGCGCGCCTTGGGGGCCTTTCAAAATTTCGATCTGGCTGAGGTCTGAATACTCGCGGTTAAACGCCGCCGGGTTCGTGGTCAGAATGCCGTCGATGATCAGGCCGAAGCTGTTTTCGGCGTCGCGGGCACCGTTCATGCCGCGGATGTTGACTTGCGTATCGCCGATTTCAGCCGAGGAGACCATGGTCACGCCGGGGGTCAGCGCCACAAAATCATGGGCGCGCGCAACACCAGCGTTGGACAATGTCTCGGCAGTGAAAGCCGTGATCGACGCGGGCACATCTTTCAGCGTTTCAGAACGCTGACGGGCCGTGACCACGATTTCTTCAATCTGGGCTTGCGCCACAGCCGAAAAAACAAGCATTGAGCTAACCGACACCAACAGCGATGTTTTGAAATTCTTCACGTGTGACTCCTTGGACTGCAATTTTTACGCCGGACAAATATCCTGCGCTCTTTTTCTGGGGCTTCATCGTCGCCAATGGTAACGCCTCGAAACCGAGGCACCCAAGCGTGGCAACTGGTTATTTCCCTCCACCGCCCGCGAAGGTAGCCAAAAACGCTTTGTTTGCAATGCTCAAGCAGCCTTTGGATGTGGGCAACTGGGTTTTGGTGCCAGGGTGTTGCTGACGTGTCACACACGCCGTCTGTTAATGATTGTTAATCGCATGATTTGCAGTGCGTCCGCGTCATCTTGGGGCGTGCGAAAAACCCCTCTGCGACTGTCGTGGCTTTTACGGATGGGCCAAACCTCGCAGGCTTCGTGACGGCGGAGACTTGAAAAATTGCCGGGCTGTGCCGCTGTGATCGCCGAACGGCGCGGAAAAGGCGGTGCCGTCTTGTTTGCCGATAACCCAGCATTTCGCGCCTAATGGCATGGAATCTCGAAATTGTTTTTGAATTCCACCTTCTTCTCAACGGCGTTCCTGCCCCAGGGCCAACGCTTCGCCAGCAAGAGCGCCGATGAGGGCGATTGAGGGGACTATCTCACCTGACTTGCCGCGAATGCCTTTTTCCCAGCTTGCACTGCGTCGAACAAACTTTGTGATTGGCCGCCCAATTCGGCGATGACTTGCTTGTCGATACCGGTAGTGAGAACTTTCCACGCCGCGCGTTGTTCGGGTGTGAGGTCATAGGACGTAAAGCCCAACTCTTTTTGACGCGCCAGGCCCGAGGCGGCTGCAGCGCGAATGAGAGTACGGATTTCAGCGTTGCTGGCAAATGAATCGCGCACAATGCGGGCCTGCTCGGCCGGCAAATCGTCCAGCCATTTCTTGTTGGCCAAAATCATGTTGCCGATTTGACAGAAGCCCACCAACGAATAGTGCGGCGCATCGCGCACCAAACCCGTCTCTGCATAGGCGATCGTCGGCGTGACGCCGCCGTCCAGCAAACCGGTTTGCAACGATGGAATAACATCGGGGCTGGGCAGATAAATCACATCGGCTTTGACAGCCTCTAGAAATAATTTGGTCGCAATATCTTGCGTGGTGCGCAGGCGCACACTTTTGGCATCCGCAGGCGTGCGGATAGGCTTTTTTGCAAAAATGTTTTGCGGCCCCAGTTCCAACCACCGCAACGCCACAAGGCCTTTATCTTTGGCAAGTTCATTGACGCGCGGAATGACAACCGTGTCGATGATGAAATCCACTTCCGCCAGGCTGTCGTGAAGGAACGGGATGGTCAGCACGCCGACCTCGGGGATAACGCTCGATAACACCAGCGTCGAGAGTGACGCCACCTGAATGCGCCCGCGCCGCAAGGCCGTGAGCACCTGTTCTTCCGAGCCGCCCTCGCCATGAATCAGCATGTTTGGTGCCAGCGCACCGTTCGACTGAGTCTTCAGGCGCTCGGCAAAATCGGTGAAGAGTTTGGCGCCCGGCGAACCGGGAATCACATAAGCCCCAACGGCCACTTCGGTTGCCGCGTTCGCAGGCGTTACCGCCAAAGCAGCGGAGGTGGCAAGAAGGGCACGTCGAGAAAGTGGTATGGGCATGGCTCGCAGTTTATCAGCAAAAAACTGTGAGTCACCCAAACAACGACAACTGATCTCCACTTTGGGGTGGTGGATTGAAACGCGTGGTGTCCAGCTTATACGTGCGCTCGTTCAGGCCCAGATTTTTGCAAGCCAGCACAAACCGCCGCTTGACCATATCGGCGATTGGGCCCGTGGCGCTCATGCGCGAATGCCACTCGGGGTCGTAGTCGCGCCCGCTGCGCATATCGCGGATCAATTTCATCACGTGTTGCGCGCGGCCGGGCACGGCCTCGGCCAGCCATTCTTGAAACAAATCACGCACTTCCAGGGGCATGCGCAGCATCACGTAGCCCGCTTCACGCGCGCCGGCATCGCGGGCGGCCTCGAGGACGGATTCCATTTCATGATCATTGAGTGCCGGAATAACGGGCGCAAACATCACAGCCGTTGAAATTCCCGCCGCACTCAGTTGCTTAATCGCCTCAAGCCGTCGCGTGGGCGTAGAGGCGCGCGGCTCCATTTGCCGCGCGAGTTTGGCGTCCAGTGTGGTGATCGACACCGCGCATTTGGCAAGTTGCTGCGCGGCCATGGGCGCCAGAATATCGATATCGCGCGTGATGAGCGCCGACTTGGTGACGATACCCACGGGGTGAGCAAACTGCGCCAACACCTGCAGCACACTGCGCGTAATTTGGTATTTGCGCTCGATGGGTTGGTAGGGGTCGGTGTTCGTGCCCATGGCCATGACGCGGCAGGTATAACTGGATGCACGCAACGCTTTATCCAACAACACGTCGGCATCGGGCTTCATCATAATTTTGCTCTCGAAGTCCAAGCCCGGCGACATCCCTAACCACGCATGCGTGGGCCGCGCGAAGCAATAAATGCAGCCGTGCTCGCAGCCGCGATAGGGGTTGATCGAACGGTCAAAGGGAATGTCGGGCGATTGGTTGCGCGCGATGATGGTTTTGCTGGTGTCGCGCAGCACTGTTGTGTGCAAGGGCGGCGGCGGCAGATCGACGTTGTCCCAGCCATCGTCGATAGTCTCGCGATGCTCGCGCTCGAACCGCCCCGATGGATTGCCCACCGCGCCGCGCCCGCGCCGGGCATCGGGGTGGGCGGCGTGCGTGCTGTCCAGCGCACCGCCCAAATAGCGGTTTTTCGAGTGCAACACCGGGTTTTGCATGGCGAAAACCATACACGGATCATAAGAACAAAACAAGAACATTTGTATTTATGGAGATCGGAGAAACTTTGAACTGCGAACGTGATCGTTCAAGATGGCAGCCAAATTTTTCGACAAGATCCATGACCCATTCCATCCGCATTCACCGCGCCGACAACGAGCCTAAAGCGATCGAAGAACTCGCCGACGTTCTGCTCGATTGCGTGGCTGGCGGTGCGTCAGTCAACTTCATGCACGCAATGCCGCGCGAAAAGGCGATGGCCTTTTGGCAGAACGCATTGACCAGCTCTGGACGAGGGGAGCGCGTCTTGCTGGTGGCAGAAGACACAGCAACCGGCACGATTGTCGGGACCGTCCAGGTCGTGCCCGCGCCGCAAGACAATCAACCGCACCGCGCTGATATTGCAAAAATGCTGGTGCATCGCAGTGCGCGCCGCCGAGGTGTTGGTGCCGCGCTGATGCAAGCGGCAGAAGCGACCGCACGCGAACTTGGGAAGACACTGTTGGTGCTGGACACTGCGGCCGGCGGCGATGCCGAGCGTCTTTATGCGCGGCTGGGGTGGCAGCGCTTAGGCACAATCCCCGGCTATGCGCTATTCCCCGATGGCAGCCTGTGCGGCGCGACGTTTTTTTATCGGGTGCTGGAATAGGTGCCGTGAAAATGGCGATCGATTGATTCAGGAAATGCTGCTGCACGCTGTTTCACGTGAAACAACGTGCGGTGCGCACGATACCGCTGCGGTATATAACTCAGTGCTATGCTTGTTAATTCGTGACATTAACAAGCATAACAAGCCCGCTTACAAAGCAGCGCTACTTCATCTCCGCCGAGGGCAGCGTCGGGTCAACGGCGTGCATGATTTTGCGGAAGGTCTTTTTGTCGGCCACGCTGTCGGCTACCAATTTGCCAAGGTCTTCGCGGTTGATGTCGGAATGCGCGGTGTGGTCGTCGGTGAGCGACGATTTGCCCGTGGCCGGGCCGTTCTTCAATCCGCCTGGTCGAATGATGGTGTAGTCAAGGCCCGACGCAACCAAGTAATCCTCGCCTTTGCCTTTCTCGATCATGGTGGGCTGCAAAATCTTCTTCAGCGCCTCGGGCATCATGGCGTTGGAATCGCCCACGCCAATGGCGGTCACAATCACCATGCGTTTCACGCCGGCTGCTTTGGCAGCATCAGCGATGTTCTTGACGCCTTCGAAGTCGGGGCTGGGCTCGCCGCGCTTACCGCCCAGCGCGCTGACAACGGCGCTGAACTTGGCGGATGCAAAAGCTTTTTGAACCTCGGCCGGTTGCAGCACATCACCTGTCACCAATGTCACGCCCAGCTTTTTGAGCTCGGTGGTGTCCGATGACGCACGCACAACCACGCTGACTTTATCTTTTTTGGCGACCAGCGCTTTTACGGCCTCAAGGCCGGTGGCGCGACTGCCGCCAAACACCAGCACGTTGTCGGCGGCCGTGGCCGCAAAACTAAAAGCAGACAAAGCGACAGCAAGCATTAACGCGAGGGGCTTTTTCATGGCGGCCGTCCTTTGGCAAATGGAATTGACAAAGGGACTGTAGGTGAACCGTGCAGCCTACTCAAGAGAAGGTCAAAGCCGACTGTACCTGCTTGCCGCTCGAGTTCCGTTGTCCTGCCGCCTTGTTAGCGGTCGCTGAGGCAGAATGGCATCGCGCTGTGGCGCAGGCGATCGCCAGCGGCTCGTTGTTCATAACTCATATTTTGCGCGATCATGGCCACGAGACTCCGCGCGAGATACTCATTTCCGCCATTCATGTTGTCAGTTGCATATCGGGCATTCGCATAGGCAAGCGGCACATTGCGTTTTACGCCATTGCCAAAAAATAGGATTTCTCCGAGACGCAGGTTCGCTTCCAAGTCGCCCTTGCAGGCTTTGTCGCTCAGCTCGTTGACCAAGGCTTCTTCTTTCGAGATCGTTTGCGGCGCGACAAGCCTCGCCTGCACCACAGGCGTTGTCGGATGGTCGTGGCGAGTTTCTATCGATCGGATCCATGTGGCACCAATCACTACTGCCAGCAGTGCAATGGCAACGAGCGCCGATTGGTCCGCTCGCGTGTTGGGCTCGGGGTGATGATCTGAAGGCACGGCAAATATCCCCCCAAACACGCTCAGTTGTGAGCCTTACGATTGGTTATTGGAGGGCTTGGGCCTCAAATTTGAGGAATCTTGAATGTGCATGGTTGCCTCAACTTTTCTGGTGCTTCACGAAGCTGCTTAGGATCAGAAGTCGTGGCAGGAGAGGTACCAACTAAAGCGTAGCCGCCGTCATCCCCAAATGGGGGGGGCTTACAATAAGGCGAAAAAATGAACCCCGGCGGGCTGGGGGGCACCGCCGGGGCTGGGGTCGGTCGAGAGTGACGGATCGAAAGAAGGCTGGGGGCCTCTTTGGGTGTCTCGACCAGCATTCGTGAAGGTTAATTTTTCTCTGTGCGGCCAGTGTGCTTGTCGACTTCGCGTTGGAGGACGAGCGAGTTATTCGACGCGACAATGTCGACCGTGTAGGTGTTTTTGTCTTTTTCCTTCACAGCGCCGACCTTTAAATTCGGATTGCCCATCATGATGAGGCGCGCTTCGGCTAAGGTTTTCACTTGGGCAGCGCTGAGGTTGAGGTCGCGATCGGGCCCACCGCCCATTAACGCCATACCTTCGGCCATGCGACCACCCATGCGTCTGCCGGGGCCACCTTGCTCGCGGCGCTGGCTGGCCTTTTCAATGCGCTCTTCAATTTTGTCGCAGCGTTGGCCTGCTTCGACCGGCATGCCGGTTTTAGTCGAGATCTCACGCGTGTTTACCAACGCGCCGTCTTTGGTGACAATCTCGACTGCGACAACACCTTCGCCTTTGGCTTGCACCTTGCCGACCTTGATGTTGGGGTTGCCCGCTTGGGCCAAGTTGCCCGCAACGATGTCGCGCACTTGCTCGGCTGTCAGCTTTTTGTTCATGTCGGCCAAACGGGCTTCCATTTTCTCGCAGCGCTCTTTCATGCGCTCGGCCATGCGTTCCATGCCGCGCCCGCCTGGCCCACCCATGTCGCCACCCATTCGGGGGCCATCCATGCCCGGGGCTTCCGCAAACGCAGCAACAGGTGCCAGAAGGCCCAAGCCGATGATAAGGGCGAGGGGAGAGGTCTTAAGCGCGCGAGAGGTCATGGGGGTGACTCCGATTTGGGGTGATGTGGTAGGCGACGATGCTGGCGGCTTTAGGCTGACTTCGAGAAGATCGTGCTGATGCCCATCCAGGCGGTGCTCAGGCCCATCAAGCTGATGATCGTGTTCAAAAAGATGCTTTCCATTTTCGTTTTCCTTTATGTGTGCCGCTCGGGGTTCCGCTCGGCTTGTGGAAGCATTTATGATCCCATCCTGTAACAGTCCGATGTCTGGCCCTGTATTAAAGTGTAACGGGTTGTAACCAGGGGCCTTGATGTTACACGCAGTTGCCGGAATCCTTGGAATTCTGCGGCTTTGCGCGATAAGTTGTCGCCCATGAGCACCGCAACTGAAACCGCCAAGCCGCATATCCTCATTGTCGACGACGACACCGAGATTCGCGAATTGCTGAGCCGCTTTTTGACCAAGCACGAATTTCGCGTGACCACGGCGAAAGATGGTCGCGATATGCAGCAGGCGCTGAAGGATTGGAAAATCGACCTTATCGTTTTGGACTTGATGATGCCGGGCGATGATGGCTTGACGCTGTGCCGCCAGGTGCGCGCCGATTCGGACATTCCCATCATCATGCTCACCGCCATGGGCGAGGATGTCGACCGCATCATTGGCCTGGAAGTGGGTGCGGACGACTACATTCCCAAGCCTTTCAACCCGCGTGAATTGGCCGCACGCATCAAAGCGGTGTTGCGCCGGACAACCGTCGCACCTCTTGGTCCTGTGGTGCCAATTACGGAAGGCAGCGGCGAGATTGTTCGGTTTGAAGATTTTTCTTTGGAAACCGCGACACGCACGTTGCGTAAGAATGGCGAAGCAATTTTGCTGACGGCGGGTGAATACGAATTGCTGGTGGCGTTTGTTGAGCATCCACGCCGCGTCCTCAATCGCGATCAGTTGCTGGATATGGCGCGCGGTCGGGCGGCGATCCCGTTTGATCGTGCGATTGATGTTCAGGTTGGTCGCTTGCGCAAAAAGATCGAACCCGACGCCAAGATTCCGATGCTGATCAAAACCGTGCGTGGCGGTGGCTACATGTTTACGCCCGAGGTGATTCGTGGCTGAGAGCGTTATCCCGCACGCGATCCCCGACGAACCCAAAGTGCGGCGTGTTCCGCCGCGTTGGGTCGAACGCCTTGGCCTCGATAACTTAGCGACGTTTATCATTGCGGTGGTGATGCTGATTGTCATCGTGCTGAACGGTGCGTCACTCATTTTCTACTTTGTCTTCCGCGAAGAAGCCGCCGTGGCGGCCTCGGCCAGCCAAGCGGCGGACCAAGTCATCGCCGTGCGCCGGTTGGTTGACCGCGCGCAAGGCCCAGAACGCGCACTGATCATTCGCCGCATGAATTCGCCGGCTTTGGCTATGGCGGTCACGCGCCGGCCCATCGTGCAACAATCCGACGACCAGTTCTCCAGCCGCGTGGTTCAACGCCGGCTTGAACGCGAATTCCCCACCGGCACCGAGATCCACGTCGACAGCCGCATTGACCGTGGGTCTGACCCCGCCGCTGCTTTCCCCTCGGAAGAGGAAATCGCCCAGCACATGCGTGATGAGGACGATGTCAACGGCCCACCAGCGCCGCCTGAAGGCTTGCAAAGCCGTGATGATCGTCGCGAGCAACGCATGGAGCGGTTCATGAACCGCCCGCGATTGCCGCTGCCAGGCCCTGAAGCGATCATTCGCGTCTCGGTGCGTGTCACCGATACGGCGTGGTTCAATGCGCGCATCTCGTTGGCCGTAGATGAAAGCCCCTCGCGCAGCCAACCTATTATCTTCCTGAGTATTCTGTCGCTGATCATTGCGGTCGTCGCGTTGTGGGGTGTGGGCCGTGCCACTAAACCCTTGGCGTTGTTTGCCAGTGCGGCCGAGCGGTTAGGCGTGGATGTCAACGCCGACCCACTGGATGAAAAAGGCCCCGGCGAAGTGCGGCGCGCGGCGCGTGCCTTTAACACGATGCAAATGCGCCTCAAGCGCTTCATCCAAGACCGCACTCAAATGCTGGCCGCGATTAGTCATGATCTGCGCACGCCCATCACCCGCATGAAGTTGCGCGCCGAGTTTGTCGACGACGACGCCCAACGAACCAAGATGCTTTCAGACCTCGACGAAATGGAGGCGATGATCGCCGCCACTTTAGCGTTCGCACGGGACGATGCGGCCAATGAACCCACCGCGACCATTGATGTCGCGCGCTTACTTGCGACCATTGCCGAAGATGGGCGCGCGACCGGTCAGCATGTGTCGTACGCCGGGCCCAGCGCGTTTGATATGACCGCCCGCCCGCTGGCGTTAAAGCGCGCCATCGGCAATTTGGTCGACAACGCCATCAAGTACGGCAAGCGCGCGCGCATTACGCTGGCCCCTGGTGCCGACACCATCGACGTGTTTGTCGACGACGACGGACCGGGCATTGCGCCAGCCGACAAGGAACGTGTGTTCGCGCCGTTTGTGCGGCTTGAGTCATCACGCTCGCGCGAAACCGGCGGCACGGGCTTAGGGCTTACTATTACCCGCAACGCCATTCGCAGCATGGGGGGCGACATCGACCTATTCACGCGTGCCGAGGGCGGCTTGCGAGCCAGGGTCACACTGCCCACAACGCGCGCTTAAACGTTACGGCCCGGTTGCCAGCGTTTTCAGCACGTAGTCGCGGTCAATCTCGGCCCACACGTAACGCACCAAAATACGGTCGGGCCCCGTGACCCAAATATCGGAATGGCCGCCCATGCGCACATGGGTCGTTTTGAACGTGCCGGCGGGAACGCTCACGTCTTCTTCGCCCATATACTCAAAGCTTTCAGGCTGCACTTGGCCGCTTAAGGCCTTGGCCACATCGCCGTCGGTGTTGAGCAGGTATTGCATGCCCGGTTGCCGCACGCCCTTGGTCGGCGCGATGTACCACGGGTGCCAACTGTCCAGCGCCAGCGGATGAACGACCAGCGAAAATTGCGCAGGCACTTTTGTTATTTGATCGAGCTGGCCGGTGGGGCCGGTCGTCGTCGCCCGCAACGTATCGCCATCGACATGAATGGTGATGGCGCCCTTGTAGCCGCCCTTCGTGAACATGCTGACGAAGGCATCGAGCGGGCGGAAATTATCGGCCACGCGCAGGACAACATTGGCTTGCACATCGCGCGTGGCGATGTCGGTAAATGCGCGCATGGTGCGCGAGCCATCGCGATGGACCGTGAGGTAAAAGTTCTCGCCGCCGCGCACAGCTTGGCTTTTCAAAGTACGATATTCGTACTCGCCTTTGACCCAGCGCACGATGTTGGCATTTTGCACTGCCCCAGGCCCGGTTTTGTCGGCGCTAAACTGGGCGTGGGCGGGCGCACAGCACAAAAACAGCGCCATAATAAGCCCGCAGAATTTCACGCGGCTTTTCCTTTGCGCATGACCTGATCGGAAAACCGGTTTCCACTTTTCCGGGTCACGCGGCTTTTCCTTCGCGCATGACCTGATCGGAAAACCGGTTCCCACTTTTCCGGGTCACGCGCCCTTACCCCCGTGCTTGACACTCCAGGCCACGGGGTCGGCTAAAAAGTCTTTCACGCCGGCAATGGCGGCAGCCGAGAACGATTTTTTTTCTTCCGCCACCGCCAGCACGTCGCGCCAGGTGCACAGGTAATGCAGTGTCAAACCCTCGGCGGCTAACGTTTCCAGGGCACCGGGGAACGCGCCGTAAAAAAACACCACGAACACGTGGTCGCAGACTGCACCGGCATCTCGCAATGCTTTGGCGAACACCAGCTTCGAGCCGCCATCGCTGGCTAAATCTTCTACCAACAAAATGCGTTGGCCTTCCTTAAAGTCGCCTTCGATTTGCGCGTTGCGACCAAAGCCCTTGGGCTTTTTGCGCACGTACTGCATGGGCACCGACAGGCCTTCGGAAATCCAGGCGGCATACGGAATGCCTGCCGTCTCGCCGCCCGCGACACTTTCAATGTTGGCGCGGCCCACGCTTTCTTCCAACTCGGCGCGCGCCAGTTCCATGGCCGTGCGGCGCTCGGGCAAGAATGAGATCAGCTTGCGGCAGTCGATGTACACGGGGCTTGCCCACCCGGCGGTGAGTTTATAGGGCTCCTCGGGCCGGAAGTTGACGGCTTTGATATCCAGCAAAATGGTGGCCACCGTGCGTGCGGCAGCAACTTGGCGGGCGGAGCGAGCGGGGGCGGCGGCAGAAGCAGAAGGTGAGTGCGTCATGGAGTGGTAAACCTATTCATCAAAACTCAAAACCGCTGCGAGGTTTAAACCAACGGGCGAAAACGTGAAGTGGGGAATGCATGTGCAGCGCCGGACGGCGCCACCAGTAAATAGTGAGAATCTACTGGTGCATTTGGTGGAAAACGTCCGTAAGCCATTGATTTTCCCAAAGACCACTTTTTGATATCTGGTTATTAACTGATGGCCCATTGAAAACATTGAGTTTTTTAGGTCCATATGGCGACCTATTGCTCCTGCTGCATTTCGCGCAACGCGAGAGGAAGTTGATGCCGAGGGTTGCTGAGGCGCGATGAATGTGGGGCTCATCTCAAACTTTCCCGATTTTTTTTGCGCAAGCGTGCGCGCCGTTGTGATGCGACGGTGCATGCTTTCGCGTCGGCGAATACAGAAAAGCTAAGAGGGGTTCGGAGTTTGCGCCAGATGAAAATTATACCAAGTTGATGGTCAGAAATGCTCAGCGCCATCAGCCATCTGGTCCGTGATCAGCGAGTGATTGGGTTCGTGGCGTTCGTTGGCCATTATCTTGAGTTGTTCAATCAAGCAGATGACGCGGACCCGTTCACGCTCCTATGACAAGGGACGAAAAATCCTCTACCCCATCCCCTTCCGCTTTTTATCAATGTGGTCCTTGAACTGGTCGTAGAAGAACCGTTGTTTGTCTTTGTCGGCCAGGGTTGGCGCGGTCAGGAACTCGGGTGCGTTTTTTTCCATCCAGGCGCGTAAGGGTTTGGGCAAGTCGGCAATGCCGTTGGGTAATTTTTTGCCGCGGCTGGGCATCACCACGCCGCCGGCCCATTGGCCCATCTCCATCCACGGCAACCATTGGCGCACGCCCGTATGCGAGGTGGTGACGGGCGCGGATGCAAGGGCGGCATTGTCCAGGTCGGCACGCTTGGCATGGAAATGATAAATGCCAGCACCTTCGTACACATCACTGGCCGCGTAGGCGGGGTAATCCTTCACCGACAACTTTGAAGGCGACGAATAGAACAAGTCGATAAAGAACGTCACGTCGCCGGTGTTTTCCAGATACGTCGTGTGATGTTGCCCGCGCGAACCCACAGCATCAATGTGTCCGCCCGCCGATGCATTTTGGATGTGGAATACATCCACGGTGCGCTCGGTAAATGGGTTGCGCCAGGTTTTTAACGGCTCGCCCGTTTCGGCATCGGAAAAAATCACGCACTCGCGTTCCAGGAACTCGTAGCCTTTGTCGTCTTTAATGCAGCGTGTGCATTTGACGCCTTGGCCCATCATCAGCTTGCGCGCGGGCTGCCCGGGTATGTTGCTGTACACAAACCCTTGCGTCCAAGACATCGAGATCGCGCCGGAAATGTCGCTGCGGGCTTTCAGGTAGGCGGTGAGATTGTCCCACGGGTCGTCGAGGTTGAGGTGCTTGGTGGCCGCCATCGCCGGTGCGGCGACGCCGGCGGCCAGCCCTGCCAACGATAGCGCGCCAAGCGCATGTCGGCGCGACGGTGTGGTGATGGTCATGGCGGTTCCTCCCCAGGATAACGTGGGTCTGGAGTTTCTGCCTGACGCCGGACGCGATCAACCCTCTCGTGCGAGGCCGCAGCCCCGGGCGGGATGCGCGTGGAAGTGACGGACTCCTAGGTTTTGCAGGTCGAGAAACCCAGGAACCCATAGACGAAGCAGTAGCCCTTTGCGGCCGACCAAATCATCGACACACCAACCAACACAGCCGCGACTGAAAGCGCGTAATAGGTTAATCCTACGGGTATGGTCATAATAATGGGCAGCGAAAGAAACCCGAGGCCAAACAGCGCACGGGCCATGCGGTCAACATCACCGACGTTCTTAATCATAAGCTGCACTCCCATTTCATAGAGTGCCACTCTGGGCGCATTAGTCCGGGGGTACAAGGCTGATCATTTCGCGCATCAGCGCCCTCTCATCCCCAGTTCCGTGGCCAGGCTGTGCAATTCAGAACGCGCCGATGGCCGGAAGGTGCTGCTTATGCGCGGTTTGCCAATGACCAATTCCCGGCCGCAGCTGCTCGTATCCCACGCACGACGATGGATTGCCGGGCCTGGTGGTGTATGGTCCGCCCCATGACAAACACACGACCGCTCATCTGGGTTCTGACGGACGACCGGCCGGGTAATGCCGGCCAGGCCTTGGGCGTGGCCGAGGCTTTGAACCAGCCTTTTGTGCAAAAAAATATTCGCTATAGCTCGCTGGGGAAGTTGCCCAACATCGTGCGGGGTTCGACGTTGATTGGCGTGACGGATGACAGTGTGGCGGCGCTGGTTGCACCGTGGCCTGATTTGGTGATTGCCGCTGGCCGTCGCACCGCACCCGTGGCGCGCTGGATCAAAAGAACGGCCGGGCAAAACGTTGCCCTTGTGCAAATTATGAACCCCGGTCGCGTTGGTGCGGCCGACTTCGACCTGATTGCCATTCCGCGCCATGACTGCGACCGGCCCGACGGCGACCTTCCCAATGTCGTGCGCATCACCGGCGCGCCGCATCGGTATTCAAATGCCAAACTGGAGCGCGAGGCTGCCGCGTGGGCGCCGCGTGTGAAGGATTTGCCGCGCCCGTATGTTTCGCTTTTCGTCGGTGGAGCCACGCACCAACGGCCATTCCCCGTAGCGCTGGCCAAAGATGTGGGCGCGCGAGTGAATGCGCTTGCCAAGGAATTGGGTGGATCGGTGTTGTTGTCCACATCGCGTCGCACAGGTGTTGAAAGTGAAGTGGCGTTGTTGGCCGCGCTGGATGCACCGCACCGCGCCTACTTGTGGGGCCAGGAGAAAGACGGTGCGGCTGAAAACCCCTACGGCGGGTTTTTGGCACTCGCGGATGTCGTGGTGGTGACGGGTGATTCCGTATCCATGTGCAGCGAGGCCTGCGCAAACCCCGCCAGTGTCTATATTTACGCGCCGCCCGACATGGTGGCCCCCAAACACGCGCGCCTGCACCGCGACCTGTTCGAGCGCGGGCTCGCCAAGCCGTTCACCGGCACGCCCCCGCTTTTTGGCCACGAAGCCTTCACCCACGCCCCCTTGAACGCGGCCGGCGATATCGCCACACGAATAGAAGGGCTTCTAGCGGCGGGGGGAAAATAGCCGGCTACACCATTTATGGTTGACTAGCCCCGGCCCCAGTCGTTTAATTTCGACGGGGATAGCATTCGGGGGAAGACGTTATGCGTCACACACTCGTCGGTTTTATCGCAGCATTCTTGTCCATCGGCGCTGCGCACGCCGCGCCTCCCATCGAGCTTTACGGCAAAGACCCCGAGGTTTCCGACGTTCAGATTTCCGCCGACGGAAAAAAGGTGGCCATGAGTAAGGCCGTCAACGGCCATTCCGGGCTATTCGTCTTTGAACTCGCCACAAGAAAAGCCGCGCAATATGACCTCGGCAATTTGAAAGTTCGCAATATCGAATGGAGTAGCGACAACCATGTTTTGATTTATGCCTCCAAGACCACGAACATCATGGAGTATCGCTCGTCTTTGGTGGAATTCTGTGGCGCGTTCTCGATCGATACACGGGGCAAATCATCACCAAAGCAACTGTTGGGCGCTAACGGTGACTTGGCACTGCAAAGCAGCCTGTGCAGCATCGAAAGCCGCTTGTGGAACGACAATGGCGACGTGTTGATGTCGGCGCGATCGTTTCGCGGCGGCAACATTCAGGGTGAAGAAGCGGTTTTCCTGGTCGATGGCACGACGGGTCGTGGGAAAGTTGTTTCGCGCGGCACAGAGTCGACGCGATATTGGGTGACGTCGCCAAAAGGCTACGTCGTTGCGCGCATCGAGCATCAGCAAAAAACTAATCGCTATCGAGTTGCGGTTCCCACCAACCAAGAGCGCTTGGGCGACTATAAGGTGGTGTTCAGCGAAGACACCGAGATTCCCAAGATGAGTGTTTATGGCGCAAATGCCGACGAAACCGCGCTGATTATCGGCACCAGTCTAAAGACAGATTTGTACTCGTTGTTTGAGATGTCGTTGACCGACGGCAAAATCGGTACGCCGTTGTTCGAGCCCAATGGTGTGGATATCGATGGCGTGATCACCGACCCCTACACTGGCACAATTGTTGGCGCGCATTACTACCGTGTGCGGTATGAACAAATTTTCTTCCAGAACGACCTGCAAGCCGTGCTGGTGGGCGCACAGAAAGCTTTGGGCGATTGGGAAACGGTACAGGTCGTGTCGTGGGATCGGGCGCGCACGAAGTTTGTGCTGTATGCACAAGGCAGCAAAAGTGCGGGCGACTATTTCATTCTCGACCGTACGCAAGGCAAGCTTGAATTCCTCTCGGGCATGCGACCCGATCTGAACAAGGCCGACATCGCGCCCGTGAAGCCCTTTGTTTATAAGGCGCGTGATGGCCTATCGCTTCAAGGCTACCTGACACTGCCCGCCGGCGCGCAGTCCAAGAATTTGCCGTTGGTGGTGCTGCCCCATGGCGGCCCCGCCGTACGCGATATCCAACGGTTTGACTATTGGGCCCAAGCCATGGCGTCGCGCGGCTATGCCGTGGTGCAAATGAATTTCCGTGGCTCCGAAGGATACGGCTCGCGTTTTCAAACGGCCGGTGAAGGTGAATGGGGTGGCAAAATGCAAGATGATGTCACCGATGGTGTGAAGCACCTGATCGACGAAGGTATCGCCGATGCATCCAAGGTGTGCATCGTGGGCGGTAGTTACGGTGGTTATGCGGCCCTGGCTGGAGCGGCCTTTACGCCCGAGCTTTATAAATGCGCGGTGTCGGTGGCGGGCGTGTCTGATTTGACTCGCTTTTTGGGATGGCAGCGCAATCGCTACGGCGGCGATAGTTCAACCTATGAATATTGGCTGGAAAGCATCGGCAATCCGGCTGAGGATGCGGCCAAAATTGCGGAGCGCTCGCCGGTCAATTCTGCCGCCAAGGTGACGGCTGATGTGCTGTTGATCCACGGAAAAGACGACACAGTTGTCGCGTATGAGCAAAGTGAATTCATGCGCGATGCCCTCAAGGCTGCTGGAAAGCCGGTTCAACTCATCAAATTGGATGGCGAGGACCATTGGTTGTCGACCGAAAAAACCCGCACCGAGATGCTAAAGGCCATCGAAGGCTTTCTGGCAAAGCATTTGGGGTAGGCGCTTTGCCCCACGAGATGGGGTGACGCGGCCCTTAGGATCGGCCATAAAGCGCCCATGCCCCGTTTTGCCGCCAACACATCTTTGCTGTTTACCGAAGTGCCGTTCCTGGAGCGCTTTGCCCTAGCCGCCAAGTGCGGCTTTGCGGGAACCGAATGCATGTTCCCCTACGAGGTCGACGCGGGGGCTTTTGGCGACATCGTGGCGATGTCGGGTGTTCCAATAGTGTTGTTTAACGCGCCACCGGGTGACTTTGAAAAAGGCGAGCGTGGTTTGGCGGCGTTGCGTAACCGCGAGGCCGAGTTCAAAGCGTCGCTGGATACCGTGCTGCAATATGTCGAGTACACCGAATGCAAGCAGGTTCACATTCTGGCGGGCGTCGTGCCTGAAGATGAGCAGGTTGATGCCGTCGACGTGTTGGTGAAAAATTTGGAATATGCAGGTGCGCTGCTGTTCAAAGAAGGCGTGCGCGTGTTGGTGGAAAACATCAACCTCGAGAGCTACATGGTGCAGACCCCCGCCCAGGCCGCCATGATTGTGCGCGCGGTGGGCCACAAAAACGTGAAGCTGCAATATGACATCTTCCATGCCCAAACGCTGGAAGGCGGCATTACGGCATTTATTGAAAACAATCTCGACATTATCGGCCACATTCAAATTGCCGGCGCGCCTAACCGCGACGAGCCCGATAGCTTGGGCGAACTGAACTGGGGCTACCTGATGAACCTGCTCGACGCCCATGGCTACGATGGTTGGATTGGGGCGGAATACAAGCCGCGCAACGGAACGCTGGAAGGTTTGCAGTGGGGCCGCGATTGGGGCATTGCCGCCCCGGTGGAAACCGTGTCGCGCCCCCGCTATAAAACCAACAGCGGGAAGTCGAAAAAAGGGACCTAAAGCATGATCACGCTGTACGGCAAAGCAGCCTCGCGCACCTCACGCAATTTGTGGGCGTTGGAGGAACTCGGCATCGCTTACAAGCACGTTCCGGCTGACTACCTAAAGGGCGAGACCAAAACACCTGAGTTTTTAAGCATCAATCCGGCCGGCAAAGTGCCCGCGCTTGTGGACGACGATGTCATCATGACCGAGTCCTTGGGCATGAACCTGTACATCGCCCACAACTACGGCGAGGGAACGCTGTGGCCCGCCGGCAAGGCGGCGCGCGCCAAGTGCATTCAGTGGACATTGTGGGCCGCGACGGAATTGGAACCGCCATCCGTTGGTCGATTGATCGAGTTTGTCTTCAAAAAAGAGCACGAGCGCGATTTGAAAAATGTTGCGGCGCTGGTTGAGCGGACTAAAGCTCCGCTCAATACGCTGAACGCAGCTTTGTCGCGGTCTGCCTATTTGGCCGGGCCGACTTTTACCATCGCAGATTTGAACGTGGCCGCCGTGTGCGAATACCTCACCCGAACAAACTTTGACTTCACGCCCTGGCCCGCGGTTCAGAATTGGGTCACGCTATGCCTTGGGCGGCCTGCCAATCAGAAAGTCAATGCCATGAAGGTCGCGACGTAATTTCAGATTGTTTTAGGCCTTCATTTTGTCGAGCGCGTCGATCAAATCAGCGCGGCTAAAGGGTTTGGCCAGAACTGTGATATCGGTGCGAAAGGTTCCGCCTGCACGCAGTGCCTTTTCCGAATAGCCCGAGATATTCAGTATTTTTAGTTTCGGGCGGCGGGCGCGGGCGAAATCAGCCAGGTCCACGCCGTTCATGGCGCCGGTCAACATAACATCGGCAATCAGGATCATAATATCGTCGCGGTCCTCGATCATTTTCTTCGCCGTCTCGCCATCGCTCGCCGTTACGACGTCGTAGCCCAAGGAGGTGAGTGTCCAGGCTGTCGAATCGCGCATGTCCTCGTTGTCTTCGACCAGCAGCACGCGCGCGCGTGCGGGCTGTTGCGCCGGGTTCGAACGAGCAATGTCGGTCGCGTCTTGGCTCGGCAAGTCCGGCCCTCGGGGCAACGATATCGAAACAGTGGTGCCAACATTGACGGCGCTGCGGATCAAGAACAGCCCGTTCGATTGCTTCACAAAGCCGTACACCATGCTCAGCCCCAGGCCAGAGCCTTGGCCGACCTCCTTGGTCGTGAAGAATGGATCGATCACGCGAGGAAGAACATCAGGCGCGATCCCCACGCCGGAATCTGAGACCGAAATGCAGACGAATTCACCCTCTATCAATTCGGAGTCACGCGCAGCGGTATCCGACGAAACCGATTGATTGGCACAGCGGATCGTCAACGTGCCGCCCTGTGGCATCGCATCGCGCGCATTGATGGCTAAGTTCAGGATCGCGCTATCCAATTGCGTCGCATCCGCCACGCAGGTCCAAAGTGTGGCGGGAGTATCAAGGACAATCTCAATGTTGGTTGGCAGCGAGCGTCGCAGAATGTCGCGCATGTTGGCCAGTGTTTCGTGCAGTCGAAGCGCAACGGGCTGCAATGACTGCTTGCGTGAAAAACGCGAGCATTTGACGAACGAGGGCTGCGCCGCGCCGAACCGCGTTCAACGAGCGCGCTGTAAGATTTTTCACTGTCGGGTCCGAATCGCGATCGGCAATGATCTGCAAATTCAGAAGCAAAATACCCAACAAATTGTTGAAGTCGTGTGCGATGCCGCCCGTGAGATGCCCAACGGCTTCCATTTTCTGCGCTTGGCGAAGCTGATCTTCCTTCGTGCGAATTTCAGTCATGTCTCGCACAAGCCAAACTCTGCCAACATAATTGTTGTTGGCGTCTTTTAAGCCGCGACCCGTAACGCTGACAACGAAATCGAAGCCGGTCGCGTGACGCCCGCGAACTTCGACGTCAATAGTTTGATCACGCGGTGTTGCTAGAATGGCTTGACGTCGGTCCTCGAAATCGGACTCGGCGGTCATAAAGTTTGGCGTCTTTCCAAGCACACTTTCACGCGGGTACCCGGTCATCTGCGCATGAGCCGGATTGCAGTAAATGATTATGCCTTCGAGATCGGTAATGAATACGCCTTCATTCATTTGCTCGATTACGGCGGCCTGACGCCGAAGTAGATCGTCTTGGCGGCGCTGTTCACCGACATCGCGAACGATTGATGCGAAGCCTGTGATCTCGCCGTCAGAGTTCCGCAAGCAGCTGGATGTGATTTCACAAAGCACGGATTGGCCTGCTGGTCCGACAATCTCAATTTCGACTTTGGCGTTGCCACCCTCAATTGCCGTTTTGCGCAAGGTGGGGCGAACGTTGTTGTGAAAATTATTGTCGCCGATGATTCCAACCAGGTTGCTGCCCAATAGTTCATCGCGCGTGCGGCCAATGAGTTGCGCTGCAGTGGCATTGCAGCCATGCACAACGCCACTCAGATCGGTCAGAATCACCGCCTCTGACATTTGGTCAATCACAAAGGTCTGCTTGGCCAGTGTAGCCTCGGCTACCTTGAGCTGTTTAAGCCGGTTATGGCCAACTGCTGATCCAACGGCTGCCAAAAGAAGCAGCCCAACAAAGCCTGTTAAACCCGAAATCCAAGCCCCGTTGATGGCCGAGTCTTTAATGTTTTGCAGTTCTGCTCGCGTATCGAGATTGAGCAGACTTCTTGTTCGCTCGGTGTCTTCGCGGAAGGCACGCTCTAGGTTTTCGAGTTGGTCGATGTCTGCAAGAGCAACGGGGACACGCTTTGATTTTATTTTCTCGGCCACAGATGTCGCGAATGCGTCAAATGTCTCGTAACTTGTCAGAGTTGCAGACAGCGAGCCGTTGGTGGCCGACGATGGGTTGGGATTCAGCTTCCATAACTGCTCAATTAGATCGCGATGTTCCGCGGCCTCGGTTCGCGCGGCGTTGTACTTGATCTGGAAGCCGGCGATCTCGGCGTCTGATTCTATGGCTAGATCCACCCGGCCATTGAAGGTGACGATACTAAAGGCCTGCTCCTCCTGCGCGAGCTCAAGCGCCTGAATGGCATCCTTGAGTAGCCCATGATTTCTCGTGACCGCTTCGGCCTGTTCGACGACTGTTGTGTTTCGTTGGTACGAAACATAGGTCGCAAATGCGGAAAAAAGTGCAATTCCGCAAGCCACCGAAAAGATAACAAAGCCTAGGTTCCATAAGGCGGGTAACCGGTCGCGGCTTCCCGAATCTCCTTGTTGTGTCGCAGAAGCTGAGGTGTGGTTGATCTGGGTTGGCACTCGACGTAACTCGTTATGCTGTTCGGGCATCCAATACACGCCTGTGCTAAGCCCCGAGATAGCGTCACCAAACGCACGATACCGCCTAGGAAACGGAAGAGCTATTGGCTAATACAGGCGTACCAAAAACCAGTGTCTAATAGTATTGCGAGACAGCGCAAACGTATCGGTTTCGATGCAAAACGATGTGGCCATTCGTCTTGTCACCCATGGCCAAACGCTCGGCCCAGATTTTGAAAATGGAGAAGCTAAAATGCTAAAAATTTACGGTTCGGTCATGTCGCGCGCCTCGCGCAATATTTGGGCTGCTGAAGAATGTGGAGCGCCCTATGAATTGGTGTCGCTCGACTTTCGCAAAGGTGAACACAAGCAACCTGCGTATTTGGCAATCAATCCGGCGGGCAAAATGCCCTCGATTGTCGACGGCGATGTGGTGATGGCTGAGTCGCTGGCGATCAACATGTTCATCGCGCAAAAGTACGGCAAAGGCGGGCTGTGGCCTGCCGATGACAAAGGCCAAGCCAAATGTATGCAATGGACGTTGTGGGCCGCCGCCGAGCTTGAGCCTGTTGCCTACGGCCGCTTGCGTGAAGTGCTTTTCAAAAAAGAAGAAGAGCGCGACCAAAAATTGCTGGCTGATTTGGCCGAACGCGGTAAGCCCATTGTTGGCATTCTAGATTCCGTATTGCAAAGCGCGCCGTTTATATGCGGCTCTCAGTTTACCTTGGCCGATTTGAATGTTGCATGTGTGATGGAATACATGGTGCGCAGCAACTTTGACCTGTCGCCCTGGCCCAAAACTGCGGCCTGGTACAAGGTTTGCTCGGAACGCGCGGGCAACAAGAAAGTGCAAGACATGCGCGCGCAGGCCATGAAAGCAGCAGCCTAAGGAGCGACGTTATGATTACAGTTTACGGTGGTACCAATTCACGCGCGACACGCAACTTGTGGGTGCTTGAAGAGCTGGGCCTGCCTTACGAGCAAAAGAAAATTAACTTCACGACTGGCGAAAACAAAACGCCTGAGTTCCTGGCCATCAATCCCTCGGGGAAAGTGCCTGCGTTGGGCGATAGCGATGGCAACGTAACGCTGTCGGAAAGTTTTGCCATCAACTTGTATCTCGCCCAGCGCTATGGCGCAGGCAAACTGTGGCCTTCTGACCCAGCAGGGCAGGCGAAATGCTTGCAGTGGTCGTTTTGGGCGGCGACAGAAGCTGAAGGCCATATTGTCGGCTTGATCGTGGAAAAATTCTTCAAGCCCGAAGCCATGCGCAGCGCTGAAGCGGCAAAGCAGTTTGAGGAGCTCTTTATCCCGTCGCTCAAGCGCATCGATGCCGACTTGGCGGGCAAAGACTGGTTAGTGGGCAACAACTTCTCGATCGCCGACTTGCAATGTGCCTGCGTGATCAATTCGCTCAATATGCTGCGTTACGACTTTACGCCGTACCCGAACTTGGCGCGTTGGCTGAAAGCCTGCACGTCACGCCCGGCGCAGCAAAAAGTCGCAAGCATGCCGCGCGGCTAGGCAGTGTTACCCCGGCGGCGTGACCGCTGCCGGGGCTTCTGCCACGACCTCATCGAAGAACGCGCGAGCGTCTTTGGCCGTCAATTCTGGCGCCTCGTGGACAGCCATATGTCCGACGCCCGGGTACACGATTAAGCGCACAGACTTAGCCGATGTCATGAGGTCGACCAATTGCTTGGCCTGGTCAACCGATACGACCGGGTTTTTCTCACCCCACATGATCAGTGTTGGTTGCGTAATGGTGCGGATCAGGGCGTCGACGTCGCCCGAAACGTATTGCCGGTTTCGTGTGATTTCCGCCTCACGCTGGCCTTCCCGGCGCATCATCTCCCACCATTGAGTAACCAGTTGGTCGGTGACTTTGCTTTTGTCGCCGTAGCCATTGTTCAGTAAGCCCGCAAACATCATTTTGGGCGTGATGATCTTGAGCAGGTCAATTCCGGGGGGCAGCGGCGGGGGCGTATCGCGTCCGCGGATGCGGGTATTCAGCGCTCCTGGGCTTAGCAGTATGAGCTTCGAAACTTTGTCTGGGTTGCGGGTCGCGTAGTGCATGGAAATCGTGCCGCCCATGGACGTTCCCCCCATGGCAAACGTCGGCAGCTTTAATTCTTTGACGAGCAGGTCGACCAAATCGACAGTGCGCTTGAGTGTGTAATCGCCTGACGGATCGGGACCCGTGAGGCCGTGACTGGTGAAGTCAAACCGCACCACGCGGTATTTATCCTTCAAGGCAGCCACCCAAGGGTCCCACATCAGCAGGCTATCGAAGTGGGCGTGGACCAGCACAATGACTGGGGCATCGCGCGGACCCTCGTCGCGGTAATGCATGCGCACGCCGTCGAGCATGATGAATTTTGATTCCGCGTTGGCGTATTTTTTTTCAAGCTCCGCGGCCGGAATATCGCGGTAATAGACACTGCCGATGGCCAATCCGACGGCCAGAACAACCGCGATGGAGCCAACAATCCAACCCAGAATGCGAAAGAATTTTTTCATGAATCATGTTCCTTTCAAGCTGGTGCCTTGCAGAGCATCACTTTTTTATCGGTGATCGAGCCGAGCAGCATTTTATCACCGAGCGTTGCGGCAATGCTGCCGGCGGAAATCAAATCGCCCTTGCTGAAAAACACTTGCGTGGCCTTCAGCGTATCGGCTGGAATGCGGAATACTTGCGTGGGCGCAACCTTGGTGGGGTCGGCAAATTGTTGCACCAGCGCGATGGCATTGGCGTGAGCCGTGACCCACAAACTGCCGTCGGCCGCCACGTCGATGTTGTCGGGCAAGCTGGGCAGGTCGGCTGCGCCGGTGCGCGTGAGGACGCCGGTCGCAACATCGCGCTTGAAGACAGTCACCTTGCTGGCCTGGGTTTCGGCCACATAGATCGTGCTCAAATCTGGCGACGCATTGATTCCGCCTGGCGATGCAGTGCCGTCGAAGGCGACCGAGAATTTTGTGCCGTCGTAATACGTGATGGCAGAAATGGCGGCCCCAAAAACCATCTCGCGCATTTTATCCAGGCCGCCTTTGGCACCTGAATCATTGGCAATATAAAACGACCGTGGTCCAACGGCCTGAATGTCGTTGGGCCGCACCAGCAGCGGGTCTGCAATAGTTTGTTTGTGCTCATACATTCCCTCGGCATTGGCCTCAAACACCTCAACGCGATGTGGCTTGGCGGGCGGATGACTGATCACAAAGAGCGTGCGTTGCCCTTCCGGGCTCACGAAAAGCGACATGCCATGGGGCCGGAACTCGGGCGGGTCGGCCAGCAAAGCGTTCTCAATTTTAGGATCAGGCGCTGTGAGGTCGATGCGCCCCACTGTGCCTAGGCCCTGGGTACGGCGGTCGAGCCATGACACCAGGGCGAGGCTGCGTTCGCGGTCGATCAGAATGTCTTCGCCACTTTTGCCCTGGCCATCAATGGATGTGCATGCCGTTAGTTGATCGGGCCCACGATCGGTGAGCATGCCTGACCGTGCGACGAATACGGTTGTTACCACGCCAATCAAAACAACGATCAGCGCAATCACGACGCCAATGGTTTTCAACGCGGGTTTCATGTTTTTCGACATTACTTCTTCACCAGAACCACTTTATCAAAATCCATACCGGCAACACGCAACGGTGCTTCCTTCACGCGAGGAGATAATGCCGTCAAATTTGGGAAATCGACCAAAATCAGCGCCGGCGCAGAATCCTGCAGCTTGGCCATGATATCTTGCAGCATTTTCAAACGCACGGCTTCGTCCATGGTCTGATTGCTTTGCTTAATCAGTGGCACCAGGGTCGGGTCGCAGAAAAAGGCCGCTGCTTTCAGGCACGAGAAATACTCAATGGGGCGAATGACGTCTTGAAACGGCGCTGAATTCCACGTCAGCGAGAAGGCGTCGATATCGCCCCAGTCATTGGTCATATATTTGCGCACCCAACTGGCAAATGTTGTCGAGCGTAGCTCGACCTTGACCCCGACCTTGCCGAGATCCTCGGCCATCTTTTGATAAAGTGCGGTATCGGAATTGCCCAGGTTTGTCAGCGCTTCAACCCGCAGCGCAAATCCATTGGGGTAGCCCGCTTCGGTGAGCAATGCTTTGGCTTTGGCCGGGTCATACGGGTAAGGCTTAAGCGCGGGGTTGTAGCCAAAAGTTCCTGCCGTCGCTCCTTGCGAGGCCGCGATCGCACGCCCCGACAGCATGTCTGTGGCCATTGACTGCCGGTTAACCGCATAGTTCAGCGCTTGGCGAACGCGCTTGTCCTTTAAAGGCGCAGCTTCGGGACGTTCCGTTCGAAATGCTAAGCTCATCACCACGCCTAGCGGCTGACTTTTGACTGTAAAGCCCGCGTCAGTGAGGATTTGGATGTCTTCGGGGCCCGGTGCGAGCGCAATATCGATTTGGCCTGACAGAATGGCTTGAACGCGCGATGCCGTTTCGGAAATGGTAATGAACTCAACTTTATCGATCAGCGGCGACGGGCCGCCGGGCTTGGGCGCACGCCAAGATTTCGGATCAAGTTCGAACTTGATGCGCGCGTTGCCTTTGCCCCAATCCGTCAGCCGGTAGGGTCCGGTGCCGATGGGCTTCAGGGCGTAGGCGTCGGCCCCCATCGCGGCCCAGGCTTTGGGCTCAATCATCATGACAATGTTCAGCCGCTTGGGCAGCACGGCATCGGGTTCGGCGGTGGTGAATTGGACCGTCATCGGATCGATGGCTTTGACGGAGGTGACGCCGCGCAATTCGCTTGGAATCAAGAAGCGTTGCATCTCGGGCGATTTTAACATCGTGATCACGTCGACCACGCTTTGCGCGTTGAAAGCCGCACCGTTGTGATACACAACGCCCGGCCGCAATTTGAACTCCCACGTCGTTGGTGCGGTGTTGCGCCAGCTAACAGCCAGCGCCGGAGATATTTTTCCATCAAGGTCGATCACCGTCAGGCCGTCATAGATCGGTGCCCATACGGTGCTGGCCGGCGGGCCGACAGCCGAATACGGATTGCCAAGCGTCGGGGGGGCTTGCGTTCCGCCGACACGAAGGGTTTCGGCATGGCTGGGCAAGAGTGCTAAAAACAATGTTGCGATTCCCGCGACAGCAGGAATCCATCTGGTGCTTTTCATTAGTTCAAACGTCCGCATCGAAGTAGGGGGGCCGCTGCTTTCGCAGGGCTGACAATTGGTGTGGTCTTCATACCGGAGCCTACCGGCTTGGCCCCCCGAGGTGCAAGCCAACGCACGCCCCTATAGCCAATGGTCGGCCAGGCCCCGTAAAGTAACGCTGGTTTATTTGGAGGATGCTGTGTCGATTTTGTCTCCACATGCTGCAAAATTTCAGGGCAGCGTTCCGGTATTGATTGTTGGCGGTGGTGGTTGTGGCCTGACGGCGGCCCTGGCGGCCAAGCAGGCGGGCGCCGAAGTGCTGGTGCTGGAACGCGACCAAACCGCGTTGGGCACCACGGCCATGTCGACGGGCTTGATTCCAGCACCAGGAAGTCGGTTCCAAAAAGCCAAAGGCATTGATGATTCGGCTGAACTTTTTGCAGCCGACGTGATGGCCAAAACAAAGAATGCCACTGACTACGTTATGGCTTTGCATTTAGCGCGCGAAGGCGCGCCGACGGTGGAGTGGCTGGCCGACTACTGCAACGTGCCGCTGTCGCTGGTGGATTCGTTTCTTTATCCGGGCCATTCCAAAATGCGCATGCACGGTACGCCCAATCGCACCGGCTCGGAGTTGATGGGCGCGCTGCATCAAGCGGCCGAGCGTGAAAGCATCGACATTATTTTGGAAGCGCAGGTCACGGATGTGTTTGCCGACGAGGCGCAGCGTGTTCATGGCGTGCGCCTGATGCGCCCGGATGGCTCGACCGAAGACATCGGTTGCCAAGCCCTGATTTTGGCGTGTTGTGGTTTTGCCGGCAGCCGCGAGATGTTGCAGCAATACATCCCTGAAATTTTAGAAGCCACATTCTTTGGTCACCCCGGCAATAAAGGTGATGCCATTGCTTGGGGGCGGGCGCTCGGTGCGGCGGTGGCCGACATCCATTCTTATCAAGGCCATGGCGGTTTGGCGTACGGGCAGGGCATTCCGATTTTGTGGGCGCACATTGTGCGCGGCGGGTTTCAAGTGAATGCGCATGGTGTGCGCTTCTCAAACGAAGTGCGCGGCTATTCCGAGCAAGCGGTGGATATCGTGGCGCAGCCGGGCCATTGGGCGTGGAGCATATACGACCAGAAAATACACGATGCGATGAAAGAATTTGATGATTATCAAGATGCGATCAAAGCAGATTGTATTCGCCATGCTGAATCAGTCGATGAATTGTGCAAGGTCACAGGTTTGCCCGACGCACTGAAAATAACGCTGGCCGATGTGGCGCAAATGGTCGCTGGCCAAAAGCAAGATCCGCTGGGTCGTAACTTCACCACCGGCTGGGCGCTGACGCCGCCTTATAAAGCTGTGAAGGTGTCGGGTGCGTTGTTTCACACGCAAGGCGGCTTGGTTGTCGACCAAGACGCACGCGTGCTGCGCGCCGATAAAACGCCACTGCCGAATTTATTCGCCGGCGGCGGTGCCGCGCGCGGCATTTCAGGGCCCGGCAATTCCGGTTATTTGGCAGGCAATGGGCTGTTGGCTGCAACCGCATTGGGTCGGCTGGCTGGCATGGCCGCAGCGAAGCTCGCGAAGGGGCCTGCCTAACGAGCGGTCAGCATCTGCCAAAGCTGGGCAAGGCCCTTGTTGGCATCGCCGCGGTGGGTCAGGTAAACGGCATATGCGTCGTGCTTTGCTGCGGGTGATACTTCGATTGACCAGAGCGGCCTGACTTCATTCGGCACGAACGAGTAGCGGATATCGACAATCCGGTTTGGGTTGTCAGGATCTTCCGCTACGAAATTATCGCTGAACACCTTAAACCGTTGGATATCGCTGGCTTGCTGCGAGCCGGGATCGAGCCATGGTAAATCCCTGCTGAGATCGAGTTTTGGCACCGATGCGCCTTCAAAGACGCGGGGCGCCAGCCCTGCGCGTACCGCATCGACATGGAATTCGTCCGATGTCTCGTAAATCGTTTTCCACACCAAAATGTTTGCAAAGCTGGGCTTGGCCTCAATCCTGATCAGATCGTGCCCTCGGTTTGCTGCGATCTCTTTCCCCATGGTAAGGGCGGCATTGTGCTGGAGCGCGCCCATTGCGAGGTAAAAACCCACCCAGGTCATGGCGATGCGCGCGTAGAGAGGCTTCTCCCGTAGCGCTGAGTAGAAGATCAAGATCGCCAGCGGCAACGTGAACAGCGGGTCAACAATTGGCACGATGCTCCATGAAATGCGCTCGTCACTGAACGGCCACAGCAGCATCGTACCGTAGGATGTTGAGGCGTCGAGCAGTCCGTGCGTGGCGTAGCCGAGCGTGCAGTAGATGAAGGTTTGCAGAAACGTCAGACGCCAACGTTTGCCAAGAAATAAGTGAATGGCGGACGCACAAGCCAGCCCGCCCACGGGAATAAACGCCAACGCGTGCGTAAAATGACGATGATACTCAAGGAATGTCAGGGGATCTGTCGACGAACTGATCAGCACGTCTAAATCTGCGGCCATGCCAGATAGAAAGCCAAGGGCTGCAGCAATGCGAAGATGTGGTGTTTTTGTGGACGTTGTTTGAACGAAAGCAGCGCCCAACGCGCCTTGTGTAAATGGGTCCACGGTTCTTAGTCCCAACTCGGCTTGGGATTGCAGCGGCCCACCATAAAGTCGATGAACGCACGCACAGGGGCGGGTACGAAACGCCCCGGCGGGTAGACCGCATGAATGGATGACACTTGCGGGATGTGATCTTCCATCAAGCTCACAAGCGTGCCGCGTTTGATGTCGGGCCCGACAATGAATGAGGGCAAGATCGCAATGCCCAACCCCTTGACGGCGAGTTGGCGCAGGATGTCGCCATTGTTGGCGTGCACCGGGCCCGCCACATTCAGCACGCCGTCTTTCAATTTCCAGCCCGTTGTGCCATCGGCATAAGTGTACGTGAGGCACTTGTGAGCCAGAAGGTCTTTGGGCTTTTTCGGTGTGCCGTGGGCTTTGATGTACTTCGGGGCCGCACACATGACGGTGCGCGAGGGCGCCAAAGTGCGCGCTTGCAGCGACGAGTCCTTCAGCTTGCCAATTCGAATGGCCAAATCAATGCGCTCCTCGACCAAGTCAACGTAGCGATCACTCAAGTTCAGGTCGACGCTGACGCCCGGATGCAGTGCGATGAATTCGGCGACAAAATCGCCTAAGTGCTGAATGCCAAAACTCATGGGGGCGGCCAAGCGCAAGCGCCCGGTGGGCACGGCGGCCTGTTGGCGCACGGCTTGGTCGGCTTCGTCCATCTCGTCCAAAATGCGTTCGGCACGACGCATATAGACTTCGCCCGCCGACGTGAGGCTCACGCGGCGTGTGGTGCGGCTGAGGAGTTTCACACCCAAGTCGCTCTCCAGCGCGGTCACGTGCTTGCTGATGGCCGATTTCGATGTTTTTAAGTGCGTGGCAGCGGCCGAAAAGCTTTCGGCATCGGCAACCGCGCGAAATGCACGTAAGGCGGCAATGCGGTCCATGGGGCCTCTATTTTTGTGTCTATTATCGAAACAATTATATGCGCAAATAGCTTATTGTTTCAACGCACCTCGGCGCATATCTTCCCCGTCATGAACGCGATAAGACACGACAGGAGGTTGCCATGATCACAGTTCGTCATAGTGCCGCGCGCGGCCACTACCAAAATTATTGGCTCGATAGCCGCCATAGCTTTTCCTTCGGCGAATACTATGACCCACAGCATTTGGGCTTCTCGGCCTTGCGGGTGATTAACGAAGATATCGTCAAAGCGGGCGCCGGCTTTCCAACACATGGTCATAAGGATATGGAAATCATCACCTATATTCTGGATGGCGCGCTGGAGCATAAAGACTCGTTAGGAACCGGGTCGGTCATTAAGCCTGGCGATATTCAACGCATGAGCGCCGGTACTGGCATCCAACATAGCGAGTTTAACCCGCAGCCCAATGCAGACACCAAATTGCTGCAAATTTGGCTGATGCCCAAGGTGCGTGGTGTTGCGCCCAGCTACGAGCAAATTTTTGTGCCCGAAGCAGACCGCAGCGGCAAACTGAAATTGGTGGCGTCGCCCGATGGCCGCGACGGCAGCGTGAGCATCAACCAAGATGCAGGGCTGTATGCGGGCATATTTAAATCGGGCGAAGGCGCGTCGCTGACGTTGGCCCCTAGCCGCACCGCGTGGGTGCAAGTGGCCCGCGGCGCTGTCACGCTGAACGGAGCAGCCATGTCTGCAGGCGATGGCGCAGCGGTAAAGAACGAAACGGCGCTCGAACTCAAGGCCACCACCGACGCCGAGGTGCTGGTGTTCGACTTGCCGCCTTTGGGGAATTGAGTGCTTGAATGGCGGGTGGCTTCGGCTGCCCGCCATCGGCGCTTTCATTTGAGCGCCGCGCCGCTAATATATGGGCTTCGCTGACTTAGGTGCCCCTGATCTATGGCCGATATTTTGTTCTGGCCGCCATTTCCCAGCCGCGAGCGCTTTTATGCGCAGTTGTTTCGCGCGGTCTGGCATTTTTTGCCGTTTATCGATCGCATCGACCATATCGTGTTTCCCTATGCGGGCGAGGACTACCCGCTGATTGATGTCGACCAAACGCTGGATATGGCTAACGTTTTTCTCAGCCGTGATTATGACCCAGCCATTGCCACTTATGCACCGCGCTTTAAGGGCAAGATTAAGCTGGCGCCATATGACCCCGAAAAAGAGACCGAAGCCGGTTTGCAGTTGTACGGCATTGTGGTGTGGAACGCCGATCACGCCGCACTGAATGCCGAAGCGCATGCCATGGTTGAGCGCACGGGTTGCGAAATCGGCTGGCTTGATCATGAGCTGGTGCAGCAAGAAACCTTAGGCATGATCACGCTGGCATTGGGGCTGTTGCCTAAGCTTGAGATCGATAAGTTGTTGTCGAATTCCGTTTACTTGTTTTTCGAGCACCTGAAACGCTGGAAAGGCAAGCCCATGAGCGTGTTTGGCAATGGGCCGTCATTGCAAGAGGTGGTGGCGCAAGTCGCGAAGGGCTCGTTCGACCCCGGCGACACGTTGCGCGCCGTGTGCAACTCCACCATCACAGATGAGCGGGCGGTAGAGCACTTGAGGCCCGAGCTACTTTTCGCGGGCGATCCGGTGCAGCACTGCGGCATGTCGCTGTATGCCGGCCAGTTTCGCGCGGGCCTGGTCAAGGCGCTGATGGCCGATGAGCGGCGGGTGTTTATTACGCAGCTGGGGTTTGTTCCGTACTTCAAATGCATCATTCCATCCGAAGCGCACACACGCATTGTTGGTGTTGGTAATAAGCGTGGACGGCAGTTTAATGTCGACTTGACCGAGGCGTTCTTTAGCACTGCGACAGCCAACATATTCACCATGTTGGTGCTGCCTGTCGCGTTCACCATCTCGAAGTCGGTGGACGTTTATGGCTGCGATGGGCAGGCGTTCGCCCAGGCCACCAAACCTTGGGGTCACGCCAACGAAGACGACTACATGAGCAAAATGGCGGTCACGCACCGGCTGCATCCGGCGTTTTGGAAGCGCAACTACGCCGAGGAGTTAACGTCATACTACGGCGATATGGATGATCTGCTGGCCGAAGGTGAGAAGGCGGGAGCTATCGTGCGCAACCGCACGCCGTCCTATGTGCCGGCACTCGCAACGCGGTTTGTGCCCTAACAGACATCTTGTCGCGCCGGTAAACCTGCACACCTTAAATCCCGGTCCTGCGGGAATAACTAAGAAGCTGTGCGTGGCTTCGGCTTTTTCTTTTGCTTCTTTTTTGGGCTTTCGTGCTCGTCAACTTTGTTGGCGATGGATTCGACGCGGTCGATGGGCCGCAGGTGTTGGGCCACACCGCGCGGCACCAAGTTGAAGTGGCGCGCAGTGGTCAGCACATCAACAATGTCTTCGCAGAAATTTGGATTGGTCACCCATAGTTTGGGATCGATGCGGCGCAAATCAACGGCGACGGAATATGTGCGCAGCGTTTTACGGCCGCGTTTGGTGTATTCATGAAAATACGACAATGCTAGTTCGCGTAACGTGCGGTAAATCGGGTCGCGATAGCGCAAGTAATAGCCGTTGCTTTTGGAAATAGCGCCCCAATACTTGCCGCGCTTGAACAAGGCAATCACGTGGTCGTCGTCGCCTACATCGGCGCCCATATCCATCAGCAATGGCGGTTCACCTGCCATCCAAAATGCGCAGGCGGCAACGAATGCACCTTCGATGCAATGTGCGCGGTTTTGCTTCAAGACTTCCGCTACCGACAACGCCGTGCCGCCATCGATTTCGAAGTTCATCGGAATGGCGGTGACAAAATCTTGCACTTGTTGCGGCGAGTGAAGGCGGCTCAACTGCGTTGCCGCTGCTTTCGACAGCCCCAACTCCATGCCGCGTGCGATGCGTGGGTTCATGCGCGCCTAGTCCGCCAAGCTTTTGGTGGTCAGCTCCATCACATCGCGTGACAGGCCCGGTTCGGATAGGATTTTATTGAGTGCTGCTTTCATTTGAGCCTGGCGCGCTGAGCCAAAGCGCTTCCAACGTCCCAGGGGCGGCAATAGCCGTGCCGCTGTTTGCGGGTTGAATTTATCAATCGCGACAATTTGCTCGGCCACGAAGCTATACCCCGAGCCATCGGCAGCATGAAAATGCACGGGGTTGCGCATCGCAAACGCCCCCACCAGTGCGCGGATGCGGTTGGGGTTTTTCGGCTCGTAGCTGGGGTGCGTCAGCAGCGAGCGAACCTGGGCCAAAGTGCCGGGAAGCGAACTGCCGGCTTGCACGCTCAACCATTTATCCAGCACCACGCCATCACCCTGGTAGCGCTCATGGAATGCCTCAAGCGCTTGGGCGCGTTCAGGGCCGGGCACATCGCCAAGCATTGCCAGCGCGGCCATGCGGTCGGTCATGTTGTCAGCGGTATCAAATTGGTTTTTTACCAGCGCCGTGGTCTCAGGTGTTTCAAGGGCCGCTAAGTACGACAGCGCCGTGTTTTTCAGTGCTCGGCGTCCGGCGCTCACGGCATCGGGCGAGAAGGCGCCAGTCGAGCGCTTAGCATTGATCAACGCCATTAGCTTTTCACGATGTGCCATGCCAATGGCCTTGGTTGCTGCTTCGCGCGCGGCAAACAACTGCAACGGGTCTTCGACCGCCATCTTGTTGGCAAGATCGTCAAATGCGGGCATGTCCATCAGCCAGGCGCGGTAGGCATCATCGATGCTGTTGTCGATGATGATTGCGCCCATGGCATTTAGAAACTCGTTGTTGACGGAACGTCCGCGCAAGATTTCGCTGGCGGCGTAGTCTTGTTTGGCTTGCCAGCGGTTGAAGCTGTCAGAATCATGCGCCATTAAAAATGCGCGGTCTGCATCGGTGAGCGCCGAATTGACTGTTACGGGAGCCGAAAAGCCGCGGTTCAGAGATGGCAGCGCGCCCGCCGGGATGTTGTCGAATGTGAAGGTTTGTGTTGGTTCGCGCAGTTCAAGCACTGTCGTTGGTTGAATGTCTTGCCCGTTACGCCCGACAAACCCAACGGCAAAAGGAATATGCATTGGCGCTTTGGTCGGCTGACCCGGCGTAGCGGCCAAAGCTTGCGTGAGTGTCAGCGAATAGGTGTTCGACGCGGTATCGTGCGCACCAGTTGCAGTAATGTTTGGCGTGCCGGCTTGACGATACCACAGCTTGAACTGTGTCAGGTCGCGTCCGCTGACATCTTCCATGCATGCAACAAAGTCTTCGCACGTCACCGCTTGGCCGTCATGGCGCTTAAAGTAGAGATCAAGCGCCTCGCGATATTTTTTCGCTCCCAGCAAGGTGTGCTGCATGCGAATCACTTCCGCGCCTTTCTCATAGACAGTCGCGGTGTAGAAGTTGTTGATCTCGATGTAGCTGTCGGGTCGCACTGGGTGTGCCAAGGGCCCGGCATCCTCGCTAAACTGTCGGCCGCGCAACGCATCGACATCATCAATGCGCCGGACAGCAGCATTGCGCATGTCTTCCGAGAATTGCTGATCGCGAAAGACGGTTAACCCTTCTTTGAGGCTGAGTTGGAACCACTCGCGACATGTCACGCGGTCGCCCGTCCAATTATGGAAGTACTCGTGGGCGACAATGCCCTCGATCAATTCATAGTCGGTGTCGGTCGCTGTTTCGGGGTCGGCGAGAACATATTTATCGTTGAAGATGTTCAGGCCTTTGTTTTCCATAGCCCCCATGTTGAAGTCGCTGACGGCCACAATATTGAACACATCAAGGTCGTACTCGCGGCCGTATTTTTCCTCGTCCCAGCGCATCGAGCGCTTCAGCGAGTCCATCGCGTAAAGCGCGCGCGATTCTTTGCCGTGTTCGACGTAGATTCTCAGCGCGACCTTGCGCCCGCTGGCTGTCGTGAATGTATCGGCGATATGCCCCAAGTCCCCGGCCACCAATGCGAACAAGTAACAGGGCTTGGGGAAAGGGTCGTCCCAAACCGCACTGTGACGGTCTTTCGCTTCGTCGCGAAACTCAACCGGGTTGCCGTTACTAAGCAGCACCGGGCAGGTTGATTTCGGCGCGGTGAGTGTGACTTTAAAGCGCGTCATCACATCGGGCCGATCTTGAAAGTACGTGATCCGCCGGAAACCTTCGGCTTCGCATTGTGTGGTGAACTTTCCCCGCGATACATACAAGCCCTCAAGGGCTTTGTTGGCCTCAGGGTTGTTTTGGGTCACGATTTTAAGGGTGAATGTCGCAGGGGGCACAGCTATGGTCAGCGCGTGATCATTCAGCACATAGTCCTGGCCCGCGACCAAATCACGATCATCCATTTGCACGAACAGCAAATCCATCTTCTCGCCATCGAGCACGAGGGCCTTAACGCCTTTGGCGCGGTCGTGATTGGCCTGATAGCGCGTGATCGCTGTGACACGCGTGGCTGTGGGGTGCAGATCGAACGCCAGTTCGATATGCGTGGCCAGGTACGGCGGCGGTGTGTAGTCGGCCAGCCGAATGGTTCTGGGCGTTTCGGTGGCGGGCGCAGCGGTGTGTTGGCTATCGGGCATGGAAAATTCAATAAGACCTAACTATTTCGATTGTCGCATTTGAGCACGCTCAGCAGATCAATAACACTCCTGTGATCCCTATGAAAACGGCGATCCGTGTTCCAGCGCGGGAAAATTGCGATCTGGATGCCCGCATCCATAGGAGTGGTGAATGCAACACAAAGCAAAAGGGCCGATGCAAGCACCGGCCCTTTTGTATTTTGAGAGTGTCGCTGCCTTAAGCGTTCATCGGCTTTGTTGCATTCAAAATGCCAAAGCCACGCAGCAACTCGGGCTCTTTTTCGTTCAGCTCAAATCCGGCTTTACGGATCATGTCGGGCAAACCGTTCGTGCGGAATTTCTGAGTCCACACTTCGTTGTTCCAGCGATGATCCATCCAGCCGCGATACTGACCATAGGCAGTGCGGCGCGGCACGCCAGTGAGTTTGAAGTCCAGCGGATAATAAATGCCGCCGGGGCGCACAATACGCATGGCTTCTTTGACGTGCGCCGCTGTGCCTTCGGGGCTGACTTCGTGGAACATGATGTAGCTGGTCACGATATCGAAGTAGTTATCCGGGAACTGCGTGTCCTCGCCCAAGCGTTGCGAGAAGTTCACGTCCAACCCACGTTCGACCGAGCGCAAATGTGCATACCGAATCATCGGGCCACCCACATCGATGCCCCAGACTTCAGCCTTGGGGAAACGCTCTTTCAACGCCATCGACAATTGGCCGATGCCGCAGCCCACATCGAGAATACGCAAGACTTTGCCGTCTTTCGGGATGGGCATGTTGTTGGCGCTGCCCACGTGCAGTTCGTCGTTGAAATTGCGGCCCGTGTAGAACGCGTTTGTACCGTAGTGGTACATATGGCCGGCGAATTCGTTGCCGACATAGCCGCCGGGCTGAATGTGAATTTCGTGCTTCACATAATCGGGCAATTTCAGATCCGGCTTTAACTCCAACTTGCCGGGGCCCATTTTGTCGGCCGCTTCCATTTCCGACAGGTAGCGGTCGGCGTTTCCCTCGAATTCGTCTTTCAGGCCATTCCACATCAACTGCTGTGCGCTCAGCCAGCCGCGTGTGCTCATGGCAATCACGGGGTCGTCTTGCAGCAGCGAGATGGCTTCTTCTTGGCTCAGTTCTTTATCGCGGGGAATGCCTTTGGCCTTCAATATCGCATCGGCGCGCATATTAGCCATGCGGCTCAAATCGGTGTTGATGAACGCCCGGTAGCTCATCAAGAAATCCTGACGGCTTTCGATATCGAGGTTGGCAAAGCGCTCCAGGCGCTCCATGTGTCCACGGGGCTGCATCGTGCCCTTGGGGTAAGGCATGTCTTTCGCTTTGGCCTCGGCCTTGCGCCCGCCGAAGAACGAGCTAACGGCGGTTGTCACCGCAGCGCCGACGCCCACAAGTGTGCGACGATCCATCATGATTTTTCTCCCGACTGCGGTTGCTTAGTTAAACTTACGTTCTTCACCAAACGGCTTGCCTTGGCTCGTATCGCGCGCCAGCACGCTGTAGACCCGCTTTGTCATGGCATCGCGCTCGGCGGCCCAGGCGGTTTTTTGGGCGTCGGTCGGAACAAATTGTTCGATCATTTCGGTGGTCACTTTGCCCTTGGTGCTGAGCAGGTGTTCCATAATACGGCTGCGCTGCCGGTCGGCCCAAATCTCCGAACCGATGGCGATGACGATGGTCATCAGGTTGTCGATATGCGCATTGCCCAAGAACACTGCGTTATCGGTGTCGGCTTTGATGTAGTCGGATGCCGCTTTGGTGCGCTCACCCGTCTTCTTGTCGTCTGCCATGATCTGGCTCCCTCTGCTCGATGAAATCAGTTTCTAATGCCGGTGATTGTCGTGGATATTTGTACTGCCCGTACGCTGATGCCAGCAACGGGCAATTGGTAACAAACGTTGTCCGGCTAATGTTAAACTCATTATGTTGCGCCGCAACATAATCGGTCAGGCGCTGCTACTACCATAATACAGCGTCACTGTATGCTTAGCCTGGGCGAAGAAGAGCCAACGCTCGGCGATAATGCCGATGGCCATCAGGACAGTCGCAGGCATGAGGAGCAGCGGCGCCATGGCCGGCAGTAAAATCGATGCCTCAAGGGCGACGGCAGGCAGTAAAAACCCGGCCCAGATTGCCACGTGGCGCAGCCTCGCGGCGTGTTTGCGCGCCACCTGAAAGCCCATTTCCTTCAGCACGTAATTGGCTTCGGTGTGCGGCCACTCAACGCTGGTGACTTTCACGTTGGGCCCCGACAGGCCCACAGCGCTTGTAGGCGTGCTGGCACCAGCCGAGGTGTCGATGAACGACCAGTAAAGCCATTTCACAGTGAGGCCCGCGGCAAATAAAATGCCGCAGACAGGCGTGAGGAACGCCGTGCGTTCGCCGAACAGTGTTGTCAGCGCCAGCACAAGCATCGCGCCGGTCATCACTCCCAACATAAGATACGATGGCACGACGTGTTTGTTATGCCACTGATGAATCGGTTTCAAGCTGCGGTAAATCATTGCTGTGGTGTAAATCGTGCCCAGTGCAAACACCGCTGACAAAATGCCAAGCAAGCTTTGCGGCAATGGCACATAGGTCGGAAACGCCCAGGCCAAACCAAAGAGCAGCGCCGGAACATAAGTCGCAATCGCCATAATGCCTTCGCGCGACAGCCAGCTCGTGCGCCACTGGCTGAAGGCCCGCCAAGCGCGCTCTGGGTGGCCTAAGTGAAATGTCGATGACAACAACCCCGCTGTAATAAGGCCCAGCGAGACGACCATGGCGGTCAGCGCAAACCACAAATCATTGGGGAGCCGGCCGACGGCTGCGTAAAGCCCCAGCGTCACAAGCATGCCGTAGCCCGCGCCAGATGCTGTCGTGAAGAAAATAACGGAAAGAGCCGGGTTCATGGCGGACTACCGCGACAACAACTTGTCGACCCAACCGAGGAAACCATCGGCAGTGATGGGCTTCAGTTCGGGTGTCGGCCTGGCGGCGGCGCTGTCTTTGCGCGCGCGCGGTGGAAGATACTTGTTGGTGGGTTTGTAGCCAAGCTCGGGCATTAAATCGACGCCGCCGCGCGACGCCACTAATTTCGACACGTCCGAATTCGGATCGCCCAAATCGCCAAAATGCCGCGCGCTGGTGGGGCAAGTGAGCACGCACGCAGGCACGCGATCTTCTTCCGCCAAGTTTTCGTTATATATACGATCAACACACAGCGTGCATTTTTTCATCACACCTTCGAACACGTCGAATTCACGGGCGCCGTATGGGCACGCCCACGAGCAGAGTTTGCAGCCAATACACAAATCTTCGTTGACCAACACAATGCCATCGGTTGTGCGTTTGTAAGATGCGCCGGTGGGGCACACGGTCACGCATTCGGGCGTTTCGCAATGCAAGCACGAACGTGGGAAGTGCATGGTGCGCGAGGCCGATGCGCCGCAGGCCTCGTGGCCGGTCACTTCATAGGTGTGGACGCGATTAAACCACACGCCGTCGGCCTCGGCGCCGTAGGATTTTAAGTCCGTCAGCGGGGCCATTAGCCCACCGGTGTTCCATTCTTTGCAGTTGGTCACGCACGCCTGGCAGCCCACGCAGGTGTCGAGATCGATCACCAAACCAAGTTTTTTGTCGGTCGTTGCCGGGAGCGATGTCATTCGGCGGCCTCGGAAAACTGCGCGCCATATTGCAGGACGTCGGGGCCGGTTGTTACTCCTGGTGGCGGATAGAGCGCACCAAAATTGTGGCCAGCGTCATTTTGTTCGTGATCAGCGGCGCGTTCCACACGCACCCGCACATCAAACCACGCCGCTTGGCCGGTAATCGGGTCGCTGTTGGATTGCTGCGAGTTTGGCAAACGCTCTGAGATCACGTGGTTGAGCAAAAACGCGCGGGTGGATTCCGGCGCATTGGGGTTGAGCGCCCAACTGCCCTTGCGTTTGCCAATGGCGTTCCAAGTCCACACGGTATCCTTGTTCACGCCGTCAACCAGTCGCACTTGCGCTTTCACGCGGCCCGCATGGCTGGTGATCCACACCCAATCGTCGTCGGCAATGTTTTGCGCCGTGGCTGTAGTGCGATTCATGAACAATCGATTTTGCGAGGTAATCTGGCGCAACCATGCGTTTTGCGATCCCCACGAATGGTAGTGATGCATGGGGCGCTGCGTCAGCGCATGCAGCGGAAACTGCTGGGGGTCGATGGCCGCTTCTTCAAACGGCGCATACCACATCGGCAGCGGATCAAAGTAGGTCTCGATGCGTGCGCGATCTTTATCAGGTGGTTGCACTGGGCCATGCCCGCGCGCCGCATTTCGGAATTTCTGCAGAGGCTCGGAATAGATTTGCAACACGATCTGTTCAGCTTTGGGAATAAAGCCCATCTGCTTGGACCATGCCAAGTATGAGGCGTTGGCCATTTTCATGTAACGCGCATCGTGTGGAATTTCGCCGCGCCAGAAGCAGCCATTTTCAATGTAGTTATCAAGCTGCGCGGCATTTGGGGCGCCGTGCCCTTGAGCTGTGCCGTCGCCACGCCAGCCCGCCAGCGGGCCGATGCCCGGCGCACGCTCGTGGTTCACAATATAGTCGGGGTATCCGCCGGGGAATTTCGGGTCGCCATCCTCATCGACCATTCCCGGCAATTTCAACCGCGCGCCGAGATCAAGCAGCACGGTTTGAAACGCGCGCACATCGCGGTCGGGTGCGATCACAGGTTGGCGTATGGCATCACCCGCGGCATCGGCGTCTGAGATGGGCCTGTCCAACAACGAGATACAATCCCAACGCTCCAAATACGTTGTGTCGGGCAAAATCAAATCGGCGTAGGCAACCGTTTCGGAAAAGTAGGCGTCTGAATAAATAATGTGTGGGATTTTATAGCTGCCGTCGGTGTTTTTGGCCGTCAGCATGTCGATGGTTCCGCGCGTGTTCATCGACGAATTCCAGGCCATATTGGCCATGTACATAAACAGTGTGTCGATGGGGTAGGGGTCCCCATTCACGGCGTTGGAAATCACCATGTGCATCAAGCCATGCGAGGCGATGGGGTGATCCCATGAATACGCTTTGTCGATACGTATGGGTTTGCCTTGTCCGTCCAACAACAAATCTTCGGGAGCCGTTACAAAACCCAATGGCATGCCGCCTAACGGTTGGTTGGGCGTCGCGCCTTTTTTACCGGCGGGCTTGGGGCCAGGTGGGATGGGGCGCGGGTAGGGCGGCTTGTAGCGAAAGCCACCGGGCACATCGACGCTGCCCAGCAACATTTGCAGCAAGTGAATGGCGCGGCACGTATGAAAGCCATTCGTGTGGGCCGAGATGCCGCGCATGGCATGCATGGCTACCGGCCGCCCAATTATTTTGTCGTGTTTGCGCCCGGCCCAATCGGTCCAGGCGATGGGCAGTTCGATTTGCTGTTGGAAGGCAACATGCGCCACTTCAGCGGCAATGCGTTTAATTGTGGCTGCCGGAATGCCGCAGCGTTCAGCCACCGCATCCGGGGCGTAAGCGTTGTCCAAATATCTTTGGGCCATCAGTTCAAACGCAGGTACCGCGCGTTTGCCGTTCACATCAAAGTTGCCGCGTAACACAGGGGCGACTTCAGCCAGCAGCGCGTTGATTGGCGTTTTGGTTTTTTGGTCCCAACACAGCGGATTGCCTTGGGGGTCGCGGGCAATCATGCCGTCGTCGGCGGTGCCCGGCGCTTGGATGACCAGCCACGGGGCGTTGGTGTAGCGCACCAAGTAATCCAGATCGACGCTACCCGATTGCAATAACTCGTGGATGATGGCCATGACAAACAGGCCGTCGGTGCCGGGGCGTAAGCCCACCCATTCATCGGCAATGGCCGAGTAGCCGGTTTGCGCCGGGTTGACTGAAACAAACTTTGCGCCGCGCGCTTTTAACTTTCCCAACCCAATTTTGATGGGGTTCGAGTCATGATCTTCGGCCACACCGAACATCATGAAATATTTCGTGTGGTCCCAGTCGGGTTCGCCAAACTCCCAGAATGATCCGCCAATGGTGTAAATGCCGGCCGTCGCCATGTTGACGGAACAAAACCCGCCGTGGGCGGCATAATTGGGCGTGCCGAATTGGTTGGCCCACCAGCCGGTGAGAGATTGCGACTGATCGCGTCCGGTAAAGAACGCCAGTTTTTTGGGGTCGGTCGCGCGAATGTTGCTCAGCCATCCGGTGGCAATACTCAGCGCTTCGTCCCATTCGATTTCGGCATACTCGCTGGCCCCGCGCTCGCCCACACGTTTCAACGGCTTGCGCAGCCGGGCCGGCGAGTAGTGCTGCATAATGCCCGCCGCACCCTTGCCGCACAAAATGCCTTTGTTGACGGGGTGATCGCGGTTGCCTTGGATGTAGCGCACTTGGCCATTTTGCAAATGCACTTTGATGCCACAACGGCACGCGCACATGTAGCAGGTCGTGGTTTTAACTTCGTCCGCAACATGGGGCGAAGTATTGACGCCGTCATTCTCTAGCGGCGCTGTGAACGCCATGGGCGCCCCCCACCCTGGTGAATTTACGTTTTCCGAAACCTATGGGCTTTCAGCCAGAAGTCAAACGGTCGATGTCGTTAGCATTGAGGTCTCCGGGCACGACCGTCACGGGAATACCAATTTTGCCGGCGAACTTGCCGGTCACGGCTTCGACGAGAGGGCCTGGTTTTTTGCCAGGCGCGGCGCCCAAAACCAATATGCTAATCTCGGGATGTTCGGCTACAAGCTTGAACAGTTCCTCGCGCGAGTTGCCTTTGCGCACAAACATTTCAGGCACCCGTCCCACCGCTTGCTGAATTACCATGGCATGGCGTTGCAGCGCGTCTTCGGCGTTGTGAAGAGCTTCTTTTTCCATCAAGTTGCCGACTGCGGCGAACTGCTGAAAATCTTTGTCGAGATCATAAACATATAAAAGCGCCACGCGCCCGCCCGTAATTTTGGCGCGATTACAGGTGTAGCGAATGGCGGCACTCAGCTCCTCGCTGTCGTCGACCACCACCAAAAACATGCGTTTGTCTTCGTGGCCAATTCGCGGGTCACGCATCGATGGCGTTGCCGCCGATGTTGCGTCAGGCGTCATGGGATTAGCTTGGCTCGCTGTCGAAGCCTGCTGCACTCCAGGCCAAAAATCCGCCCTCCATGCGCTTAATCACGCCTTTGTAGCCCGCGGCCACGGCCTTCTCGGCAGCCATGCCGCAACGCCGACCGCTGCGGCAATGAAACACCAAGTGCTTGCCTTGATGGTCGGGGATTTTGGCCGGGTCGAAGGTCGACAGTGGCATCAAAATTGCGCCTGGCACATGAGCCTCAGCCCATTCGTTGTCTTCGCGCACATCGACAATCACGGCTTGGTTGGCAGCGCGCCATTCGTTGATCTGGGCCGGGCTGACGTAAAACACTTGTTCGGGCGGCAGGGACATGACGACTCCTGAATTGAAGGTTGGAATACTATTCGCTACATCTTCTCTTGTCATTCCAGCACTTCAGGCTTTTCAACCGCGAGCTTTTCATGCCCCACGACCATCCGCACGACCACGATCATGACCACGACCATGGGCACGATCACCACCACCATCATGACCCGAAGTTTAAGCTTCAAGCGGCGAAAATTTATGTGGGTGATTTTGCGGCGGCCTTTACGTTTTATGGCACAACTTTGGGCCTGCATTTGGTCGATGGCACCGCAGCCGGACCGTATGCATTCTTCGACACGGGTGGCACCCAGCTTGCCTTAGAGCGCATCGCGCCCAACCATCCAGCGTACGGCGAACTTGTGGGCCGCTTTGCCGCCCTCAGTTTCAAGGTGTCCGATCTCAGCGCGATCTATGACGAGCTGGTGAGCAAGGGTGTCGAGTTCATGGCGCCGCCGCAAAAACAGCAATGGGGCGGCGGAATTGCCCACTTCCGCGACCCAGCGGGGAATATCCTGTCGCTGGTGGGGAAATTGAAGGACGCCTAAGGACAATTCGCTAGCAGCTTTGCTGCGCTGCACTATTTTTGTGCAGGCCAGTTTGCCCCTGTATAATTCGCAGGCACTATTTGGCCCCACGACGTGTGATTTGAATCTAACCCATTGTTTTTCATCACTTAAGTTATCCCCAGATTCCGGCACGAAACTTGAATAGTAGTCCTCTGGAATGGCGCGGCATGGGGTTTGCCGTGCCCGCAATACGTCATCATCAGAGGACCGAACATGAAGAAATCAGGGATTGCCGCAGCGGTATCAGGCACAGCGGCACTGCTGGCCGCCGCATCAGCTTGGGCCCAAGAAGCTGCCAGCCAAGCCGCCCCCGCCGTCGCCGAGGCCGCTGCCGCCGCAACCGAGGCCGTAGCGGAAGTTGCAGCTGCAGCTGCAGCGCCGGTGCCGACGCTCAATAGCGGCGATACCGCGTGGATGCTGACATCCACCGCGCTTGTGTTGCTCATGACAATTCCGGGTCTGGCGCTGTTTTACGGCGGCATGGTTCGCAAAATGAACGTGCTGTCGACAGTGATGCATTCGTTTGCCATCACCTGCTTGGTCACCATTTTGTGGATGGTTGCCGGCTACAGCCTGTCGTTCACGGCGGGCAACGCGTACATCGGCGACCTCAGCAAAGCCTTTTTGAAGGGCGTCGGTGTTGAGGCCATTTCCTACACCATTCCTGAAACGGTCTTCATGACCTTCCAGATGACCTTTGCCATCATTACTCCGGCGCTCATTGCCGGGGCGTTTGTCGATCGCATGAAATTCTCGGCCATGTTGTGGTTTATCGGCATCTGGTCGCTGGTGGTTTATGCACCCGTGGCCCACGCGGTTTGGGGCGGCGGCTTTTTGGGCACAGCGGGCGTGCTTGATTTCGCCGGCGGAACCGTCGTGCACATCAACGCCGGCGTCGCAGGCTTGGTGCTTTCCATCATGTTGGGCAAGCGCACGGGCTATGGCAAAGAGCCATTCCCTCCGCATAACCTGACACTCAGCTTGGTTGGCGCATCATTGCTGTGGGTTGGCTGGTTTGGCTTTAACGCCGGTTCCGCGGTTGCCGCAAATGGCTTGGCTGGTATGGCCATGGCTGTGACACAAATCGCAACGGCTGCTGCTGGCCTGTCATGGATGTCTGTCGAATGGGCCGTGAAGGGCAAACCCAGCGTGCTTGGAATTATCTCGGGCGCCGTCGCAGGTTTGGTTGCCATTACACCGGCTTCGGGCTTCGTCGACCCCATGGGCGCATTGCTTATCGGTCTGGTCGCCGGTGTCGTCTGCTGGTGGGCGGCCACATCGCTGAAGAAAATGTTCGGCTATGACGACGCGCTCGATGCCTTCGGCGTGCACGGTGTGGGCGGCTTCGTCGGTGCGGTGCTGACGGGCGTGTTTGCAGTGCAAGCCGTGGGTGGCCAAGGCAAGGCGGGCTTGATCGACGGTAACGCTGGCCAAGTGCTGACCCAACTTTATGGCTGCGGCGTTGTCATCGTTTATTGCGCGGTGGCGACGTTCATCATCGCCAAGGTCGTCGACCTCATCATCGGACTGCGTGTGGATAAAGATGTCGAACGCGAAGGCCTGGACGTAAATCTCCATGGCGAGGCAGTGCTGTAATTTCTACCTCGCCGCTCCTCCCCAGGATCGGTAAGCTTACGTCCAACTTTCGGCCAGGCCGGTCATCTCGTACGAGGTGACCGGCTTTGGTTTTTCGGCTATTCGTATTTCCTTTCTCTGGGGAGGGATTCAATGGCTGGGGCGGACGTTTTATTTATTTTGATGGGGGCCGTGATGGTGCTCGCCATGCACGCTGGTTTTGCGTTCTTGGAAGTTGGCACTGTCCGCAAGAAAAACCAGGTCAACGCGCTGGTGAAAATTTTGGTGGATTTTTCCATGTCCACCATCGCGTATTTCTTTGTCGGCTACTCGCTCGCTTACGGCGTGAGCTTTTTGCAGAGCGCGCAAATTATTTCTGGCGGCGCGGGCGGTAGTTTTGCCCCGCAAGGCTATGACCTGGTGAAATTTTTCTTCCTGCTCACGTTCGCCGCCGCGATTCCAGCCATCATTTCGGGTGGCATTGCCGAGCGCGCCAAGTTTGCGCCGCAACTGATTGCTACGTTTATCATCGTGGCTTTGGTCTATCCATTTTTCGAAGGCCTAGCGTGGAACGGTAACCTTGGTTTCCAAGTGCTGATGGAAGGCATGTTTGGTGCGAAATTCCACGACTTCGCGGGCTCGGTGGTCGTGCACGCCATGGGCGGGTGGATCGCGCTGGGCGCGGTGATTGTGTTGGGCCCACGGAAAGGCCGCTACAAGGCGGATGGTTCGCCCGTTGGCATTCCGCCGTCTAATATTGTTTGGCTGGCGCTTGGGGCGTGGGTGCTGTCGGTGGGTTGGTTTGGTTTCAATGTCATGAGCGCGCAAAAATTGGAGGCTGTGACGGGCCTGGTGGCGATTAATTCATTGATGGCCATGGTTGGCGGTGTGCTGGCGGCATTGTTGATGGGTAAGAACGATCCCGGCTTTGTGCACAATGGCGCGCTGGCTGGCCTGGTGGCCATTTGTGCTGGCTCGGATGTGATGCACCCGATCGGGGCGCTGGCGACCGGGTGCTTGGCGGGCGGGTTGTTTGTCTATGCATTTAACCTGTGTCAAAACAAACTGCGCATCGACGATGTGCTGGGCGTATGGCCCCTGCACGGATTATGCGGTGCGCTCGGCGGAGTTCTGTGCGGCGTGTTTGGACTTGAGGCCCTGGGCGGTATGGGGGGTGTGACGTTCATGTCGCAACTTGTTGGCACCGCGATCGGCGTCGTCATCGCGCTGGTGAGTGGTTTTATTTTATATGGTGCCCTGCGCAGCGCTGTCGGGATTCGCCTGTCGGAAGAAGACGAATACGATGGTGCTGATTTGGCCATTCATAAAATCGGCTCCACGCCGGATGAGGATATCTCCCGGCGATAAGTTGAAGTGAATGACGTCTGACCAAGGCCACACGTTGCGATGTGCGCCCGTTTGATTTTGGCGCAATTGCGTTGAGGGTTTTGAAATCTCCACCCGCAGCGCCGCAAGAATTGCCAAATCTGACGGTCGCCCTATTTGGCGCCATCGGCCGTACCGGCAAGTTTGTCGTCGAATCGCTATTGCTGGGCGCTGTCGTCGTAGGTTTCGACGTCGCGATGACGGTATTGCAAGGCAACCATGATCGACTTGATGGGGCGCATCACCAATGCCGTGACGCCCATAATGAAGATCGGCCAGATAATCATGTGGACCCACATGGGTGGGGCGAATGTCAGGTCAACCCAAAGCGCTGATCCGGCCACAATCAAACACAATGGAAGAATGATGAAAAACGCTGGACCATCGCCGGTATCGTGACCGGCAAAGCTGAGGCCACACGAATTGCATTTTTCTGCAATTTTGATGAAGCCGTCAAACAAGCTGCCAGTGCCACATCGCGGGCACCGACCATGCAGGGCAACGGTCAAGATTGGGGCAGGGGGCGAGGTGTGAGGGGACATGGCTTTGTTTAGCGCGCCTGACCCCAAAGCAAAAGGGCCAGCTTTCGCTGGCCCTTTTTTTCGGGAAAGTACTTCTCGTGGATTAGTGGATGAAGGTGCGGACGGGCTCGCCCAGCAGCCAATAGACCCACACAAACAGGAACAGCCACACCACGTCGACGAAGTGCCAATACCAAGCGGCAGCCTGGAAGCCGATATGCTTGTGGGGTTCGAACTGGTTCTTGAGGGCGCGAATGCCGCAAACAATGAGGAAGATTGTTCCCACGAACACATGGAATCCATGGAAACCAGTGGCGAGGTAGAACGTCGAGGGATAAATGCCATCAGTGAGTTTGAATACCGCATGGCCGTATTCGAAGATTTGCAGGCCCAAGAATGAGGCACCCAATCCGGCCGTGATGAACAGCCACAGGGCAGCGCTCTTGTTGTCGCCACGTTCAACAAACAGGTGCGCGCGCGTTACGGTTCCGCCCGACGTCAGCAGGATGATGGTGTTGTAGAAGGGCAGTTCCCAGGCATCCAGCGTCAAAATTCCCTCTGGCGGCCACTGCACAACCGAAGTGCTAAAGCCCAAGCTGCTGTGGAAGAACGCCCAGAAGAAGGCTGCGAAGAACATCACTTCCGAAGCGATGAACAGTGCCATGCCCATGCGCAGGCCATGGCTGACTTCTGCGGTATGTGCGTGCTCGACGCGCGATTCGTGCGTTACGTCGCGCCACCAGAAGCGCATGGTCAGCAAAACCATCAGCAGACCCGGCACTACTTTCCAGATGCCCAGCTGCACGCCCATAATTGGAACTTTATGGAACATCAGCACGGCGCCAATGGCCAAGACCAGCGCAGAAAACGCGCCCATAGCCGGCCACGGACTGGGGTTGACCATGTGATAGGGATGTTTGGTGACGGCGCTCATGGAAGCCCTTCCTTACTACGCGATATTTAATTGACGCTAACCGCTGGCAATGGCGCCAGCGAGACTTCGGTATTGGCAGCCTTTTCGGGCAACATGCCCTCGTCGGCCTTAAAGAATGTGTACGAGAGTGTGATGGTTCGCACTTCCGCGGTTGTCGTATCGTCCAGCATGGCCGGATCGACAAACAGTGTCACAGGCATATCAGCCGTCTGGCCTGGTTGAAGCGTTTGCAATGAAAAGCAGAAGCACTGCAACTTGTTGAAGTACTGGCCGGTTTTTTCGGGTGTCACGTTGAACGTTGCAATGCCTGTCGTGGGCTGATCGCTGGTGTTGCGGACATGATAGCTGACGGTCACCGGCTCGCCAATTTTCATCGAAACTTGCTTTTGATTGGGTCTGAATTCCCAAGGCAGGTCGCGGTCAGTGTTAGCATCAAATCGAACCGTCATCATGGCGGTGCCGACATGGTCGGGCGCAACGGTTGCCACCTGCGGAGAGCCATCCACGCCGAGCGCGCGGCAAACCAAGCGATAGATTGGTGCCGATGCAAAAGCCAAGCCAATCATCCCTGCCACGACCGATAACGAAATCGCGGCAAGGCGGATGTTCTTGGCTCGAAGGTTCGGCGTGTTCATATCGCCCGTTTGATCTGACTACTCAGCCGGTTGCAGCTTGCCCGAGGGGCCAATGTGCGGCTGGTCCTCGAACGTGTGGAATGGTGCGGGCGATGCCACAGTCCATTCCAGTGTCGTTGCACCTTCGCCCCACGGATTGGCTTCTGACTTTTCGCCGACGAAAATGTTGCGGATGGCGAAGATCAGGAAGAACACCGACGCACCGCCGGCAATAAACGCGCCAATGGAAGACACGTAGTTCCAGTGGGCGAAGATATCCGGATAGTCGATGTAGCGGCGTGGCATCCCGGCAAGACCTAAGAAGTGTTGCGGGAAGAAGGTGATATTGACGCCGATGAAGGTCAGCCAGAAGTGCACTTTGCCGGCCCATTCTGGGAACTTGTGGCCGGTCATCTTGTCGACCCAGTAGTAATAGCCGCAGAAGATGGCAAACACAGCGCCCAACGACAGCACGTAGTGGAAGTGCGCAACGACATAGTAGGTGTCGTGCAAGGCCACATCCATGCCGGCGTTGGCCAGCACAACACCGGTGACGCCGCCGACGGTGAAAAGGAAGATGAAGCCAATCGCCCACAACATGGGAACGCGGAATTGGATCGAACCGCCCCACATCGTCGCAACCCAGCTGAAGATTTTCACGCCTGTTGGCACGGCAATCGCCATGGTCACGGCGATGAAATACGCGCGATAGTTCACGCCCATGCCGACCGAGTACATGTGGTGTGCCCACACGACGAAGCCGACCACGCCAATCGAGGCCATCGCGTAGGCCATACCCAAGTAGCCAAACACTGGCTTGCGCGAGAAGGTCGACACAACGTGGCTGACAATGCCAAAGGCCGGCAGAATCATGATGTACACTTCGGGGTGGCCGAAGAACCAGAACAAGTGCTGCCACAACAGCGGGTCACCGCCGCCGCGCGGGTCGAAGAATGTCGTGCCGAAATTACGGTCACACAGCAGCATGGTCAAAGCGCCGGCCAACACTGGCATAGCAAGCAGCAGCAAGACGGCGGTGATGAGGGTCGCCCACACGAACAGCGGCGCTTTGTGCATCGTCATGCCAGGTGCGCGCATATTCAAAATGGTGGTGATGAAGTTGGTTGCGCCCAAAATCGACGACGCGCCAGCTAAGTGCAGAGACAAAATGGCAAAATCGACCGACATGTCCGGTTGTCCGGCCAAGCCTGAAAGCGGTGGGTAAAGCGTCCAGCCCGTGCCGGCACCTTGACCTGCCACCATCGACAGCACCAACAAGACCAAGGCTGGGGGCATCAGCCAGAACGAAATGTTATTCATGCGCGGGAAGGCCATGTCCGGGGCGCCGATCATCATGGGCACCATCCAGTTGCCAAATCCGCCGATCAGCGCAGGCATCACGACGAAGAACACCATCAGCAGCGCATGCGCCGTGACCAGCACGTTGTAAAACTGTTTATCGGTGACGAACTGCAGGCCTGGTTCCATCAACTCCATGCGGATCATCATTGAGAAGCCGCCGCCAACCAAGGCCGCCACCACAGAAAACACCAAGTACATGGTGCCAATGTCTTTGTGGTTGGTGGAATACAGCCAGCGGGCCAGGCCCGTCGGGTGATGTTCACCATGGTCGTGCCCGTGGGCGTGATCGTGTCCGGCGTGGGAGTGGCTGGCTGAACTCATCGGATAATCTCCAAAATCGCTAACGCTTTAAGCGAAGCCGTTGGTCTTATTGTGCGGATGCAAGCTGAGTCGTGGCAGGGATTTGAGCGGACTGCTTGGATTTATCAGCCCACTCTTTGAATTTTTCCTTGCTGACGATGTCAACAACGATGGGCATGAACGAGTGGTCGACGCCGCACAATTCAGAGCATTGGCCATAATAGCGGCCTTCTTTTTCGACCCGCACCCAGGTTTCGTTGATGCGGCCGGGCATGGCGTCTAGCTTCACGCCGAATGCTGGAATGGTCCAGGCGTGGATGACGTCATTAGCCGTGAACAGCAAACGGATGTTGGTGTCGACGGGCAGCACGACATGGCGGTCAACTTCTAACAAGCGATGTTCGCCCTTTGCCGTGTCGATTTCCGCCTCTGGCTTGGCGATCGAGTCAAAGGAAATCTCTTGGTCGGGGTATTCGTAAGACCAGAACCATTGGTTACCAATCACCTTCATGGTCATTTCGGCATCATTGGTGCGGTCGATAAAGTACAACAAGCGATATGACGGGATGGCGATAATCACCAAAATCACGATTGGCAGAACCGTCCAAATCACTTCAATGGTGGTGTTGTGCGCGGTCTTAGACGGGACCGGATTGGCTTTTTCGTTGTAACGGAAAATGCAAATGAGCAGCAGAGCCAGAACAAACAGCGAGATGAGGGTGCACATCCACAACAGCTCGGTATGGAAGTCATACATCATGTGCGCCATGGGGCTGACCGGCGTTTGCAGGTTCAGTTGCCATTCCTTCGGGAAGGAAGGCGTCGGCATTTGCGTGCCTTCTTGTGCGGCGGCTGCCCAAGCAAAGAGGGTGGTTGAAATGAGGGAAATAAAGCCCAAGATCTTACCGGTCACAGAAGGTCTCCATATCAGGACGTGGTGTGCGCCGGTTTAAGCGCCGCGACACGGCCATTCAACTGATTTTTTTAACGAATTCGATTTTTAGCACCCCTCGGAGCGACCGTCGAAATCCCCTTCGGCCAGACCCCTCGTTGCGTTGCAGCGTATCCCAGGGGTGGGGTGGGCGTAAAGCAATCCTGAGGGTAAAACCCCAACCTTTAGTCGACAAGATTGCTGGGTGTAGGGTTATTGCTCGCTTTTGCAACTGAGTCGCATTTTCTTCGGCCATAGAGCCCGATTAACCCTTCGCAAGCTCGGTTTGACAGCGTGTGGGGTTAGGCTATAGAAGCGTTACAGAATGCCCTCCGACGATTGAAGCAATACGGCGATGACCAATCTGCCCCAAGACAAAGCTCAGTCCCCGCAGCCGATGAGTCGCAAAAAACTGGTGTTGTTTGCCATTTGTTTGGCGATTGTCTCGTTGGGTATGTACGTCAGTATCATCATCAAAACTGCCGTGATGGGGCCTTAAAGTCGCCTCGCTGCGAAGTTTAACCACCCGAGCGTTAAAGCCACATGGACACCTCCGCCATCCTGCCGCACGTAAATGCGGCGCTGAACACAATCTCGACCATCTTGCTGATCATCGGTTTTGTTTTGATCAAAGCGGGTCGGCGCGATCAGCACCGCAAGGTCATGTTGGCCGCAACAGCCGTCTCAGCGGTGTTTTTGATCTGTTATCTTTGGTACCATTTCACCGCGCCGATATTTGTATTTCCCGGCACGGGGTGGGAACGCCCGGCTTATTTTACGCTCTTGGTCAGCCATGTCATTCTGGCGGCTGCTGTTACGCCGATGGTGTTTGTCACCCTGTGGCGGGCATTTCAGGCTTGGAAAACCACAGGCGACCTGTTTGCGCCAGGCGCATTTAGCCAGCATCGCCAAATTGCCCGGCTGACCTGGCCGGTCTGGATTTATGTGACCGTGACCGGCGTGCTAATCTATGTCATCTTGTACCATGTCTATCCGGCCCCGACGTGAGCTCTCGCAAGCCGTTGAAGTGTCGGGATAATTTGTATTATGTGCGGCCTCGTCGAGTGTTCATGTGATTGACGATATCGACATTTCTGAGCGTTCCAGGGCAGCACCTCTTGATGTCGCTGTCGATGGCCGTTTTGCAGGCGTGCTCACGCCCCACTTTAAGCACGAACTGTTTGGCTGGGCTGCCCTGCCGTTGGTGTCGTTGGGTGTCGCGGGCTTGTTGGCATTACTCATCGCGCTATTGCGCGTGCCGGGCGCCGAGGCTGTGCTGCCGTGGTCGAGCCAGACGTTTTTTGAAAAGGCGCTGGTGGGGCACGTCACCTTTGCATTTGTGATTTGGTACATGGGCGTGCACGGCGCGCTGACTGTTTTGGTCACGGCGCAGACATTAGGGCCATCAAATTCAGAACTAACGGGCGCAGGTATTCTGATTGGACGCACGGGTTTGTATGGTGCGGGCCTCAGCCTCATTTTGCTGCTTATTCCAGTGCTGGGTGATTTGGGCGTGCCATCGCCCAATAACTACATCCCGGTGCTTGTGCATCCGCTTTACTACGCTGGCCTGACGTTGCTGGCCGTAAGTTTGGCATTGCCGATTTTACGATTGCTGACAATTTTGCGTGCGCGTCGCGATGTTGAGCCCGTGACATTAGGTGTTGCGGCAGCAGGCGTGATTTACCTGATCGCGCTGGGGTGCATTCTTATTGCGTGGTTGCTCAGGCCCGGCAATCTCGAGATCGACGCGCTGAATGATTTTGTGATTTGGGGCGGCGGCCACGTGCTGCAGTTCACGAATACGGCCCTGATGCTGTGCGCGTTTTACCTGCTCACGCGCATTACACTGGGTGAAACGCCAGTCTCGGGTCGGGTGTTCTCGTGGATGATGTTGCTGATGGTCGCGGGTGCTGCCATGGGACCGTTGTTGTACCTCACGTATAGTGCAGGCGACCCAGCCCAGCGGCTGATGTTCACGCACTTGTATTGGTACGTCCTGCCGCTACCCACGACGGTCATTATTTTTGGCATTCTGGGTTTGCTGGCCCGGCGCTGGAAAGATGTTCTGGCCGGCGCTCCTGAAGTCGTGGGTATGTTGGTCTCACTGGCGCTGTTTGGTTTTGGCGGTGCCATTGGCTTTTTTGAAAGCTCGGTCGATACGCGCACGCCGGCGCACTATCATGCCGCCCTGATTGCCGTCACTTTGGCGTTTATGGCGCTTTATTTCGCACTGTTTTTGCCGTTGCTGGGTTTGCGGACCGGGCGGCGGAAATTGCGGACATGGATGTACTGCTTGCTGGGCGGCGGGCAGTTTTTGCACTCGCTCGCACTATTTGTAGCGGGCTCCATGGGCGTGGCCCGCAAAACTGCGGGGGCAGGCCAGGGCCTAGACAGCACGCCAAAAATTGTGTCGCTGTCGGTGATGGGCGTGGGTGGTCTGATTGCTGTGATCGGTGGGGTCATCTTCGTGGTTTTGGTGGGCAAATTGCTGTTGGCCCATGGTCGTGAAGGTGTTACCGCATCCATGGCCGTGACGGGCAACAGCGCTCGTCCGGCGGAATAGACAGTAATCCAATGCAAATCCGCAGCTACATTGAATTGTGTAAGCCACGCATCGGCTTCCTTATCGCACTCACCGCCATGGCGGGCTATGCGGCGATGGCCAAAGATGTCGAAGCTGTGCCGTTGGCATTGATCTTCATCGCAGCCCTTCTGGGTTCGTTCGGTTCTGCGGTTTTTAATCAGTACTGGGACCGCGACATTGACCGATTGATGCCACGCACCGCCAAACGTCCGTTAGCGGCAGGCACGCTTGGCGATCCGACGCATACCGTTTGGCTTGCCGGCGCGTTGGTGTTGGCCAGTTGTGTCATCTCAGTACTGGCCTTTAACTGGTTGGTTGCAACGCACCTGGCGCTGGGCGCTTTCGTGTATGGCATCGTCTACACGATTTGGCTGAAGCGCTATCACTGGACCAACATCATTATCGGTGGTGCCGCGGGCAGCTTTGCGATTCTGGCCGGTGCGGCTGCCGTTGACCCAACGCAATGGCTGTTGCCATGGTTGATGGCGATTATCTTGTTCTTGTGGACGCCGTCGCATTTTTGGGCGTTGGCGATTTTGATTAAAGACGACTACGCCGCCGCAGGCGTGCCCATGCTGCCCGTGGTGAAGGGCGATGCGGCCTGCGCGCGATGGATTTTAGGCAATACCATTGCCCTCGTCATTTCGGCTGCCTTGCCGTGGGCCTTTGGCGAACTGGGTGCCGTTTACGGCGTGATGGCGCTGGTCTTTGGCGCCCGATTCCTGTGGCTCAATTGGCTGCTGGTCAAAGATCCCTCGCTTGTTCTGGCTCGCAAAAACTTCTTATTCTCGATGCAATACTTGGCGGGCGTGTTCCTCGCCATCGTCATCGACCGGCATGTTCCGTTTGCGCAGTGGTTGAGCTAGCCAACTCGCTCTAGCCCACTCCTAAATATCAGGCGTACACTTCCCGCTATCATCACCGGGAGGATTCTCATGCGTTCGTTCATTTTTGCTGCGGCGTTGTGTTTGGTTGCAGGCGGGGTTTCGGCCACAGAAACGCAGTGCAAGGGCAACGAGAAAAACCTTGAGACGTATTTGAAAATGCACGACGTGCTGTTTATGCAGCGCGATTCTTCTCGGGTGCTTGAATTTTATGCCCCGCAATTTGTCAGTCACAACAACGATGCCGGCGGCGCCGGTGCTGAGACACGCACTGCTGAAAGCATGAAGCCGATGTGGATTGATTCGAAGAAGAACCAGCCCGACCGCATCATGATTAACGAACTTATTTTGTGCGCGGGTGACTTGGTGATTGCGCGCGTCACGATGCAGGGAACGCAAACTGGCCCGTTGTTTGGCATGCCCGCCACCAATAAAAAATACAGCACCACGGCCACCGATATTTATCGCTTCAAAGACGGAAAGGTGGTCGAGCGTTGGGGCAACAACGACGGCATTGGTATGCTCAGCCAGTTGGGCTTGTTGCTGCCGTTTGCGCAAATGCAAGCCGCGCGCGAAGAAAAGAAGTAACCGGGGAGGGTGAAATGAAGCGGCTTCAAGGTCTTGCGATCGGCATTTTGTCTGTGCTTGTAGCTACATCTGCTTCAGCCACTGAAATTCAGTGCAAAGGCAGCGAGGCCATGCTGGCGCGCTACATCGGCATGTTTGACGAGGTCTTCAACGGGCGCAAACTTGATCGCATTGCCGAATATACCTCCGAGGATTTTCAGCCCCACGATTCCGCGCCAGGCACGCCCAAGGGCCACGAGGCTATTCGATTGCTCGTGACGAACATGGCCAAGTCATTCCCCAAGCGCCACCTCACGAATGACTTGATTATTTGCAGCGGCGATTTGGTTGTGGCCTATCAGACCGTCGAAGGCACTAACGATGGGCCGCTGTTCGGCGGCATGCCGCCCACGGGCAAGTCGTTTAATTTCAAGTGGATCGATATCTACCGCTTCAAAGACGGCAAAGTCGTGGAACGCTGGGGTGCAGGCGACGCCTTGGGCATGATGACGCAGATGGGCTTTAAACTGACACCGCCCACGGCTGAGGCGAAGTAGTTAGTTCAAGTCCACCGCGTGCCTTTTGAGGTCGGCGAGTTCGCAATATTGCAGTGCGCCTTCGTGCGTGGCTGCCAGCACCACCTTCGGTGCAGCTTTGGCTGCCAGGGCCTCTGCCCAACGCGGCGCGCATAGGCACCACCGGTCGCCGGGCTTGAGGCCATCAAAACCAAATTCCGGGTGTGGTGTGCTGAGGTCGTTGCCGCGTGCTTTGGAGAAAGCTAAAAATTCTGCGGTGGCGAGGATGCAAACAGTGTGTGAGCCCACGTCTTGCGCACTGGTATTGCAGCAGCCGTCGCGAAAAAAACCTGTCAGCGGCTTCATCGAGCATGACGTCAACTTTCCGCCCAGCACATTTTTCGACGGGCGTTGCTGAAACCGCCTCGCCTCTTCGTCGCCCATGTCGCGCATCTATCATTTCTCCCGGCAAAATCCGTGGATTCATCTTAGCATGCCCGATAGTCTCCCTCAGCGAATTTTAAGGGGTCGGTTATGAGGCAAGGAGCGCTAGCATTTTGGTTCGCGGCGGCGCTGTTCTTTTTTGGCGCTGCCCAGGCTGCCGACAAAGAGCTGCGTATGGCATTGATCGCCGCGCCGCCGACCCTCGGCCTTCCATTTGGCGGCGTTGGCCCGCCGTCGAGCTTCGTGTGGAATGCGCTATTCGACACGTTGATCACGCCTGGCGAAACCGGCGAGCTTGAGCCAGCCCTGGCGCTGTCGTGGAAGGCGGTCGAGCCCACGCGCTGGCGGTTCGTTTTGCGGCCCAATATTAAATTCTCCAACGGCGAACTAGTGGATGCGACCGCCGTCGTAACGACGCTGAAGTGGCTGATCAGCGAAGCGGGTCGACGCACAGTTGTTGGCGGCGAAGTCGCAAATATTGTCGATGTCCGCAGCGTTGATGACATGACGGTTGATGTGCTGACCGACAAGCCCGACGCGGTCTTGCCCAAGCGTCTCACGGCTGCGGCTATCCTGGCCCCCAAAGCCTTTACTGAACTCGGGGCTGAGAAGTTTACGCTCACACCTGTGGGCACGGGGCCGTTTACACTCAAGACGTGGAAAGAAGGTGGCGGTCGAATTGTTGTCGAGGCCAACCGTTCGTCCTGGCGCAAACCCAACATTGATCGAATTGTCTTTACCGTCATCCCTGACCCAACGTCGCGAATTCAATCGCTGATGTCAGGTCAAATCGATGTGGTGATCGCTATCTCGCCCGAACAAGCCTCGCAGTTCGAAGGCACAGATTTTCAAACCGTTGTCTCACCGACATCGCAAGTTTACGGGTTTGGCTTTGTAACAACCCAGGCCAAGAATAAGGCCGTCCAAGACCTGCGCGTGCGCCAAGCGTTGAATTATGCCGTGAACAAGGACGTGATCACCACCGTCGTTATGCGCGGCACAATGAAGCCGGCCGGGCAGGGCGCAACACCAACGACGTTTGGCTACAACCCTAAACTCAAACCCTATCCGTACGACCCCGCCAAAGCCAAAGCGTTGTTAGCTGAGGCGGGCTATGCCAAAGGTTTGAAACTTAGTTCTGAAATTGTCACCAGCGGGCTGCCGGGCGATGTGGGTTTTTTGCCCTTAGTGCAGCAAGATTTGCGCGCAGTCGGCGTCGAGTTGGAAATGCGCTCAACATTGTTTGGCGATTGGCTTCGCAAATATAATACGAACACCTTTGATACCGAGCTTTTCGGCCTGTCGTGGAATAGCGCGCCGTATTACGATGCCATTCGCTCGATTTCGTATCATTCGTGCGACAAACCCAGCGCATTTTTCTGCGATCCGTCATGGATGCCCTTAATGGCGGCCACGGGCCTGGAGTTCGACGTCGAAAAGCGTCGCGCGATGATGCAGGAACTGGCCGCCAAAGTGCGCGATTCTGCGCCCAGCCTGTTTCTGTACGAAGTGACGGATCTATCGGTGGTTGCAGCACGAATTAAGAATTATGCAGTGAAACTGCGCGTGCCGGTATACGAGGCCTTGGATATCGCGCCAAAGTGATCTGATCAAGGCATCCATATGCCTATCAGATGCGTATGTGGTAGTATTACTGTCAGTAACGTCAAAAATCGGAAAGCCATGACGCCCCCACGCGCCCTCCGACTTTTCCAACCCCTCGCTTTTGCTGGCCTGTTGCTGTGTTGCGCCGCCTTTGCGCAGGCCCAAGACGCACCGCCGAGCAATGTGTCAGCGCCTGACAAAATGCTGCTCGACGTGCAGAACGTCAGTCCACCACCGCCAGCGGAAATTCCAGATGTGGACCCAATTGCGTTGTACGGCGGTGATATTGTGTTCGATATCTACCGCAAGAACAGCAAGGTGGGCGAACATCGCACCAGCTTTACCCGCACGGGCGATGATCTCACGGTTGTGTCAAAAATGACCATCGCCGTCGATGTGTTGTTTTTTAATGCTTACAGCTTTGAGTACAACTCCACCGACGTGTGGCGCAAAGGCCAGTTGCAGGCGCTTGCTGTGAATGTCGATGACAACGGCAAAGTGTCTAAAGTGACCGCGCGGCTGGAAGATGATCTTTTTAAAGTTGATGGCCCCAAGGGCTCGTTCATTGCGTCGTCGTGGGTGTTTCCCACCAACCATTGGCATCGTGGCCAAGTAAATTCCAAAACCATTTTGAATACGCTTACGGGCAAGCTTGATCAGGTTGTGATTGTCAATCGCGGCATCGAGCGCGTCGAGACGGCGCAAGGCTCGGTCGATGCCGATCACTTCGAATATACCGGCCAATTGCGCGATACCGAAGTGTGGTACGACGCCAATAATCGTTGGGTCAAAATGCGTTTCAAAGCGCGCGATGGCACGCCTATCGAATACCGCTGTCGCGAGTGCGGCTTGGCCGCCGGCCCGGCCAACGCAGTGGCAGGCGACGAGCCTGCAACGCAACCCCTCAAAGGACCGAGTTAATGGAACCATCATCACTGCCTGGTCGGCTGTGGATTACCGGGGCGGGAAAGGGCATTGGGCGGTCGGTTGCGCTGGAATACGCCGCGCGCGGCTGGGGCGTGGCTGTTAGCGCACGCACGGCGGCCGACCTAAACGAAGTGTCGCGTGCGGCTATTGATGCCAAACTGCCCGGTAAAATTTCGCCGTTTGTGTGCGATGTCACCGACCAAGACGCCGTCAAACAAGCGTTCAAAGAGGTCGAGAATACCATTGGCCCGCTCGACCAAGTGATCTTCAATGCGGGCGCGCATATCCCCAACGAAGCGCGCACGTTCTCGGTGGCGCCCTTTCGCACGCTGATGGAGATCAATTACCTCGGGTCGATCAACGGGCTGTCGGCTGTGATACCGGCGTTCATGGATCGCCGCCGCGGGCACATTGCGGTTGTCTCGTCGGTGGCGGGCTATCGCGGTCTGCCCAAAGCGTCGGCTTATGGCGCTACCAAAGCTGCGCTGATCAATATGTGCGAAGGCTTAAAGCCGGAGTTAGCAGCGGCGGGTGTAACGATGTCGGTGATCAATCCGGGCTTTGTGCGCACGCCCCTGACGGACAAAAACGATTTCCCGATGCCGTTCCTGATGGAACCCGAAGACGCTGCCAAAGCGATTTTCGACGGTATGAATAAACGCAAATTCGAAATCGCGTTCCCCACGCCATTTGTGCTGATCCTGAAGATTCTCAGGATGCTGCCCTACAGCGCATATTTCTGGGTGGTGAAAAAGACGACAGGCGTGTAGCGACGCGGCAGCCTTATTCCGCCGCGTTTCGCATGCCTTCGACGATTTGCGGGGCGGCTGCGCTGGCTAGTGCTTCTTTGCCGACCTGACGGAACGCCAAGGTAACGGTGCCCAAGTGAATGCCGAACTTCGAGACTTCGGCTTTGTTCAGCATCATGCCGTCGGGCTGCAGGAACATCCAGTCGTTGAAGTGAACGCGCAACGTGCCATCCCCGACCTTGAGGTCAAAGTCGTAAGCCCAGTTCAATGCATTGCCGAAGCTTTTGCCCTTGGCGATGCCGACCACGCCGCCAGCCGTTCCGGTATAATTGTTCTCGTCCTGTTTGCTGATCGTCCAGACGCGCTGTTCTTTTTCGCCGTCTGAGTACAGGAAGCGTTCATCGAGAATGAGTTGCTTGCCATCCCACGAGCCGGTGATGTCGACCACAAACTCGCGTTTGAGATTGCCAAATCTGTCCTGGAATATTCCCCAGGCCTTGGTTTTGCCTGTGAAATAGTCCTCGATCACAAATCGGGGCTGTTTGTTGGCGAAATCTTCGGGCTTCATCGACGAGCTGCATCCTGAAAGCGCTACGGCCATCGCCAATACGATGGTCGCGGGCAGTTTTTGCGCTGCGAAAGAAGCAATAGTTTTGAACATTTTTATCTCCTTAGACTGTTCGCGCCGCCAGCGTATCTAAACGTTTCCGCATCAGACGCTGGCGCGCGGCTGTCAGGGGAAATGCCCAAACCAACGCAATCGCTACCAGCTTTAGTACGACAGGGACCCAGGCATAGATCACCGCCAGCGACCACAATGCGGACGGGCTGTTGACCGCCGCTTTGGGGTCGAAACCCAGGCTATCAAGCAGTGGGAAGGTTAGTCCCACGGCTAGGGCCAGAGCCAGTTTGGTGGCCATGCTCCACAACGCGAAGAACAGCCCGGCGCGCTGCTGCCTGTTGCGCAAAGTGTCGAAATCGATGACATCGGCCTGCAAAGCGGGCGGCAGGGCTAGGTCTGCGCCAAGGCCCACGCCGGTCACCACGCACACCAGGCCAAAGGCGATCATGGCCCCTGGTGGCAGCAGGGGCACCCAAATAAACGCCGCACAGGTGAGCATCATGGCAAAGCACCAGGCGCGGTGCTTGCCAACCTTGAGGCTGACAGCGCTCCATAGCGGGATCGCCAGCACGGCGGCCAGGAAATAGACCAAGATCAAAATGCCGCGCTCGGTTTGATCGGCCTGCAGGCGAAACTCGAGGAACAGCAAAAAAAGCGTGGATGGAATGCCGTTGGCAAACCCGTTGATTAACCAAGCCGCCAACAGCCGCAGGAACGGCTTGTTGTTTGACAGCCCTTGGGTGCCCGAAATGATGCCCTTAATCGTCCAGGGCGTGGTGTCGGCAGCTTCGCGCGGCAGAGGGTCGGGCACGCGCCACAGCATGGCCAATATAAATGGACCGCCAGCAATCACGGCCATCCAGCTAATCATAGCCAGGGCGTCGCGCTCGCTGTAGCCCGCGCTGGCCGCCCATACCGGCACGGTTCCAGCCGCAAAAATACCTAGCAGCATCACGCCCTCGCGCGCCGAGGTGATGCGCACACGTTCGTTGTATTCGCCGCTCATCTCAGCACCCCAGGCGGTGTAGGGCACGTTGATCATGGTCCAGCCCAGGTACAGCAGAACCGCCCACAGGGTGACGTAACCTGTGGTCACGCCCTGGGGCGGCTGAAACAGCATAATCAATGCATAGCCAGCCAAAAGTGCGCCCAGCAAAATCCAGGGCTTGCGACGGCCGAATTTTGAACGCCAGCGGTCGCTGAGCGCGCCCACCAAGGGGTCGGTGATCACATCGGTGGTACGGGCCAGCAGCAGCGCCGCGCCCGCTGCAGCCAAACCGAGTTCGGTGCCGTAAACCGATGGCAAGAACACCGCCGCGGGAATCGTCGGCATGGCCAGCGCAAAGCCGGGCAGGGCATACAGCGCGATGCGCGAAGTGGGAACAGACGGTGCGGTCATGATGGTTTGTACGTTAAGACCGCGCGCAAGGATTTCAAACGATGATTAGCTCTTCACCAGTTTAAATTGCCCCACGTCGATGCTTTTGGCGCGAAAGCCGCCTTCGCAATAGGCGAGGTACATTTCCCACATGCGGCGGAAGCGTTCGTCAAAGCCCAGTGGTTGGATCGACGACCACGAGCCCAAAAACTTATCGCGCCACACCCGCAAGGTTTTGGCGTAGCTCATGCCAAACATATCGGTGTCGGCCAACTGCAGTTTGGCATGGCTGAACTGTTGCTTGAGAATCTCCACCGTCGGCAGCATGCCACCAGGGAAGATATATCGCTGAATGAAGTCTGAGCCCTTGCGATAGGACTCAAAGCGATTTTCGGCGATGGTGATAATTTGCAGCGCCGCACTGCCGCCCGACACCAACCGATCGCGGATCATTTGGAAATAGCGCGGCCAGTTGGCTTCTCCCACGGCCTCGAACATTTCGATAGAGGCGATGCGGTCGAATGTTCCTTGCGTATCGCGGTAATCTTGCATCCGGAAGTCGACTTTGTCGGACAACCCCAATTTTTGCATACGTTCAGACGCAAACTTGTGCTGCTCTTTTGACAGCGTAAGTCCTGTCAGGTGTGCGCCGTATTCTTTCACAGCCACTTCCGCAAATCCGCCCCAACCGAACCCCACTTCCAGCACCCGGTGTCCGGGTTTCAGCTCCAGCATGTCGGCAATGCGCCGGTATTTGCGCAGCTGCGCTTCAGAGATGGGTTGATTGTCGCTTTCAAAGTACGCCGACGAGTAGGTCATCGTCGGGTCCAGCCATTGCTGATAAAAATCGTTCCCCAAATCGTAGTGCGCGGCGATGTTGCGTTTCGAACCGGTCTTGGTGTTGGCCCGCATCACGTGGGCGACGCGATGCCACAGGCGGGTGAAAAAGTTCTCGAGGGCGCTGGCGTTCCAAGAGTCCGCATTCAGCGTCGCCAATTCGATAATGTTGGAAAGCTCAGGGCTATCCCAATCGCCATCCATGTAGGATTCAACAAAGCCCGTATCGCCTTGGCTCCAGAATCGGCGCAGAGCGCGCCACCGGCGAATGTGCACCACGGCGTGGGGGCCGTGATTGGTGTTGCTCGACATCTCGTATTCGCTGCCATCGGGCATGGTGATGCTCAGCCGTCCGGTTTCCAGGCGGCTGACCACGTTGATGGCTTTTTGAATCAGCGGATTGCCGCGATGAAAAACGTCGCGGTTTGCGGCAGTGCTGCGCGCTGTCGCCTCACTCATCGGATGCTCCCTCTATGTCCGGCTTTACCCATGAATCACGGTCACCGGCTCTGGGGGCGGTGCTGGTCGTTGAACCAGCGGTACCCCTTTGATCCATAACCTTAATGCTTCCCAATGGATTCCGCCAATAACCTTCAGCGTCATTAATGGGTACGACCAAAATAATTGCCAAAGAACCTTGGCCGAGAAGGGTTTTCGGTCGCCCGAAAAAGACGCAAATAACAGAGCGCCGTCAGCGTCGGATTCGTGGATTGCCACCGCGATATTCTCGGTCGGCGGCTGAATGCGGAAGTTGTAGGTCATGCCCATTTTGATGAATGGCGAAACGTATAATTCTTTGACGCAGGTTTGCCGAACAATCTCACCGGCCGTTGCGTTGACCGGGAACAGGTACGAGTGGCGCTGATGGAACGTGTTGTTGACCTGATGCAATATCGCGGCAAGCTCACCGTTCGGGCGATAGCAAAAATAGACGCTCAGTGGATTGAACGCGTAACCCAGAATGCGCGGATAGCACAGTAGACGGACTGGGCCATTGTTTGTGTCGATGCCCGCCTTTGCCAACTCGCCCAGCACCCAAGGCTTTAATGGCTCGTTGCCGCATGTGCCGTGATCGCGGTCATAAAAGCTGAAAAGATTGAATCGGTTGTATCCGAATTTCGCGACGTCGCGATCAAGCGTTGGCAATTCGTCAAGATCCACCAACATCGAAAAGACTCGGTACGATAGCTTGTGTTTGCGCGGACGCACCCGGCGGTGCATCACTTGGCCGGTGTAAAAACATGACGCGAATGAGCGTTCGGCGGAGGTTGTCACGCCGCTGTGGCCTGCAAATAGATACGCCCTGATTCGTCGCTCACGGTCCAGGGCCTGCGTGCGCCGCCCAAAGCCTCAGCGACGGCAAGGCCAGACTGCAAGCCATCTTCGTGGAAGCCGTGGCCGAAGTAAGCGCCACAAAACCAAGTGCGGTTTGTCCCTTGAATACTCCAAAGCTGCTTTTGAGCTTCAAGTGCAGCCTGGTCGAAGATGGGGTGTTCGTAATCAAAACGCGCGATCACCGTTTCTGATTTTGGCATGCGGTGCGGGTTAAGGGTGACAAAAACAGGCAATTTCTCGTCGATGTTTTGCAGGCGGTTCATCCAGTAGGTCAGGCACACCAACCGCGCATCACTGTCGCCGGATTCTGAAATGTAATTCCAGCTGGCCCACGCGCGGCGGCGTTTGGGCATCATGGTTTCATCTTTATGCAGAATTGCCTGGTTTTTCTCGTAGCGAATATCACCCAGCAACTTGCGTTCCAGTGCGCTGGCATCTGTCAGCAATCGCAGCGACTGGTCGGAGTGCGCGGCCATAACGACATGATCGTATGTTGCAACCGATCCGTCAGCCGCTGTGACGTTCACGCCATTTGACGTGCGAGTGACTGCGCGAACAGGGCAGTTCAACTTAATCTTGTCGACAAATGAGGCCGTGAGTTTTTTTACATAGGCGCGACTTCCGCCCGTCACGGTGCGCCATTGCGGGCGCTTTTTGTCTTGGAGTTCTAATAGGCCGTGGTTCTTGAAAAACCGGACAAACGAGGCAAGCGGGTAGGCGCGCATGTCTTTGAGCGACGATGACCAAATGGCGCTGCCCATGGGCAACAGATGGTCGCGCAAAAATGCATCGGTATAGCTGTGCGACGATAAGTATTCCCCCAGGCTCAGGCCGGCGTTTTTTGTGTTGGCGGCATCGGCCACGCAATCGCGGTAAAACCGCATGATATCCATTACCATGTGCCAGAAGCGAGGGCGGATCAGGTTGCGTTTCTGGGCCAGCATCGACCAGATTGTATTGCCGGAATATTCGAACTTGCCGCTATTGAGCGAGGCCGAAAACGACATCTCGCTGGCCTCGGTCGCGACCCCCATCGTTTCGAATAGGGCGGTGAGGTTTGGATAGGTTTTGTGGTTATAAACGATAAAGCCAGTATCAACCGGGATAATGCTCTCGCGGTCCTGACTCAGAAACGGCACATCCACAGTGTTACAATGACCGCCAACCCATTGGTCCTTCTCATAAACCGTAATATTGTGGTGTTGGTTGAGCAGCCACGCGGCCGACAGGCCAGAAACCCCTGTGCCGATAATGGCAATGTTTAAACGTTCGCTGTCTCGCATTGAATACCTTACAATCGTCACGCCACTATTATCTTAAAGGTTACACCGGCTTGTGCCGATGTTTTTAGAGCCCTACTTAACTTTCAGAAAACAACGCTTTCGTGCCTAAACCAGAATCAGTTAATATGCCGAAAGCACTGAGATTCAACGTTTTTCTGTGACAGTCGGATGCACGCGAAACCACACTTTTCTTTGTTTTTGTACGCACAAAGCAGGGCCCCGGTTCACCCGGTGTTGCGGACGGCTGATCCAAGACGCTGGCAGGCCCGTAATAAAGCGGTAACAGCACGCTCTCCAGGAGACCGCCTTTGCTGCAATCGCTCACATTGGACAACTCGCCAAGTTTGGCGGGTTTTGGCTTCCGATCAAGCCCGGCTCCTCAGCGCTTGCCCAAAGCCATGATTCCAATTGCCGCACCCGAGGCCAACGCCGTTCTCAGCCCAGATTTTTCTGGCCTAGTTTTGGCTGTCGCCCAACGCCAAGACAAGCAAGCGTTTGCTCAGCTATTCGGCCATTACGCGCCACGCGTCAAAAGCTACCTGATGCGACATGGGGCCGACGACGGGCAAGCCGAAGAAATTGCCCAAGAAACAATGCTGTCGCTATGGCGCAAAGCAGGCATGTTCGATCCTAGCAAAGCATCGGCCGGAACTTGGATTTTTACGATTGCGCGTAATTTGCGCATCGACGCTATTCGCAAAAGTCGCCGTCCCGAGTTTGACCCGGATGATCCGGCTTTTGTTCCCGATCGCGAGCAAGCGGCTGATGACTCGATGGAAGCCGGCGAAATGAGCGTTCGTGTGCGCGGTGCGCTGGACAGCCTCCCCGAAGAACAGGCTGAGGTGGTGAAGTTGTCGTTTTTTGAAGACAAGCCGCATGGCGAAATCGCCAAGCAGCTGGATTTGCCATTAGGAACAGTGAAGTCACGTTTACGATTAGCTATGCGCCGCATTCGTACGGCACTCGGAGAAAAAGAAGAATGAGCAATCTCTTGCACCATCCAAGCGAAGACGCACTGCTGGCTTATGCGGCAGGCACGCTTGATGAGCCCACTTCGGTTTTAGTGGCAACCCACTTAGCCCTTTGCCCCCAATGCCGTGCAACCGTGCAGGCTGCTGAAGCGATTGGCGGCGAGTTGATGGATGCGATGCGCCCCACAGTGCCAGTGTCGGTCACGGCAGATGATTTGCTGCTGATGATTGCCGGGAACAAGCCTTCGATTGAAACAACCAAAGTGCGCAGTGACATTCGCTTTGATCCTGCCGCCAATAGCAATATGGCCGACCCATTGTTGCCACAGCCGCTGCGGGCCTATGTGCCTGGCGGCGTTGAGTCATTGAAATGGCAATGGATGGGGCCCGGCGTTCGCTACGCCCGAATCTTAAACGACAAAAGTGGAGCCAAAGTTGGCTTGATGCGTATCGCGTCAGGCACACGCATGCCGCACCATGGCCATGAGGACGAAGAGTTCACCATGGTGTTGTCGGGCAGCTATCGCGACTCGTTTGGCATTTACCGCCGCGGTGATGTTGAGACCGCCAACACAGAGATACAGCATCAACCCGTGGCCGAAGACCAGGGTGATTGCATTTGTTTGGTTGTCACACGTGGCGAGCTTAAGCCCACGGGCCTTTTTGCCCGCGTCTTGCAGCCATTAATGCGGATGTAAGCCGCTTAGATTGATTCAGCCGCGGTGTTGGCCAGCACGTAGCCTGAGCCGCGAATTGTTTTGATCAATGATGGTTTTTTCGGGTCCGTCTCAATCTTGCGCCGAACGCGCGTGACCAAAATATCGATACTGCGGTCAAGCGGATCTCGCGAGCGCTGCAGCACTAAATCCATCAACATATCTCGCGACATGACCTTGCCTGAGTTGCGGGCCAAGTGGGCGAGAAGGAGAGCTTCCTTCGTGGTTAGCTCGATGTGATGCCCTGTCGGCGAGACGAGGACATTGTTGTCGACGTCGAGCCGGAACCCTTGGAAGATCACATCACGACTATCGGCACCTGTCGGAGCTGGACGGGCTTGACCGCCTGCTGTTGCCACGCGCCGCAACACGCTGCGAATACGGGCCAACAACTCGCGTTGATCAAAGGGCTTGGTGACGTAATCATCGGCGCCGCTATCAAGACCCACCACGCGATCGACTGCATCATTGCGTGTGGTGAGAATGACAATGCCAATTTGATAGTGGCTGCGCAAATAACGCGTGAGGGTTAGGCCATCTTCGCCGGGAAGTTTGAGATCCATGACGACCAAGTCGGCACGGTCTTTCGCCAATGCGTCGCGCATGGCTGCGCCATCGGCCACCGCTGAGACGCGATAACCGTCGGCCGCGAGATAAATCTCGACCAGTTCGCGTACGAAGCGATCATCTTCGACCACGAGTATATGCGGAGCGCGCATGCTCAATGAAAAACAGACCCCAACAACCAACATGCTTTGAAAGTGATCGTCGCTTATGACCGCAACGTCTCAATTTTTCTGCGGCTATATTATCTTGGGGAACGGCGGGGCGCACAACCCATAGATGCGCAGACACGATCTATGCCCGATTTGCGAACCTACGGGCGATATCCACTTGTAAAATAAGGAATAATGGTGCCCGATCAGTGATTCGAACACCTGACCTACCACTTGCAGGTTAGCTGCTGCCGAACCTTCCAAACCGCGCTGCGCCGTACTGAGCCGTGACGATTGAGAAACTAACGTACTAATTCATGTCGCCATCAATGCAAAAGGCCCCGCATTTCTGCGGGGCCTTTAAATTGTTTCGCGATTTCTCAGATTTGGTTAGGTGACTTTCTTGCGGCGCAGACCGCCGACGCCGAGCAGGCCGAGGCCCAAGAGCGCGAGAGCTCCAGGTGCAGGCACTGGGTCAGGACTCGATGTCAAAGTAGTAAGATTGAAGTTGACGAACCCAAATCTACCTTGGTCCGGTCCGACGGATTCAAAAAGTTGGGCAAATCCAGTGGAATTTGAAAAATTTGCAAGATTTGGAGGGGTGAGCGGCAGGTTGGTTGTCGAAAACGCTGTTCCGGTCGGGTCATTGAGATTGATGCCTACGTTTGCGACATTAAGCAGCACGGGCGTGAGCACATTCGAAACGCTGATCTGGCCAGACAAAGTTCCGGTTAGGCTGCCCAGGCTGAAATCGTCCGTACGCTACCGGGCGCTGAATTGCGAACACCGATAAATGTATTAGGTGATTGAACACCGCCAGTGACACCGGCCAAATTCAATGTTCCAGAAGTCGGCGATTGGTATAACGAAAAGGCGACGCTTGAAACATAAACCGGCACAGAACCGTCAAAAGTAAAACTTCCGCTGACGGCTTGGCCAGTTGAGAACGTTGCCGAAAGATTGCTCACACTGCTAATTGTTCCAGTGTAATAAAACGTAATGGGAGCGGCCGACGCGACACCAGTAAGCGCTGCCGTGGCAATTGCGGTGGTGGCCAGAAACGTAAACTTCATGGAGAACTCCTGGGGCTAATACCGGCAAAACAAGCAATTTTCATGCCAGATTTTTTTTATGTGAATAATCAAAAGCTTAGAGAATCGGACTCTGCAGAAGTGTAAAATTTTCCGACACTCTGAACAACGCGCAATAGTAGTAGAACCCGCAAAGGCATTGGGTTTCCTAGAGTCCGTGAAACGAAATAGGTGTCGGAAAATTTTACACTCCACACTCAAGAAATGGCCTTTTTTCTATGGGCTGACGAATGGGAAGTGTGCTCATTTGTTATGCTCGTCGGTTTGCGCGGGCTTCACGATGCCCGCCAAAGCTGTGCCGATTTGGCTGAGAACTGCCGTCCAATCATTACCCCACGAATGCCGATAAAGTTTAACAGAAGGGTACCAGGGGCTGTCGTTTCGTTCGACAAACCAATGCCACAACCGACCTGCGCCGCTGGGTAACACAACCCAGCACGGAATGCCTAAGGCCCCGGCCATATGAGCTGTGGCATTGCTCGTGGTGATGACAAGATCCATTGCAGCCACTTGTGCTGCAAATGAGTCGAGATCGGCCATCGGATCAACTTCACGATCGTGAAAAATCGAGACGCGGAACTTTTCGTTTGCTTGATCAATTTCCTGTGCAACGTCCCCGTATTGTAAACTCACAAATGAGCCATTTGGTTGGCTGAGGATGGGCCCCCATTGATCCAAAGCAACAGATTTATGTTCAGCGAGTTTTGCCGCAGCAGCGGTTCTCCAGGCCAAACCAACGGTGAGTTTTGTCGTTGTCTTTCGATATCGGGCCTTCAGTGAGGCAAGAAGCGCGCGGTCAACGACAAGGTAGCCCATGTGATTGGGGAAGGATGCCAGGCTTGGTCGTAACCACGCCGCGGTGTCGGCCAACGCAAGCTGAGCGGCGCACCCCAATTCATTATCCAAGTTGGGCCCCAGTTCTCGCGATACAACCTTCACCTCGGGAAAAGAGCGTGCAAACAGGGAAACAAGCCTAGGTTCACACTCTAACGTTAACTTCGCGCCCCGACTGATGAGATCCGGGACAAGCTGGGCGAACATAATCTCCTCGCCGACTCCTTGATCGGTCCAGGCAAAAAGAGAGAGATCCTTTACAGCATGCCCCGACAGACGCGCGACGCGATGTTTTCGCTGGCCGAGCAAGTTGCCAGGTAATGCGTGTCGTGCCGAATATAGCGGCCAGCCGTCAGCGAGCCGACCCAATGCTAGCAGCGCTAAGCTTAAGTCATATTGAATCACTGGATCGTTGCCAATCAATTCAACGGCTCGGCGATGCGACTGAGCAGCCCGCTCACACTCGCCAAGTTTCATCAATGTCAGACCGAGGTTGTTGTGCGTGTGGCCGTCATTGGAATCAAATTGAATAGAACGCTCATAGTGTTCGACCGCATCGGCTAGCTGACCAGATTCCTGCAAATAGTCTGCAACGAGGCGAAGACAGGAGGCTCGATTTCCATCGAGACGCAAAGCTTGCTTCGCAAGGTCCAAAGCGTCGTCGTTTCGCCCAAGGCGGCGCAGGCAGAAAGCACGCTCCTCGAGAGCCTGTGGCCAAGCCGGTCGAAGAGTTAATGCGCTCTGATAGGATTCATCAGCGTTTGCGTGCTGATTTAACCCAGTAAGGCATTGAGCCAGTGTGAGGTGCGCTTCGGGCGTGTTCGGCTTCTGCGATAGAGCGAATTCCAACAAAGTTATGGCTTCGTCGTATCTCGCGGCGATGCGCAATGCTGATGCGAAATTCACTGCTAGGTTTGGATCGTTTGGCGTCAGCGCGTGAGCTTTTGAGAACGCGTATACTGACTGAGTAATGCGAGCATTTCTGAGGCAAAGTGTTCCTAGCAACTGCCAAGCAATCGCGTTCCCAGAATCAGCGGCGACCGCGTCTCGACAAGCCACCTCGGCTCTTGCCCAGCGCCCTTGCTCATTGAGTTTGAATGCTCGTTTAAGATGATCCGTCATATTTATATGGGCTCGTTATTTTGCGTCCCGCTTGAGAATACGGATGAAATATAAGAGCAATCTAGATGCGGAAAATCCATAAAGCGAAACGAGAGTTATCAAATCAATCCCACCTGCTGTGCAGGGTTGCCTATCGCTGAGCTTTCTAAGCCGTTCAATTTTACTCAATGCCACACCGAACCTTTGTCCGGGATGGAAAGTTAGCTCGTTGGTGAAACAGCGGCTCGTCACGTGCGAGCTGCGAGGGATCGTGTTTTGATGATCGCCCCGCGTCTCCCAGGCAAAATGACTGCTCGGGGGAGTGGCGGCCTAGTTCATTGATAAATAATGGTGCCGGATAAGTGATTCGAACACTTGACCTACCGCTTACAAGGCGGTTGCTCTACCCCTGAGCTAATCCGGCGCCGGGCCTGACAGGCATGCGCCCTGGGGCGCAATGCGCCGGACCATAAGACTCGTCCCGCCAAAGGGCAAGATACCTAGACAGCCGCCCGG